>NZ_JBEBOW010000103.1:0-14671 GCF_040396215.1 Diaphorobacter ruginosibacter | reverse complement strand
TGCCCATCGACGATGACGATATGCAGCGCAACCGAGTCGCTTCGCGCGGGCCTGCGGCCTTTCCTGAATTCGTGAACCTGTCAGTCCTCATCATCATTGAAGGAGAGCATCATGAAGAAAGCGAAACCATCCCTGGACAGCAAGGCCACCGCGCAGCGCAGGCGGCGGGCGCCGCTGGCCACGCCGACCGATCTGGGCGCGGAGGCCACGCGTGAGGTGACCGGCGCGATGAACGCCATCCTTGCCGACGTCTTCGCGCTTTACCTGAAGACCAAGAACTTCCATTGGCACATGAGCGGCCCGCATTTCCGCGACTACCATCTGTTGCTCGACGAGCAGAGCGTCCAGCTGTTTGCGATGACGGACCTCATCGCCGAGCGGGTGCGCAAGCTGGGCGGCTCCACCCTGCGCTCGATCGGCCACATCGCGCGCCTGCAGCAAATCGAGGACAACGACGCCGAGTACGTCGAGCCCGAGGACATGCTGGCGGAACTATGCGAGGACAACAAGGCGCTGGCGGCGCGCCTGCGCGGGGCGCACGATGTCTGCGACGAAGGACACGACATCGCCACCGCCAGCCTGATCGAGGAGTGGATAGAGGAGACGGAGCAGCGTACCTGGTTCCTGTTCGAGACTACCCGCCGTGCCGATTCGACCGGGCATTGACAACCAGGCCGGCAAGCCGCATGCCGGCCTAGCCGGCGACTCCCTGCGGCATGAGCCCAGAGCCCGCCGCACCGTCGTCCCGCTTGGCGCCGCGCGGCGTGATCCGGTGCACTTGCGCCGCTGCGGAGGACTCCACTCCCTCATCGCCGCCGGGCATCGCTTCGGCCTTCGCTCCCTGGGGCGCGGCTTCGCTGGTTACCGCGCTCATCTCCATTTGCAGGCGATGCACGCGTTCCCGGTACATATGCGCCAGGGCGGCATGGTGCTCCGCGGCGCTTTCGTGTTCGAGCGCAGCCATGCGCGCCTCTTCAAGGCCTTGCTGAATGCGGCGCGTGTAGATGAGGGTCGGGTTCATGAAGCGCTGGAACATGATGTTTCTCCAATGCAATCAATCGTTAGAGAGAGCGGCGATGTCAATCTCTATGATGATCTTCCCGCGCGGGATTGCAGTCAGACGATTTCCATAGTTGTCGAACGATATGGCCGGAATGTCCGGGGCGCTGGAAACGGGCTGGAATCAGTCGGTCTCCATGAGTGCATGAATCCTGCGCATCGGGATTTTTGAGCGCATGCATCATGTGATTCCTGGCGGAAAGTGCTCATGAGGCGGTCCCGCTGGTGAAAGCGGGCGGCACTGTTTGCTGACAGAATCCTGGTCATGAGCCTGATTCAACCCCTGCCCGACGGGCCTCTGGACATAGTTGGCGACATCCATGGTGAATACCAGGCCCTGTCGCAGCTCATCCGCCATCTTGGATATGACGAGCACGGCGCGCACCCCGAGGGGCGCATGCTGGTGTTCGTCGGCGACTTCTGTGACCGTGGCCCCGACAGCCCTTCGGTGCTGGCGCTGGCGCGCCGCTGGATCGAGGCCGGGCGGGCCGTCGCGGTGATCGGCAACCATGAGATCAACCTGCTGCGCGAGGATGCGAAGGACGGCTCCGGCTGGTTCTTTGATGAGCGCATGGCGCGCGACGACCGGAAATATGCGCCTTACCGGCGTCCGGACGCGGCCCAGCGCGACGAAATCATCGAGCTGCTTTCGCTCCTGCCGATTGCGCTGGAGCGCGCCGATCTGCGCGTGGTGCATGCCGCCTGGCGCGAGCCGCAGATCGGCACGGCGCGGCAACTGCCCATGGGCTCGGTACGCCGTGAATACGATCACTGGGAAAGCGAAGCGCAGCGCAAGGCCGTGCGGACGCGGCTTGAAGAGCGCATGCGGCGTGAGCGCGAACTCTGGCCGCACGACCTGGAAGACGGCGTGCACAAGCCGCCGTTCCTGGCCGCGCATTCCGAGAACGAATCCAACAAGCAGATGCTCAATCCGCTGAAGGTGCTGACCTCGGGTGTCGAGCGCCAGGGGATCGACCCGTTCTACGCCGGAGGCAAGTGGCGCTTTGTCGAACGCGTCGCCTGGTGGAACGAGTACGAAGACCGTATCCCCGTTGTGGTGGGCCATTACTGGCGGCGCGTGCATGCGGCCGGGCGCGCAGCCCTGGGCAAGGGTGATCAGGATCTTTTCCGGGACATCCCCGCGTTTGCCTGGCATGGCAGGCACGGCAACGTGTTTTGCGTGGACTATTCCGTCGGCGCGCGCTGGACGGCGCGCCTGCAGGGCAGGCCGCCGGAGCGCGATTTCAAGCTCGCAGCGCTGCGCTGGCCCGAGCGCACGCTGCAGTTCGATGATGGCTCGGTGCGCGCCACCACGCATTTTGGCGAGGAGTACGATGCGCGCCTGCCGCAATCGACATGATGCTCATGCCGGGTGCCGGGCCGCGGCAGGCGTGTCCGTGCTCCCGCGGCCGTGGAACGTGAGCCGCCGGTCCGCGCGCTCGCGCAGCCAGGGAGACGGGCGCCAGCGTTCGCCATGGAGTTCCGCCAGCGCATCGCACTGTTTCACGAACGTGTCGCAGCCGACGGTGTCGATATAGGAGAGGGCGCCGCCGGTCCAGGCGGGAAAGCCCAGGCCCAGGATCGATCCGATGTCGCCGTCGGCGGCCGATGTGAGCACGGATTCCTCGATGCAGCGCGCGGCTTCCAGTGCCTGCATATGGAGCAGGCGGGTGCGCACCGTATCCACCGATGGCTGCCGGGCGAGCAGCGGGAACTCGCTTGCCAGTCCGGGCCACAGCCGCTTGACTCCATCCGGCGGATAGTCATAGAAACCGCAGCCGCTCTTGCGGCCCAGCCGTCCGAGCTGGTTCATCCGGTCCACGACCGCCCTGGCGGCGCGGCGCTGGAATTTTTCAGGCAGTCCGTCGCGCATTGCCTGGTTGATGACCAGGGCCTGCAGATCGAGCGAGACTTCGTCCGTCACCGCGAGCGGCGAGGTGGCGAAGCCTGCCTGGCGAGCGGCGTTCTCGATCAGCGCGGGGTTCACGCCTTCGGCAAGCATGGCCATGCCCTCGTCGATGTAGGCGCAGAAAATGCGGCTGGTGTAGAAGCCAGGGCTGTCGTTGACCAGGATGGGCGTCTTGCCCAGGCGGGCCGCCAGGTCCATGGCGCGAGCGAGCGTGGTGCTGGACGTCGCGGGGCCGGTAATGATCTCCAGCAGCGGCATGCGCGCAACGGGTGAGAAGAAATGCATGCCGATCACCTGCTGCGGCAGCTCCCAATACCCCGCCAGGCCGTGAATGGGCAATGTCGACGTGTTGCTGGCCCACACGAAATCCGGCGGGCGGTCGCCGAGCGCATGTGCTGCGCGCCGCATGAGATCGGCCTTGACGGAGCGGTCCTCGAAAACCGCCTCGATGACGAAATCACAGCCACGCAGCCGTTGCATGTCGGCGCTTGCATCGATGCGCGCGACGATGCTGTCCGTTCGGCCCTGCTTGCCCGCGAACTGGCGCTCCAGCGAGCCGCGCAGTTTTTCGAGGGCGGCCCGCGCCCGCTCGGCGGTGCTGTCGATCAGCACCACGTCGATGCCCGCGGCGGCGGCGACCTGGGCGATGCCCGCACCCATCAGTCCCGCGCCGAGTATGCCCAGCTTTCTTGCCGCGGCCGGCTCGATGCCTTGGGGCTGGCGCACCAGTTGCCGGGCCTGATCCGCATGCAGCCACAGTGTGCGGATCTGGTTGGCGCTGGCCGGATCGGCCAACGCCTGGGCGGCGCACTGCGCCTCGATGTGCAGCGCGGCATCGATGGGCAGTTGCGTTCCTTCATAGACCGCAGAAAGAATGGCGGGAGGCGCGGGCTGCGTATCGTGGGTGGCTTTGCGCAGACTGGCGATGTTGTCGGTGAAGCTGCGGCTCGCATGCGCCGCCATGGCGCCCGCGCCTTGGGGAACGCGGTAGCCCTTGGCATCCCAGGGCGCCTGTGGCTGCGGGTGGCCCAGCAGCCAGTGGCGTGCGCTGGCGACGGCCTCGTCGGCAGTGGGCTGCGCGTCGCTCAGGACGCCGGCACGGCGTGCGGTATCCACATCCCAGGTATGGCCGGACAGCAGCAGCGCAAGCGCGGCGGGAATGCCGGCGATCCGGGGAAGGCGCTGGGTCGCGCCGGCGCTGGGCGGCAGGCCGCGCTGGATCAGGGGGAAGCCCAGGCGCAGCTTGCGCCCGCCAGCCGCAACGCGGTAGTGGCATGCCAGCGCGAACTCGAGGCACAGATCGAGGCAGTCGTTCTCGAGGACGATGGCCACCGGTTTGGCGAGCTGCTCCACCGCGCGCAGTTGCTTGCTGCGTTGCAGCAGCCGGCCGGAGATCTCCCGGGCATCGCGCAGGCTGCAAAGATCCAGCCAGTCCTGCGCGCTTTCGGCTTCGAGCCAATCGCAGCCGCATGCATGCAGCACGATGCCCGCGATCCGGGCGTTTTCGCCAAGCGCCTGCAATGTGGCAATCACTGTTTGCAGCGAGTGAGGAGCTGCGCGCCGGGTGTCTGCCGTCGGCGCATCGAGCCGGACGAGCGCGATGCCGTCGCTGTCCAGGGTGAAGGTGAGGGTGGTTTCGGTGGACATGGGAAGTGGCGCTCCGGATGTTTCAGACCCGCTCGATGATCATGGCGGTGGATTGGCCCGCAGCGGCGCAGAGCGTGACCAGGCCGGTGTTCAGGTCGCGGCGCTCCAGCTCGTCGAGCAGGGTGCCCAGCAGCATGGCGCCGGTGGCGCCCAAGGGGTGGCCGAGCGCGATCGCGCCGCCGTTGGGGTTGATGTTTTGCGGGTCGATGTCGAAGCGCGCGCTGTAGCGCATCGGCACGACGGCGAAGGCCTCGTTCACTTCGAAGAGGTCGATGTCGGAGATGTCCATGCCGGCCAGCCCCAGCAGCTTTTCCGTCACCGGGACCGGGCCCCCGAGGCTCAGCAGCGGCTCATCCGCGCAGCTCGCCGCGGCGCGGATCCGTGCACGGCGCTTCAGGCCGTTGCGCGCTCCATACCCGGTGTTGCCCAGCAGCACGGCGCAGGCGCCGTCCACGATGCCGCTGGAGTTGCCGCCGGTGTGAATGTGCGCGATGCGCTCGAGTTGCGGATAGCGGCGCAGCACGATCTGGTCGTAGCCTGCGGCGCCGGGTTTCTCGAATGCGGGCGGCAGCCTGGCAAGGTCCTCCATGGTGGTGCCGGGACGATGGGCCTCGTCGCGGGAGAGCACCACTTCGCCAAGCCGGTCGCGCACCGGCACGAGCGATGCGTCGAACCGTCCCGAACTCACCGCCTGATGGGCGCGGCGCTGGCTTTCCACTGCGTAGGCGTCGATCTGTTCGCGGTTCACGCCATCGAGCGCGGCCATCAGGTCGGCGGCGACGCCGTTGGGAATGTAGGGGTAGCGCATGCCGACGCAGGGATCCGTATAGACCGCGCCGCCGTCGCTGCCGATCGGCACGCGCGACATCGACTCCACGCCGCCGCCGATGGCGGCCTGCGCCTGCCCGGATGCGATCAGGCCGAAACCCAGCTTGACGGTGTCCAGGCCCGAGGTGCAAAAACGGTTGAGCTGAAAGCCGCCGACCGTGTCGCCGTAGCCCGCTTCGAGCAGGGCCACGCGGGCAATGTCGGCTCCCTGCTCGCCAATGGGCATGACTACGCCGAGGCCCACCTCGTCGATTCCGGCGGGGTTGATGCGATTGCGCTCGCGCAGCGCTGCCAGGACTTGCGCCGCAAGCCGCACCGGCGTGATGGCGTTCAGCGCGCCGCCGGCGCGGCCCTTGCCGCGCGGCGTGCGCACGTGGTCGTAGATGAATACGTCTTGCATATTGGCTGCTTTTGAAATGATGGGTCAGGACTTGTCCAGCAGATATCCGCCAAAGCGGTTGCGCAGATCCATCTTGTTGAATTTGCCGGTGGCCGTCATGGGAATCCTGTCGATGAACACCACGGCATCCGGGGTCCACCACTTGGCGATCTTTCCTTCGAAGGAGCGCAGCACCTGCGCCTCGGTCAGCACGGCTCCTTCGCGCGGCTGCACGATCAGCACCGGCCTTTCGCCCCAGCGGCCATGCCGGCCCGCGATGCAGGCGGCGTACTGCACGCCGGGAAGGGCCATGGCGAGGTTTTCCAGATCCACGGAGGAGATCCATTCACCGCCGGACTTGATGACGTCCTTGGTTCGGTCGGTCAGGCGCATGAAGCCGTCGGCATCTATGAGCGCGATATCTCCGGTGGGCAGCCAGCCGTCCGGGGTGGTGGCGAGAGCCGCGGCGCGGAAGTAGCGCTGGATCACCCAGGGCGCGCGCACCTGCAGTTCGCCGGGCCGGCCGCTGCCCCATGGGATCTCCTGTCCGTCTTCGTCCACCGTGCGGATGTCGCCGCCCGCGACGGCGCGGCCCGCGGTCTGGTAGATGGTCGTCTGCAGCTCTTCCATGGGCGTGCCGCGATGCTGGGCCAGCGGTTGCGAGGACGTCGTCATCGCCGCGGTCTCGGTCATGCCCCAGCCCTGGGTGACCAGCACGCCCAGCTCGGCATAGGCCTGGATCATCGACAGCGGGGTGGACGAGCCGCCCAGCAGCAGGCGCTTGAGCGTGCCGCAGCGCAACCGGTTTTCACGCAGGTAGGACAGTACGTTGAACCACACGGTGGGCACGCCGATGGACAGCGTCACTCCCTCCGTCTCGATAAGCTGGTGGAGCGACTGTCCATCAAGCCTGGAGCCGGGCAGCACCAGCCTGGCCCCCGTGAGCGTTGCGGAGAACGGCGCTTCCCAGGCGTTCGCATGGAACATGGGCACGACGGGCATCAGCACCGAGAGGGCCGAGACATCGTGCGCGTCCGGCAGGGCGACGGCATAGGCATGCAGCACGGTTCCCCGGTGCGTGTAGACGACCCCCTTGGGGTTGCCGGTGGTGCCGGACGTGTAGCAGAGGAAGGCATCGCTGCGCTCGTCGAACTCGGGCCAGCTCATCTTTCCGTCCTGGGCGGCGAGCAGGCTTTCGTAGCAGATCACGGAGGAGTCGTCCGCGTCGTCGATTGACACCCAGTGCTTCACGCCGGGAGTGAGCGGCTTGAGCTGCTCGACCAGCCCGGCGAAGTCCCGCGAGTAGAACATCGCCACGTCCTGCGCGTCGTTGATGATGTAGGCGATCTGCTCGGCAAAGAGGCGGGGATTCACCGTGTGGCAGATCGCGGCAATGCCGGTGATGCCGAAATACAGCTCGTAATGGCGATGATCGTTCCAGGCCAGTGTTCCAACGCGATCGCCAGGCTGGATACCGAGCGCCTGCAGCGCCTGCGCGAGCTTGCGGGCGCGCAGCTCGCATTCCGCGTAAGTGTGCCGGGTCTTGCTGCCGCCGATCACCGAGACGATTTCTCCGTGGCGGTGGTGCCGCGCGGCGCTCACCAGCAGGTTTTTCAGGAGCAGGGGAATGTCCATGGCGTAAGAGTCTTGCGGGGTGCTGGCGGTGCTCATGGTTTCGTTGTCTCCCTGTGCGTTGGCTGGTCATGTCTGGCTGGATGATGGCCTATGGAATGCGCATTGCCAATCGTCGGATAAGACGATTGCGGCGGGCATCGCGGGCCGCAATACTTCCTGCATTCTGGAAATACGAGGAGTCGCGATGGGTGGGCCGCTGAACGGGCTGAAGGTCGTTGAAATGGAGGGAATCGGCCCGGGGCCGTTCTGCGCGATGGTGCTGGCGGATCTTGGCGCGGAGGTGCTGCGCATAGGCCGCGAGGGCAAGGCACAGGATCCGCATGATGTGCTGGCGCGGGGCCGCAAGGTGCTGGCGCTGAACCTGCGCGATGCCGATGGATGCGCGCGGGCCTTGGAGTTCATCGGGCGGGCGGATGTGCTCATCGAGGGTTTTCGCCCTGGTGTCATGGAACGGCTCGGCCTCGGACCGGATGTGTGCCTTGCTCGCAATCCGGCGCTGGTCTACGGACGCATG
This sequence comes from Diaphorobacter ruginosibacter, assembly GCF_040396215.1. Taxonomy (GTDB): domain Bacteria; phylum Pseudomonadota; class Gammaproteobacteria; order Burkholderiales; family Burkholderiaceae_C; genus Diaphorobacter_A; species Diaphorobacter_A ruginosibacter_A. Next base: position 6,700 of record NZ_JBEBOW010000103.1, on the reverse strand, counting down.
ACCGGCTGGGGCCAGAGCGGTCCGCTGGCGCGCGCGGCGGGGCATGACATCAACTACATCGCCATCAGCGGCGCGTTGCACGCCATAGGGCAGGCGGGGCAGCGTCCCTCGGTGCCGCTCAATTACGTGGGGGATTTCGGCGGTGGCGCGATGCTGCTGGCGGTGGGCGTTCTCAGCGCATTGCATGAAGCGCGGAGCACCGGCAAGGGCCAGGTCGTCGATGCCGCCATGAGCGATGGCGCGGCGCTGCTCTCGTCGATGATGTATGGCCTGAAAGCCTCGGGCCGCTGGAGCAACGAGCGCGGGGAGAACCTGCTCGATGGCGGCGCGCATTTCTATGATGTATACGCCTGCGCCGACGGCAAGTTCCTGGCCGTGGGCGCGATCGAGCCGCAGTTTTACGCGGAGTTCAGGCGCCTGTGCGGGCTTGCGGAGAACCCGGAGTTTGATCCGCAGATGGATTCGCGCTGGTGGCCTTCGCTGAAGGTGCGCCTGGCCGATCTGTTCCTCACACGCACCCGGGAGCAGTGGTGCGCGCTGCTGGAGGGAACCGATGCCTGCGTCGCGCCCGTGCTCGATTGGGATGAGTCCGTGCAGCATCGTCACAATGTGGCGCGCGGCACTTTCGTGCGAGCCGACGGGCTGACGCAACCCGCGCCCGCGCCGCGTTTTTCCAATCACGCGCTGCGGGTGCCGGGGCGCCCGCAGGCGGCCGATGAGCAGGATCTGCTGGAGCGCTGGAAAGCTGCGCGCGAGGATATGTGGGAGACACCATCGTGATCGAATTCAAGCCAGCCTGGGAAGATGCGGAACTGGGCCTGTTCCGGGAAACCGTGGCCCGCTTCGTCGAGCAGGAAATGGAGCCTGGCGACGAGCAGGCGCGCAGGCAGGGCCACGTGGGCCACGCTCTCTGGCGCCGGGCGGGTGAGCTGGGGCTGCTGTGCACCGATATTCCAGAGGAGTTCGGCGGCGCGGGCGGGGACTTCCGCCATGAGGCGGTGATCGGCGAGGAGCTGTACCGCCGCTCGCTCACCGGCATGAACGTGGCGGTGCACAGCATCGTCGCGCATTACGTGCTCAACCATGGGACGGACGAGCAAAAGGAACGATGGCTGCCGCGCATGGCGCGCGGCGAGATCGTTGGCGCGATCGCCATGACCGAGCCGGGCGCGGGTTCCGACCTTCAGGGCATCCGCATGCGCGCGGCGCTCGATGGCGGCTGCTATGTGCTCAACGGCACGAAGACTTTCATCAGCAACGGATTCCTAGCGGGCCTCGTGCTTGCGGTGGTCCGCACGGATCCGGCGGCCGGCTCCAGGGGCATCTCCATCGTGGCAGTGGAGACACAGGACCTGCCGGGCTACCGGGTGGGGCGTGTCCTGGACAAGATCGGCATGAAGGCGCAGGACACTTCCGAGCTGTTTTTCGACGACGTGCGCGTGCCCGCCTCCCACTTGCTGGGCGGCGAGCCGGGACGGGGCTTTTCCCAGCTCATGTCGGATTTGTCGTACGAACGGCTGCTGATCGCCGTGAACTCGCTGGCGATGATGCAGGGCGCGTATGAGGCGACGCTGCGGTACGTGCGTGAGCGCCAGGCGTTTGGAAAGCCGGTGGCGGAATTCCAGAATACGCGCTTCAAGCTCGCGGAACTGGCAACGCAGATCCAGGTGGGCCGGGCATTCATCGACCGCTGCGTGCAGTCGCAACTGGATGGGCGTCTCGACGCGGCGACGGCCTCCATGGCCAAGCTATGGGCTTCCGATGCGCTTGGCAGGCTGGTGGACGAGTGCCTGCAGCTCTTTGGCGGCTACGGCTACATGAGCGAATATGTCATCGGACGCATGTACATGGATGCGCGCATCCAGCGCATCTACGGCGGTACCAACGAGATCATGAAGGAAGTGATCGCGCGCGCGCTGTGAGCGCCGCGCCGGTGTCGAGACCGGAAACACGTTCTCAGGGAATCAGCCGCAGCCGCCGGGCCAGCGCCACGGCCTGCGTGCGGCTCGTGGCATTGAGCTTGGCGTTGATGTGGCGAAGATGCGTGCGCACCGTTGTGTCCGCCACCACGAGCTTCTCGGCGATCGCATTGTTGGAGTAGCCTTGCGCGAGCAACTGCAGCACATGCAGTTCCTTGCGCGTGAGCGGCTCCTGCGGCGGCAGCGGAGCGTCCTGCGCGGGCTCGGCGTCCAGGGCGATGTTGGATGCGGTCCGCAACTGGCCGAGGAACTCGGCGTAGATGGGATCATCTGCTTGGCGCCCGCCGTCGCGCTGTGCCAGCAGGTGGCTGCACAGCAAGGGCCTGATCCAGGGAACCTCGTCGAGCACGAGCCGCAGAAAGCCTTCGCGGCAGGCAGCCTGCAGCACCTGCTCCAGCAACGCAAGCGCGTTCACCGTCCGTCCCGCGCGGTGCAAGGCAATCGCCTGCAGCAGCCGCAGCTTGAGCGCCCTGCGGTGGCGGCCCGCGCGTTCGGCGGCCGTGGCCATCGCGGCGGCGTCGGATGCGGCGGTGGGCGCGTCGCCAAAACAGGTCCGCCAGCGCAGGTCGGCGAGCTCCGGGTATTCGATATCCTGCGCGAGCAGCCGGTATTCCTGCGCGCCTTCTTTCTGTGGAACGCCGCAGGCGCGGTCGAGTTCGTCGCGGGCCGCGCGCGCGTTGCCCTGCTGCATGAAGACATGCGCGCGCTCCAGGTGGGCCGCGGAGATCACGCGCGGCAGGTTTCGCAGATGGCCCAGGTGCTCCAGCTCGGCGATGGTATGCAGCGTACTGTCCACATCACCCGCGGCAAAGGCCAGCCGCGTGCGCAGCGCGTGGCTCAGGATCATGTGGTCCGGCAGGCCTACGTCGCGTGCCATCGGCAGATAGATGTTCAGCAGATGATCCGCCTTGTCCAGACGGTTGGCCTCGTACATCGCGTAGGCATAGAGCACGCCGGCCCAGGCATTGCCATGCGCCTGGTTGAAGGTGGCCTGGTGCGTGGATTCCACGGCGATGCGAAAGCGCGCGGTGGCCTGGCGCATGCGGCCCTCGAAGAGGTCGAGAATGCCTTCCAGCGACTCGGCATACATCCGGTTGAAAGAGCTGCCGCCGAAACGCGAGCGCGCCATGTCCAGCAGCTTGCGTGATTCCGCCGTGATGCCCAGGACCGAGGTGATGTTGGCCATCAGGTTCAGCAGCGCGCTGTCGGCAAACGGCAGGTCCGAGGGGATCGCCCTGAGTGCAAGCTGGCCCGCCGCATAGGCATCGGCGTAGCGATCCTGCAGCGCGAGCAGCATGGCGCGCAGTGCGAGATAGCCGGCCCCGCCATGCGGGCCGCCTGGACCGGGCAGCGCATCGCTGCAGCCCATTTGCGCCAGTGTGTCGACCGGGCCGCGCGTGAAGCAGGTGGCCCAGAGCGCAAGGTGCGTCAGCCGCGCGTCGTCTGCGAGCGCTTCGGGACCGATGGCCTGGCACCAGCGGTCCAGCAGCCGCAGCCGGCCCTGCTCCAGGAAGGCATCGGCGTTGGCGGACAGCAGCCGTATGGCGCGCGGGCTGTCCTGCGCGAGCACGGCATGGTCGATCGCGGGGACTGGCCGCCCTTCGGCCTCGTAGGCGTACGACGCGGCGAGCTGCAACTGGCGATGGTCGATATCCGTGCGCTGCTCCAGCCGCGCGCGAAGAAAGGAGGCGAAGAGGCTGTGATAGCGCCACGTGGGCGGCGTATCGCCGATGCGCGTGAGGAACACGCCATGCGTGGCGAGATGCTCGAGCATCGCCGCGCAGTCCACGTTCGGGCATAGAGCGCCGCAGATGCCCGCGGTGAGCTGTTTGAGCACGCTGGTGCGAAGCAGGAATTCACGCACTTCGGGCGTCTCGCCGTGGAGAACGTCCTCTGCCAGATAGTCGGCCAGCGCCTGGTCAGAGCCGGAGAATTCCTGCGCGAAGGCCACGGTATCGGGGCGGCGCTGCAGCGCCAGCGACGCCAGCCAGAGCCCGGTGGCCCATCCTTCGCAGCGGTTGTGCAGCACGAGCAGCGCATGCTCGGGCAGGAGGGCGTCGCGGTTGTGCAGGAAACTGCGTGTTTCGTCGAGTGAGAAGCGCAATTGCGGCGGTCCGATTTCCACCAACTGGCCGCGTGCGCGCAGACGGCCGAATCCCAGATCGGGCCAACTGCGGCTGCCCAGCACCATCTGCCCGCCACGCGGCAGGCGGTCGATGATTTCACGCAGCAGTCCCAGCACGCCGGCATCGCGCAGCGTATCCAGTTCGTCCATGAACAAGGTGAAGGCGCTGTCGTGCGCGGCGATGGCATCGACCGCCTCCATTGGACTGAAGGGTTGGGAATTCACGATGCCGACATGCATCATCATCTCGCCCAGATAGTGGACGAAGCGCGACATGTCGTTGTCCAGCGAGTCGAGCGTAAGCCATGCCACGGAGCGCCCCCGGGCCTCCATGGCGCGGTAGCTCTGCGTCATCGCGGTGCTTTTACCGAAGCCCGCGGGGGCGCGCACCAGCACCACCCGCGCCGCGCCCTGGGATTCAAGGCCCGTGGCGAGGCGGGCCACTTCATAGGGCGTGGTGGCTGGCGGAGTGAGCTTGGTGGTGAGTCGCGTAAATGGCACGGATCGTGGGAGGCTCTGGCGCACTGCCAAGCCTGTCCTGTGTGAGGCAGCGAAGGCCCGAGTCTACGTGAGACTACGTGAATCTACGTGATGGACCCGGTACCCTGGCCGGCGCGTTCCGGGTGAATGGAAAGCGCGGCCCGCAAGGCAGCGCGGCCCGCCATCCGCTGCCTGGGCGGTGAACGCGTTCCTATTTCTTCACCAGTCTGCAGGTGCTCTGCTCGATGGGGCGAAACGCCTTTTCGGCCGGGATCACGGCCTTGAGCTTGTAGTAGTCCCAGGGCTTGCGCGACTCCTCCGGCGACTTCACCTCATAGAGGTACATGTCGTGCACCATGCGGCCATCGTCGCGTATGCGTCCATTTTCGGCGAATACATCGTTTACCGGCATCTTCTTCATGGCGGCCACGGTGGCCTTGGCCTCATCCGTGCCTGCGGCCTGCACGCCCTTCAGGTAGTGGAGCACGGCCGAGTAGGTGCCGACCTGCACGATGGTCGGCATCTTCTTGCGCTGTTCGAAGAAGCGCTGGGCCCATGCGCGCGATGCGTCGTTGCGATCCCAGTAGAAACCATCGGTGAGGTACAGGCCCTTGGCGGTTTTCAGCCCGATGCCGTGGATCTCGGTGATGTGGATGAGCGACGCCGCCAGCACCTGCTTGGGCGTGACGCCGAATTCGGATGACTGCTTGATCACGTTGGCTGTGTCGCCAGCGGCATTCGCCAGGCCTATCACCTCGGCCTTGGAGCTCTGGGCCTGGACGATCTGCGAGGAAAAGTCAGAGGCTCCCAGCGCATGCTTGGATGCGCCGAGCACCTGGCCACCCGCGCTCTTGATGGCTTCTTCGAAGCCGCCGCGCAGCGCCTTGCCGCCCGCGTAATCCGCCTCGATGAAATACCAGGTCTTCTTGCCCGCCTCGGTGATCGCGCGTGCCGTGCCCTGGCCTTGCGAGTATTCGTCGTATGCCCAGTGAATCGTCGTCGGGTTGCAGTCCTCATTGGTGATGCGCAGCGAAGCGGGGCCCGTGGGAATCACGACCTTGTTCTTCTCGACCGCGAGATTCATCACCGCCAGCGTGACGGCGGAGGAGGGCAGATCGGTGATCATGTCCACCCCCTCGCGGTCGAACCAGGTGCGTGCTATCGATGCGCCGATGTCCGGCTTGAGCTGCATGTCCGCCGAGAGCAGCTTGACCTTGAAACTGGGTTTGTTCTGCGCAACGAAATCGTCGATGGCCATCTGCGCGGCCAGCACCGAACCCTTGCCGCTCGCGTCGGAATAGACACCGGAGAGATCCGTCAGCACGCCGATGCGTACCTCGCCATCGGAAATACCCTGCGTCTGCGCCATCGCGCATGGGCTGCCACCGGCGATGGCAAGGGCGGCCGCCAGCAAGCGGAATCGGAATTGAGTGGGATGCGGCATGCGATTGTCTCCTGCACTGGATGTCGTGAGAATTCGGCTCCTGGCGGCCGGTCTTGTATCCGGTATTTTGCAAATGCGTGGAGACGGCTTCCATCGTCCGATGCGACGATAAATGCGTGCGGCGGATTGGCGTTAACCCGCAGGAAGGAGGCTGGCGGATGGCCCAGAGGGACTAACATTTCCTGTTGAATGCCGCATAAACAGATGATTTGGCGAGTGTGATTTTGAAAAGTACCGACAAAAGAAAAAGTGACTCCAGCACGCGTCCGGAAAATACGGTGCACTTCGGTGGCCCGATTAGGTTATTTTTGGTTTGTTCAATTGGACTTCGGCGTATCAGACGCGGAAGGGCGCACCACCTGGGGGCCTGCACCACCGGCGTGTGTGTCGAGACCCACGATGCGGTGTTCTCGGTGCGGATTGGGCTAGCATGGCTATCTATGGAAACGGCAATCATTCTTTTCGTCATCGCAATCGGGTTCTTGATCTGCATTGGCGCGCTCGTAACTTTCATTTGCATTTGCGCATGGGCAAGTGGGAGCGCCGCAGAATTGCTCATTGGCATCGGTGACCCGAAGTCGGAATGAACTCGTTGCGTTGAGCGAGTGGCTTTTAGGGCCGCTAACACAACCCTCGATACGTCGTTGCTTCGCCTTGTCGTACGCTTGTACT
>NZ_JBEBOW010000102.1:0-14758 GCF_040396215.1 Diaphorobacter ruginosibacter | reverse complement strand
GAATCACGGTAATACCGACCACGGCGCCCTGGATCTGGCCCATGGCCTTGATCGTCGCCTCCTTGGGCGGCAGGCCTTCCTCGCTCATGATGCGCTCGACGTTTTCCACCACCACGATGGCGTCGTCCACCACGATACCGATCACCAGCACCATGGCGAACATCGCCAGAATGTTGATCGTCAGTCCCGCCAGCAGCATGACCGCGAACGTACCCAGCAGGGCGATGGGAACCACGATCGTCGGAATCAGCGTGTAGCGGATGTTCTGCAGGAAGATCAGCATCACGATGAACACCAGCACGATGGCTTCCAGCAGCGTGTGAACCACCTTCTCGATGGAAATCCTCACGAACTTGGATGTGTCATAGGGCGCCGACCATTCCACGCCCGAGGGCAGGAAGGGGGCGAGCTCCGCCATCTTGGTGTTGACGAGCTTGGCGGTCGCCATGGCGTTGGCGGTCGATGTCAGCTGCACCGCCAGCGCGACGGCGGGCTTGCCGTCCAGGCGCGAATTGAACGCATAGGTTTCCACGCCCAGCTCCACGCGCCCGACGTCCTTGATGCGGACGGTGGAGCCGTCGGCGTTGGAGCGCAGAACCACGTTGCCGAATTGCTCCGGCGTCGTGAGCTGGCCGGGCACCACGATCGTGGCGCTCATGGTGGTGCCGGGAACCGAAGGCGCGTCACCGAGCGCGCCGCCGGAGATCTGCTGGTTCTGCGCCGCTATCGCCGCATTGACCGAGGCGATCGACAGGCCGAAGCCCTGCAGCTTGGCGGGATCGACCCAGATGCGCATCGCGCGGCCGGCGGCGAACAGCTGCGCCTTGCCCACGCCGTCCAGCCGCTGGATTTCCGGCAGCACGTTGCGATTGACGTAATCGGCAATGTCATCGCGCGACGTGGCCCCGTCCGTGGACTGGAATGCCAGGATCATCAGGAAGTTGCTCATCGCCTTGTCCACGCGCACCCCCAGCGACTGCACGACGGAGGGCAGCCGGGGCAGGGCGCGGGACAGGCGGTTTTGCACGTCCACCTGCGCGAGGTCGGGATTGGTGCCGGGAGCAAAGGTCACGGTGAGCGTGCCCTGTCCGCCGGCGGGAGCCTTGGTCTCCATGTACATGAGACCCGTGGCGCCGTTGATTTCACGCTCGATGAGCTGCAGCACCGAGTCGGTCATCGTCTCGGACGTCGCCCCCGGATAGGTCGCCGTCACCGTGATGGTGGGCGGCGCCACGGACGGGAACTGTGCCACCGGCAACTGTGTGATCGACACAATACCGAACAGCACCACGAATATGGCGATCACCCATGCAAAGATGGGCCTGTGGATAAAGAACTTCGACATGTGAGGCCGTTCCGATTACTTGCCGGACGAAGCTGCCGATGCAGGTTCGGACGCAGCGGACGCGGGCGCCGACGCGGCGCTCGCGGGCTGTTGGGCGGGTTGCGGCTGCGAGGTGCCGGTCCATGGCACCGGGGTCACCTTCTTGGCTCCCATGCCTACCTTCACCAGGCCATCGACCATGACCTTTTCACCGGGCTTGAGGCCCGAGGTCACGACCCAGTTCGTTCCCTGGGACTGGCTGATCTGCACCGGACGAGGACTGACCGAGCCATCCTCGCCCACCACCATCACAAAGTTGCCCTTCTCGTTGCGGGTCACGGACTGCTGCGGGATCACCATGGCATTGTCGATCTGCGCCTGCTCCAGATGGACGCGAACGTACATTCCGGGCAGCAGCAGTCCATCGGGATTGGGGATCTCGGCGCGCACCTGCACCTGGCCCGTGGTCTCATCCACCGTCAGATCGGTGAACAACAGGCGGCCTTCCTGCGGGATCTTGCGTCCATCATCGGTGAATACCGTCACGCGCGCCCCCGCCTTGCCGTCCGAGGACAGCTTGCCGCTGGCCAGCGCCTGGCGCATGCGCAGGATCTCCGAAGACGATTGGGTGATGTTCACATACATCGGGTTGATCTGCTGGATCACCGCCAATTGCGTGGCATCTCCCTGGCCCACCAGAGCGCCTTCGGTCACCAGCGCGCGGCCGATGCGCCCGGAAATCGGCGCCGTCACCGTGGCATAGCCCAGGCTCACGTTGGCATTCGTCACGGCGGCCTTGCCCGCCGCGACCTGCGCCTGGCCTGCCTTTTCATTGGCGACCGCCACGTCATACTCCTGCTTGCTGATCGCATTGGCCTCCACCAGCGGCTTGTAGCGGCGCGCCGTGGACGCGGCCTGTGCCAGATTGGCCTCGGCCTGGGCCAGCGTGGCCTGGGCGCTCTGCAGATTGGCCTTGTAAGGCGTGTCGTCGATCTGGAACAGCACCTGGCCGGCCTTCACATCCGAACCTTCCTTGAACAGGCGCTTTTGCACGATGCCCGCAGCACGGGCACGCACCTGAGCCACGCGCGAAGCTTCGAGGCGGCCGGGCAGGTCCGACACGATGGGCACGTTCTGCAGCTCGACCGTGACGACGCCGACTTCCGGCGGCTTTTGCTGGCCCTGTCCGGCCTGCTGGCCGGCATTCTTGTCGCCGCATGCGCTCAGGCCCATGGCCGCGACCAGGGTGAAAACGAGCGCAGCTGATCTGGAGCGGCGGAAAACATAGGCGCAGGAGTAGCCTTCCGACGTCTGATTTGCTTCATACACGGGATGCATGAAAGTCCTTCCGGTTGATTATTTGGTGAGGGTATTCATCAGTTGTGGCGCCGGCAAGTCCGGGCAGCGCCGGGGGACAAGGACGCAATAACCCTATATCCCATGAATTTGATCCGTCAATTATACATACATGCATAAATGTATAATTAGAAAAATTCGAACTTTACCGACTCATCACAGCCGCCCCCTGGGCGCGGAACAAAAGAACCAGACTCACGTAGGGTTTTACACATGGCAAGGCGAACCAAGGCAGAAGCTGACGAAACCCGCACCAAACTTCTGGATGCGGCGGAAGAAGTGTTCTTCGAAAAAGGCGTGGCCCGCTCTTCCCTGAGCGACATCGCGCAACGCGCGGGCGCGACCCGTGGCGCGGTGTACTGGCATTTCAAGGACAAGGTGGACGTCTTCAACTCCATGTTGGCGCGTGTCTGCATGCCGTTCGATGAAATCTGTGATGACCTCTACGGAGAACTCTCCCCGCTGGAGCGGGTGCGCAAGTCCATCCGCAATGTATTCGAAAACGTCGGCCTCGAGGACCGCCGCCGCAAAGTCTTCGACACCGCCATGTTCAAGATGGAATACGTCGGCGAACTTGCAGCCGTGCGAGAGCGCCATACCGCCGCCTCGCAGGTCTCATGCAACAAGTTTACTCAAGACCTGTCCGCGGCCGCGGCGCAATTGAACGTCACGCTTCCCATGCCCGCGGACACAGCGGCCCAGGGCCTGCATGCGCTGTTTGTCGGGCTCATACACAATTGGGTTCTCAACGAAGGTAGTTTCTCCCTGGTCCAGACGGGCTGTGTGTCAGTGGATGCCTATTTGGCGGGGCTGGGCTTTCAAAATCACCTGCCGCGCGACGCCGACCCTGAATCCCGTCCCGGACCCCTCCCAGCCGTGCGATAATCCACAGTCCGGTTGCAGGGACTCTTCCGTCAGGAACGCTTTTTGCAATCGCGTCTTACGCAACACAGCACGCGGCTGTAGCTCAGTGGATAGAGTATTGGCCTCCGAAGCCAAGGGTCGTGGGTTCGATCCCCGCCAGCCGCGCCATGTATACCCTGCTGCTGCCGGATAATTTCCTGTACGCGCTGCAACCAGCCATACCGCTTCCTGCCGACGGTGCTTACCGATAACGGTATCCGGTTGGCCAACTGCGGTTCAGGCCGCCATATCCCTGGTCGAGTCTGCGAGGAACATGGCGCCGGATATCTCTCATGCATGCAACTTCGGCTGCAGGCTCAAAACCTTCAACGGCCTGACTTGAGGGCCTTGAGGTAGGGTGCCTTCAAATCGGTTGTCACCAGCAACGCGCAACAGACGCCATGGGAAAAGCCCAACAAGGACAGCTCGAATCAGTCCACGCCGGGCTCGGCATGTCTCTATCCACCCAGCCATTGGATGAGCAAGTGGTTCGGACTTGGCGGTCGCTACCGATTGATGACCAGCCGGGTTCCGGCCGCGCGCGAGCAGCAGGTCATCATCTTGGTGTTGGCCTCGCGTTCGCTGCGGGTCAGCACCATGTCGCGGTGTTCCACTTCACCCTCCAGCACTTGGACTTCGCAAGATCCACACAGTCCTTCGCAGCAATCGCTGGGCACATCGATATTGGCCGCGCGCAATGCCTGCAAGGCAGTCTGATCTGCCGCGACTTGCAGCACCAGCCCCGAGTCCTTCAGGTGCAGCTCGAATGCGTGGTTCAGGCTGGGGTCGACCGAAGCCTGCACGTGGAAGTGTTCGCTTCTGAGGCTGTCGGCAGGCCAATGGGTGGTGGCCTGCTCCAGCGCTTCGAGCATGCGCGCCGGGCCACAGGCATAGATTTGCGTGCCAGGCGTATATGGCGCAAACAATGACTGGTAGTCGGCACGGGAGCCTTCGTCCGAAGCGTGGATCACCAGGCGATTGCCATGCAGCGCATCGAGCTCGCTCAGGTAAGCCATGCCGGCGCGCGAGCGGCCGCTGTAGTGAATGACGTAGTCGATGCCAAGCGCCTTGGCCCTGCGCGCCATGGCCTGGATGGGCGTGATGCCGATGCCCCCTGCGATAAGGATGACGCGGCGGGCTTTTTCGTCGAACTGGAAGTGGTTGCGTGGGCCGCGGATTTTAAGCACCGCTCCCGCGCATGCCTGCTCATGAATCCAGCGGGAGCCGCCTCGACTTTCCGTATCCTTGAGAACGGTGATCTCGTATGCTCCCGTCTCGGCAGGGTCGCCGCACAGCGAATACTGACGCGAGATGCCCGTCTGCCCGCATTCCACGTCAATATGCGCACCGGGTGTCCAACGAGGGAGTGCCGCGCCATCGATGGCAACCATGCGCAGGCGGAGGATGTCCTGCGAGAGTGCGTGCGCGCTTTGCACTCGCACGGAGCGTTCATGCGCCTGTTTGGCGGCTTCGCCGATGCGCACCGGAATGTCCCGCACCTTGAACGCCGGGTTCGTCCGCTCCGGATTCAATGCGGGACTCCACTGGACCCAGACATGTTCCGGGCCATGAAAGGAAATGTTCGGAACATAGGAGAAAGTCTGCTCCGCAAGCTGCATGTGAGGCAGCCGTTGGGTGAATTCGCCCAGCATGACCTGCAGGACCATTCGTGCCAGATTCTTTCCCATGCATTGATGGGAACCGTACCCGAATGTGAGGTGATCATCGGCGTTGGGGCGACGGATGTCGAAGAGGTCTGGATCGGTAAAACGCGCGCCATCATGGTTGGCCGATGCCACTACGATCAACAGCTTCGCGCCCAGTGGGATAGACACACCTCCGATTTGCGTGTTTGCCGTCGCCAGGCGCCGCCATGCCGCAATGGAGCCGCTGAAGCGCAGGCATTCTTCTACCGCGCCTGGAATCAGGCCGGAGTCCTCGCAGATGTCCTGCCACGCGCTCGGGTGCGAGAGCAGCAGCTTGATCGCATTGGCCGATGCGTTGGCCGTGGTTTCGTGGGCCGCGAAGATGCCGGCCATCATCATCGAGTGCAGATAGGAGTCGGTGACGACATCCGGGTGGCTGGCTTGCTGGCGTATGCCGAATTTCATCCAGCCCGGACCGGAAGGATCGCGGCGCATCTTCTCGAGTATTTCGCCAGCCAGCGTCCAGAATTTGCCCACCCCATGGGCCACGGCCGCCTGCTCCTGGGGGCGCGGGCGCCCCCAGGTGTTTACGGTGTGAGCCATCGAGTATTCGCGAAGACGCCCCATGTCCTCCTCGGGGATGCCTAGAAAGTGCAATGCAATCGTCAGAGGCACCTCCCACAGCATTTCATCGACAAGATCAATGCGTCCTTGGTCGATGAAGCGGTCGACATACTCGCGCACAAGACGGCGCACCATGGGCTCATGCGCGCGCAGTGCCTCGGCGGTGAATGGCTCCATCAGCACCCGGCGTCGTTCCATGTGAGCGGGCTCGTCTTCATTGACCAGCGTGCGATTCATCGCATAGCCATATTGGCCGAGGATCTCGACGGCCTCCGGTGTGGCAGGAGTGATTTTCTCCAGTGCGATCGATGCGCTGAAAGTGATGTTGTCGCGAAAAACGGCCTTGATCTCGTCATAGCGGGTCACAACCCAGTAGCCTAGTTGCGGACTGAAGAACACGGGCTCCTGCTCACGCGCCCAGCGCACATACTCAAAGGGCTTGTTCTGATAGGCAGGCTCGAATGGATCAAATGCCGCAGCTCCAGCGCTCACGGGGCAGCCTGTGCTTTGGACGGTGGATCCCATATGGGCTGCTGGGCAGCCGCTGGGCTGGCCGGGAATGCTGGATGAAGTCATGAACGCCCCTGTTGAATGCAGTGATGAGGTCATACGCAAAATCGCGTGTACCTGTGAATAATGAATATTTTATAAAAATATGAATTCATATTCATTAAATTCAAAAGCTTTTGATCGTTTTGCATGAAGCCGGGGATTCCGCAGGTGAGACAGGTGACATCGAGCGGCCTGCTCGTGAAACTCGGCCACTTGGGGTGGGTCAGGTGCTCGTCCAGGCGCGTGGTTTTCAGTGGACTACTTCGCAGACGATGCCTGTGGCCAACTCGGCGCCCTGCCCATCCAGCATGTGCGTTCCCTTCAGCACATGCTGTTGCACGAACCCGCGCTTGAACATGTACAGACGACGTCGCTTGCAACGTCGATCGCTGATTCACCCGCCATGGCCTTGGAGAAGCTCTCGGCAACGGCTCGAATCCATGCCCCACATGCCCATGCCGCTTACTGCGGCGTCACTCCGAGCTTGCGCAGTAGCGTGTTGGTCATCTCCCACTCGGACGCCAGCTCCTTGGCGAACGCGTCAGGGCCAACAAATGTGGGCAACTGCCCTCCAGCGCCTGTGGCAAGAAATTGCGCAAACTCCGGTTTGGAGATCGCCTGCTTCACCACGTCGCCCCACCGATCCATAATGGCCTGGGGAAGCTTCTTGGGGCCAATCAAACCAGCCCACCAAGTGGCTTCGCGCAGGAATGGATTGTCGAAGCCCTGCTCGACAAAGGTGGCGACCTGCGGCAGGAACTCCGTGCGGTGCGGCCCCAGAATCGCCAGCGGGAACAACTGATTCTTCTGCATGTACTGAGCGATCATCACCGGCGGCCCCACGGATAGCTGTACCACATTGCCCATAATGTCCTGCATGGCGGGCGCCAGTCCTTTATAGGGCACGTGCACGAAACGCGCACCTGTCACTTCCTCCAGTGATGCCATGATCATGTGCGGCTGCGTACCTTGTCCAAAGGACGCATACGAAAGTGAATCTGGCTTGGCCTTGGCCTTGGCGATCAGTTCGCTCAGCGACCTGATGCCTGACTGCGCATTGGCAAACAGCACGGTCGTCGAGGAGCTGAACTTGCAGATCAACGACAAGTCCTTGCGAGAATCGTAGCCAGGATTCTTGAGCAGGGACGCCACGCTGATCAGCGAGTCGCCAATCGCGATGCCCATGGTGTAGCCATCGGGGGCGGATCGCGCCACTTCCTGAGTGCCGATGGAGCCATTGGCCCCCGCCTTGTTCTCGATGAAGATGGGTTGCCCGATGATGGGCGAAGCGAATTCCGCTAGCTTGCGGGCCACGGCGTCTGTCGGGCTGCCTGCGGGGAAGGGGTTGATCCAGCGAATGGCGCGCTTGGGATAGTCGTCTGCCCATGCCGAAGCCAAGGGCAACGCTGCCAGGCTGGCTCCGATGAATTGTCTGCGGTCCATGTAGTACCTCTTTGGAGAATGTGAGTCGCGTGATTCGCGTGGGACTTTTCGAGGGAGTTCTTCGGACAGCTGGCCTGCGGGGCAATGAGATTTCATTTCTGAGCGTTCGCGCTTCCCACCAGGAAAGAAATGAAACTCCAACGCGAAAAGAAAAGCCGACCTGTCCGAAAAATCTCCCCCGTGAATCCGTTCGTAGTCTTGGTTCGTGCGTACCGGGATCGGCTCAGAAGCCCAACGTGACGCCAGCCATCAAGCCCGTCACACCACGTCCCGGGGTGAGCACGTTGCCAACCAGGCTGCCACCGTCGGGCAGGCTGAATGACGCATTGGCACTGTTGTTCATATGTCCCGCGGCGATGTAGTACTTGGTGGTTTCTTCGGCCTGGTAGGTGTAGCCGATACCGTAGAGCTTGGCGTCCATGTTGTTGGCGGACTTGTCGTTGAAGTCGGTCATGCTGGCAAAAAACCGGTGCTTGCCGAGCGGGACCATCGCGCTCAGGCTGTACGCGCCGGTCTTGGAGAACGCTTTGGTGACGTTCTCGTAACCGCCACCCTTGATTCGGCCGTCCATGTAGTTTGCGAACACTTTGATGGGGCCGAAATCATAGGCGCTGCCCACCTGGAATCCGCTGCGCTTGGAAAGCCCGGTTTCAGCACCGGTGAAGGTCGTGCTGTAGAAGTTCCATGTCGATGCGCCGACCAGCACGGGGCCGTTTACATAATGGGCTTCGAGATCGACTCCGCGACCAGCCTTGTCATTGGACTTGATCGTCGAACCCGCGGCGATCGGCACGTCGCCATTGGTGTTGTTGTTCGAGCCGGTGGAATACATCAATTGACCGCTGAAGCCATTCAGCGAAGGGCTGGTATAGACCACCGAGTTGTTCACGCGGGTGGGCATGCCGTTGGCGCCCATGATGGAGCCAGAGTAGCCATAGCCGTTGAAAGCCAAGGCATTCGTCATACCGTTCAGGGCAAACGTCCCGGCATATTGACGACCCGCGGTCACCGCGCCGAAAGTTTTGGAACTGATGCCCGCATAGATCTGGCGGCCGAATAGTTGCGTGCCCGCAGCTGTCGATGCCGCGGACGAAGCATAGCCGTTGTTGATGCCTGGCGTGACCGAAGCGGCACCTGCGGCGCCTGTGCCGTATTGAACACCCGCTTCCGCGACGGCCACCGCCTTGATATCTGGAGTGATCGGCTTGTTGACGCTCAAGCCGAAACGCGACGCCAGCCAGCCACCGGTCCCAATGGACCACTTGCTGCCTTGGCCGCTGTTGGTGTTCTGAACGCCCACATCGGCGATGCCGTAGAAGGTCAGGACTTTTTCCGCCGCGGGAATCGGTGGTTCCACTGACACAGGCGGCGGTGTATAGGCAGGCGCACTCTTTTGCGCGGCTATCAGTTGCTGGATCAACTCTTTTTGCGCAGCCAGTTCCTTGCGCAGTTCTTCTATCTCGGAGTTTGCCATCGCAGGGCAGGAGGCGACCAATGCCAATGCAGTGAGGGCAAGATGACTGACGATCTTGTTCTGTTTGAAGGGTTTCATGATGGTCCTTGTTCTAAAAAGACGGAGGTCGCCCGGGCTGGGCAGCCGGGAGGATCGGGCGAAAGAGCAGGAAGGGCGGCAAGTTGCTCGAATGAACGGTGATTCGCGTGGCCGCGAGCCAATGAATGGCCGGTTTTCTATTCGCGTAATCTGGGCATCATGGGTGTCTCCAATGGGTGGTCTGAATGCCGGCCCATCTACCGCGCACACGGCATTTACGATGTGCGGTCCTGGGCTTGTTTTGGCGTGGGATTTGAAAACGGATTCAGAAAACCGTCAGTCCCCATTAAGGGGGACAAAGTCCCGGACCGATGCGGATCGCTGCGCTTGCCATCCGCGGGTCCACGGGGGAGAGGGTTGTCTCGGCAAGGGCAAGGGCCATCTCCTTCCCAAATGCATCAAGAAGCAAGGCGACGGGACGAAGCCGCATGCCGACAACATCTGTACGCGTATGCAATCAATAGCTCGACAAACACGCAATCAATGCAGGACATTGATGAAATCCCCCGTATTTCTACTGACAACAAGCAAATTGACATGCGTAGGAATCAACGTCAAAATCATTGAAATTGAATTTGAATTCAACTTCACATAAATAGGAGACAACGGCGATGTCAGTGCATCAATTGCTCGTGGGCGCGGTCCAGAAATGCCCCAACGCCACGGCTGTTCAATATCAGGGAGGCTCCGCCACCTGGAAGCAGCTGCAGCAGCGCGTTGCGGCACGTGCGGAGCAACTCAAGGCCATGGGCCTGAAAGCTGGTGACAGAGTCGCGGTGCTGAGCGCCAACGTGCCGGAGTGTCTGGAAGCTCACTACGCGGTGTTCTGGGCTGGAATGGTGCTGGTGCCACTGAACACACGCCTGAGTGTGGCGGAGCAGACCTACATCCTGGGGCACTGCGAATGCGCTCATTTGCTCCACGATGAGCGCAATGCGGGGCTGGCAGAGCAACTCGGACAGGAACTGCCCGCGATGAGCGCCTCGCAGCTCACGCCCCTGAGCCAATGGGGTGGGAAAGGCGACCCGCTGGCGCAGCAACCGCAAATGCCGTTTCAGCCTTGCCACCACGATGCCACCGCCGCCATTTTCTATACCGGAGGCACGACGGGTCGGCCGAAAGGCGTGGAGCTGACACATATCGCGGTGCTGATTCAGGCGATGTCCGCCAAGGACAACTATGAGTTGGACGAGAGCACGGTGCTCCTGCACAACGCACCGATGTTCCATTTGGCCGACTTCACGGTCTCCATGGCCGCGACGGCTGCTCTTGGACGCCACAGCTTCATGCCGGAGTTTTCGCCAGAGGGAGTGCTCGACGGAATAGAAAATGAAGGAGTGAGCGTGGTGATCATGGTGCCGACCATGATCACCGGCGTGCTTCAGGCCGCCACCGGGCGCAAGCAGGTCTTTACCCGCTTGAAGAAGATTCTGTATGGCACCGCGCCAATCCAGGAGCCGCTGCTGCTGCAGTTGCTCGCAGACGCGCCGGGCGTAGGGCTGGTTCAGATCTATGGGCAGTCGGAGGCTGGTGGTGGCTGCACCGTGCTGTTCCCCGATCGCCATGTGCTGCAAGGCCCGCTGGCGGGCAAGCTCAAATCCGCCGGGCGTTGCATACCGGCATTCATGCTGCGCATTGTCGATGCGCAGGGCAATGTCGCACCCAATGGTGAAGTGGGCGAGATCCAGTTGGCGGGTCCCGGCATCATGAAGTCCTATTGGAAGGAGCCGGTGCTCACGGCTCAGACCATTCGCGATGGCTGGCTGAGCACCGGTGATCTGGGTGTGCTCGACGACGAAGGGTTCGTGACGATTGCTGGCCGGCTCAAGGACATGATCATCACTGGCGGCGAGAACGTGTTTGCCGGTGAAGTCGAAAGCGCGCTGATGTTCCACGATGCCGTGGAAGCAGCCGCCGTGATCGGCGTTCCGGACGAAAAGTGGGGTGAATCCGTCCATGCGGTGGTGTGCCTCAAGCCGGGCCGAACCAGCAGTCCTGAAGAGCTGATCGCCTTTTGCCGCGGACGTATCGCGCACTACAAGGCACCACGCTCCGTTGCTTTGCGTGAAGTGCCATTGCCGCTGTCGGGTGTGGGCAAGGTCCGCAAGGTCGACCTGCTGACAGAGTGGAAAGCCACGCGGAACTGATACACGTCGAAATCGACACCTACCCCATTTTTTCGGAGTCAATGCAATGGATTCACTGAGCAAGCGCAATCTGCCGTTCCAGGAGGAGCATCAGATCTACCAGGACCAGATCGGGCGATTCGTTCTGGAGGAATTGCTTCCCAATGAGGTACGCTGGGAGGATCAAGGTTATGTGGATCGTGATGCCTGGCTCAAGGCCGGTGCCAATGGACTGCTGTGCCCCAGCATGTCGAATGAAGACGGTGGCCCCGGTGGCGACTTTTTGCATGCCGTCTTGATGATCGAAGGCCTTGCCCGCCACGGAGTCTCGGGCCCCGGTTTCTTCATTCATTCGGAGATGGTCACACCCTACATCATCAAGTTCGGCACCGTGGAACAGAAAGCCCGCTGGCTTCCCAAGATGGCCTCGGGTGAAGTGATTGGTGCCGTCGCCATGACGGAGCCCGGTGCCGGCAGCGATCTGCGCGGCATGCGCACCCATGCCACGCGCGCGGAAGGCGGATGGCTGATCAATGGCCAGAAGGTGTTCATCTCCAACGGCCAGACGTCCGATTTGGTCGTGGTGGCTGCCAAGACCGATCTGGCCGACAAAAACAGCATCACCTTGTTCCTCGTGGATACCACGACCAAGGGATTTCAGCGTGGTCGCAATCTGGAGAAGGTTGGCATTCACGGCCAGGATACCTCGGAGCTGTTCTTCGAGAACGTGTTCGTTCCGGATGATTCCGTGCTCGGCCAGCCTGGCGATGGCTTCAAGCAATTGATGCATGGTCTTGCCCGCGAGCGCCTGTCGATCGCCATCGGCAGCCAGGCCAGGGCCGAAGCCGCGTTGAAATGGACGATCGACTACGTGCAGCAGCGCGAGATTTTTGGCGCGCCGCTGTCGGACATGCAGAACACACGTTTCACCCTGGCGGAGATGCAGACCGATGTGGAAGTGGGTCGCGCCTTCGTGGACGACATGCTGCGCCAATACCTCGATGGCAAGCTCGAACCCACTCGCGCCTCCATGGGCAAGCTGTGGCTGACGGAAATGCTGGGTCGCGTGGCGGACAAGGGTTTGCAGATGCACGGAGGCTGGGGCTACATGCGCGAGTTTCCGATATCCCGCCTTTGGGTGGCCGCGCGCATCGAGCGCATTCTGGGCGGCAGCAACGAGGTGATGAAAGAAATCATCGGCCGCTCGCTCGTGGGGCGCGGCAAAGCGTGAGGACCGGTCCACTCCAAGGGATGCGGGTGGTGGAGATTGGCTCCATCGGCCCGGCTCCCTTTGCCTGCATGATGCTGGCGGACATGGGTGCCGATATCGTGCGAGTGGAGCGGGGCGGGGAAGCCGCGATTCATGAGCGCGGCGCCACTGTACGCGGGCGAAGAACCATCACACTGGATCTGAAGAACGATGCCGCACGCGCATCACTTCTGTCCCTGGTAGAGCAAAGTGACGTTTTCGTCGAAGGCATGCGTCCAGGCGTCATGGAGCGTCTGGGTCTAGGGCCCGATGTGCTGCATGAACGCAACCCGCGCCTGGTCTATGCGCGCATGACCGGCTGGGGCCAGAGCGGTCCAAGGGCGAGCACCGCTGGACACGACCTCAACTACATCGCGCTTTCGGGCGCTGTTCACGCCATGGGGGACAAGAATCAAACACCGCCGGTTCCTCTCAATCTGGTGGGAGACTATGGCGGTGGCGCCCTTTATCTTGTGAGCGGTGTGCTGGCGGCCTGCATCGAGGCGCAGAAATCAGGCCTGGGGCAAGTGGTGGACGTGGCGATATGTGACGCAGTGATCTCTCTCATGTCACTCTTTCACTCACTGAGCGACGACGACGAGTGGCGTGCGGAACGCTCCAGCAACCTGCTTGACGGCGCCGCGCCCTTTTATCGTACTTATGTCTGCAAGGATGGCAAATACCTGTCGGTCGGTGCCATTGAGCCGCAGTTCTATGCTCAGCTTCGTGAACGTGCCGGCTGGAACGATGAATGCTTCGCCTATCAGCATAATCGATCCCGCTGGCCCGAGATGAATGAGCGCGCCGAACAAATCATGCGGACGCGAACGCGCGATGAATGGGTAGCGACATTCGCAGGAACGGATGCTTGTGTCGCTCCGATTCTGGAACTGCGTGAAAGCCGCACGGATAAGCATCTGCTCGCGCGTGACTGCTTCGTGATGGTGGATAAGCAGATACAGCCGGCCCCTGCGCCGCGATTTTCAAGAACACCGTCCAGCGCCAACGCCAGCGTGGGCATTCGGTCGCTGGAAGAGATCAAGAAGCAATGGTCTGCTCTGTGAACACCTCGATCCAGCAGGCTGATCGGCGTCCTTCCCGTGGGTAAGCAGGGAAGGAAGCGTGCCGCTCGGATTCAGAGCTCGAGCACCCGGGAAATGATCTGATAGAGCTCCCGGGTTGCTTTGGCGTCGTCGATTCGCTTGCCAGGGAAATCCAGCTTCTTCGAGTGCCAGTTGAAACAGGTGAATTCCAGCAAGCCCTGCAGCGCTGTCGCGGATAGCTCCGGATCCATGCCAACGCATTTTCCGTTGGCCTGTTGCTTCTTGATGCGATAGGCAAAGCGGCGTATTCCGCGTTGGCGAATATTGCGCCAGACTTCCAGCAACGCCGGATCGGACAGTGCGCTTTCCAGCAGTCCCACCATTTCGGGGTGAAAGTGGCGGTAGGCATGCCAGAACGCGTTGATCGATGCCTTGACCGCCTCCGCGGGGTTGTCCTCGTATTCCTTGAGCGTTGGCGTCACGCGCTTGACGTCTTCATAGAACGCATCCACCAGTGCGGAGAACAGCTGCGTCTTGTCTTCGAAATAGCTGTAGAAAACGCCAGCTGATTTACCCGCCTCGCGAGCGATGTCAACGATACGGGCGTTGGTATAGCCATCGCGTGCGATCACGACACGCGCAGCCTCCAGCAAGGCCTCTCGCGTCGCTTTCGACTTGCGTCGCTGTACGATTGTCTTAGGGGTGGCGTCCACGCTGCGTCTTGGTGCGGTTGATTGCATTGATGTCTTTAAATTTATCACAGGGATCCAAGCGCAACAGGTGGGCACCGATGCCGTGCCCGCCTGTTGTGTGATTCACCTGCCCGCGTCAAGCCCCATCCAGCGCGGTCAAGGAGCTTGCTTCGCGAGTGAAGTGCGGCCTGTGGCTCAGAACGTGTTTACGATCTCTACGCAGCCGCGTTGGAGTGCAATCGGGATGA
>NZ_JBEBOW010000101.1:0-14821 GCF_040396215.1 Diaphorobacter ruginosibacter | reverse complement strand
ATAGCTGCCCGAGGTATCGGTGCTGTTGAGCGGAAAACGCCACACGCGCCCCTCCAGGTCGCCGACATAGACGGCATCCGCCGTGAAGTCACTTTCATCCAGCACATAGGCAGTGGGGCGGGCCATCCCCGTCACCGCCGTGGTGCCGGTGCTGATGTCCTGCAGCAATTCGCCGTTGCTGGGGTTCACGATAAAGATATGGCCCACGCCGTCCGCGTTGTTGTAGCCAGAGGAGAAGATCACGACCCAGCCGTACTTGGCCGTCTTCACCACCACCGGGTCGCCAAAGCTGTAGCCCATGTCGATGCAGTTGGAGGTGCAGGTGCCGCCGGACGCAACGGGCAGCTTGCTGCGCTTGGGGAATTCCCAGAGCACCTTGCCCGCTACTTCTGCCTCCGTCGTCATGACCGAAGGATCGGTCACGTCGATGGCGTAGTAGCTCATGCCACCCTTGCCCAGGCCGCCGATGAGGACGCTGCGCCAGTCGGAGATCGATGAGTCCGCCTGTGTCGCTCCGCCCGCCCGCTCCATGTCGATATCGAACACCAGCGCGGTGGCGTCCACATAGTTGCGATGCGAATATTGCGGGTTGCCCAGTTGAGCAAGAAGGCCGTCCGTGGCGGTCGTGGAGTTCTTGTAGAACAGGGCGCTGGGAATATAGGCAAACAATTCCTGCCCCGCCCCAGAGCCCAGGCCGCCCTTGAACGCATGCAGCATGCCGTCGTTGGCGCCCACGTATAGCGTGGTGGCTCGGGCGCTGTAGGTGTTCTTGAACGTGCTGTAGCCCGGGTTGAAGATGTCCGCATAGCGGTTGGAAGGCGCTCCCGCGACCGTGATCTTGGAATTCACGATATCGCCCAGCCGGCTGCGCACCGTGCCCGAGGACGCCTCTGTCGAACGCACTCGATAGCCCGAGCCCTCGTTGGTGGGATCGCCGCGCAGGAAGTTGACGTAGTTGGCGCTGTCGTCACCGGTCACGTAGCTGGTGTTCAGCAGGGTTTTCTGCTCGGTGTTCAGGCTGGTGTGGCGAAATGGCACGCCGCCGGTGGTGCTGGACGTGGGGTTGCCCATGGTCACGACGCGGCGGCTGGAATTCCAGCCGCTGCCGCCGAGCTGATTTTCAAAGACCGTGCGCGTCGTCCATGATGCGACAGATGCCAGAGTGGGGTCACCGGAGCTGCTGATGGTCAGCTCGCTGCCCGAGACTTCGCCGCTCCAGTTGGAGGAGTCGTACTGCGCAGCATAGGAAGCCTCACTGTCTCCCACGACCTGCTTGGATGCGAGGGAGAACGTGGTGGTGTAGGACTTGATATCGCCCACGATGCTTTCGAATGCCTTGGTCAGGCCGGAAACCAGCGTATCAGGCCGCTCCCCGGTAAAGTAATTGTCGGGGCGTTTCTGTGCGGAAGTGCCCGAGCCGACAGTATCCGTGTTGGTATACCACCAGGATTCCGGAATCGGATTGCTGGATGAATAGCTGCTCTGCGAGAAATTCGTAGGTGCCTTCATGCCCCCGTATTTGGCAGCCATGTAGAACTTGTTGTTGGTCTTGTAACCTGTCTCCAGCACGTCCACCCAGTAGGTCTGCACGCTTTGCTTGCCTTTGGTTTGGGGCTTGCTGGCATCGTCCGGGCGGATGTCCAGCACGTTGGCCTGATAAGCGAGACCAGCCATGTAATCGGTCGAGTATTGAGAACCCGTCTGCGTTGCGGCATTGGTGGTGACGCCTTGCATGCCGCGTACCCAAGTGGTCGCGGTAAATGCGGAAAAGAATGAATCGTCGCTCCCGAAGTCGGGCTTGGGCGGCTCTTGCAGAGAACTCGGAGTCTGGGTTCGATCATCGCCAGGCACATTGCGGTCACGGTGGGTATTCGTGTCGCCGATACCCAGGATGAAATTCCTCTGGCAGGAATACTGGATGGGGTCGGTAGTCGTCCAGTCCGTGATCACGGGGAAACCATCCAGCCAAGTTTTCTTCGTGGATGCCGTGGTAGCGGGAGTCGTCGGCGAATTATTACTTGCGGTGGGGGAAGCAGCCAGTTGGCTCCAGCTGGGAACGTTCGCCAAATTTCTGTAGTAACGCAGTGCCGCGTAATACAGCTCGTTCACCGGGTCAAAGCTTTTGTACTTACCGGGATAGAGCTGACCAAACCGGTTGAGATAGTTGATGACGCCGCTATCGCTGATGGTGACGCCGCTGAAAGAGGTAGTTGCGGCAGCGTCAGCACTGTCCGGATTGCGCACGAATTGTCCGGTGGTGGAGCTCCATTCAGCCAATGAATTGGCGACGTCGGGCTGCCCCGGCTGCGGCTGTGCGGGGCCGACGAATTTTTGCCGGGCTCGCAGGACTCCACCATCACGGTATTCATTGGACTCGTTCAGGTAACCGAACGCGCTGAAGCGGATTTCTCTGGCGTATTTCTGAATCAGGCCTTCCGGCTTGTAGTTGCTACCGTAGGCCACGCAATTGCTTTCAACCCCCACGGACGCATCGCACACCTTGACGCGCACGGTCACGCGATTGGGTGACGCATTGGATGGCGAGGTAATCTGCATGGTGAAGCCCTGGCCACTGACGGCGGTCGTGACGCTGCTTGAAAACGGCGTCGCACCGGCAGCCAATGAGCTGGAGATCGTTTTAGCCGCAAAGGGACCATTGCCGTTGTGCCAGGCCTTCTGGAGAATGGTGGTGTCTACTGTGTCGACCACACGGTTACCACCTGTCATCGCCCAGCGGAATGGGTCAATGGTGGCCATCGTCGCCCAGTTCAGGTAGTTACCGCTCCACTTGCCGGAGCAGACATGGTTGGTGGCTTTACTTGCGGGTTTGAAGTAACTGTTGTCACCCTGGGCGCTCGTGACGGTGGTGCCGGCGTCAGTCTTGTTGGCTGTGGTGTCCGTCACGTACGTGTAGCACTTGTCGGGATCAAAATAACCAAGGAATGTGGCCGTTGTGGAATATGCATCCGTGTGCGCCACGCTTTCTGCGGTGGGGTATTCCACGGACAATGCGAGCGCCAGATTGCCCGGCACGTTCGAAGTCGACAGCACGGGCTGATCCGCCAGTTGAACGGTCGCCATGGTCTGCAGCGGAACGGCAGCGGCGACGAAGCATGCGAGCGCACGCTTCCAATGGGACAGGGACATGTTCTTCCTCCTGATGCGGCGCGTGTCTCGCGCTGATTACGCTTCGGGTTTCGTGAAGGTGTTCTGAATGAAAACCTTGGTGTTGCGCGGTCCAAGCACCCGCGCGGTGACACGGTAGACAGGTTGGACTTCCGTTTTTGCATTGCCGCTCAGGTGAGCGCTCCCGCCAACTGGCGTCTGTTCGAAAACAATGCAGTGGTCGGCGCTCGCTGTATCCGTCGCGATGTTGCACAGCCGCTCGATGATGTAGCGGATCTTGACGTCGCTGCTCGCGCCGGTCAGGTCATTGGAGGCGACGCCGACCGTGGCGAACACCGTGTCGTCCAGCAGCGCATTGGGAATGCCTTGCGCGTTGGCCGCCAGCGTCACCGGGCTGTAGTTCACGCTGGTGTTGGCGCTTCCCGTCGCGGCGGAGCCCAGGGGAAAGGAACTCGCCACTGCTTTCGCCACGGCCTGCTCGGCCTGGTTGACCAGATCACGGCGGAACGCCAGGTTGCCGGAGCTGGTGAGCGCCATGTTCATGGAGCGCATGACGGCCAGGCCGCCCAGGATCAGGATGAGCAGCACGACGAGCGCGAGTATGAGCGCCGCGCCGCGTTCGGATTTCAAAGAGCCTGGCATGGATAGCTTGGGTTGCTTCATAGCAGCTCCTCCGGCGGCAGCAGCCGCATCATCATGGAGCGCAGGGGGATGGTGGTTTCAACGATGCGATGGGCGTAGTGGCGGTCGGCATCGGCAACGCTGACGGTGGCTGCGCCGGGCTGGCCTTCCAGAAGGGTGTAGCTCGCGTCCGCCACCACCTGGTTCTGCCGTGCATTGCTGCGCACCAGCAAGGCAATGCGCACGGCGGTGATGGAGCGCATTCGCGTGGGCGGGCTCTGGGCAATCAGCGCGGAGAGATCGAAATCACCCGTGGGCTCCTGCCAGGCGGGAGAACGCGTGGCGTCGGGATCGTCGATGTTGCTGTCCACCCCGTAGATGGCGCGCATGGCGACCACGCCTTCGGCCATGGCCTCGGATGCGTCCTGCCCCGAAGAGCGCAGCAGGTCATAGCGGTAGAGCACGCTGTCCGCGCCGACGCCAAAGGCCTGCATCTGGAGATTGTCGGCGCTGCCGATCGCCGAGAGCATGGTGCGGCCCGCTGAATTCAGCGCCAGGGTGTTGAGCGTCACGCTGCCATCCGCGGATTCCGTATTGAAATACGCTCCGCCCAAGGGCACCGCGGTCTGCCCCACGGTGTCCGAGAACGGCGGCGTTCCGCCATCGACCTGGGTCAGGATGCAGTCCGTCGTGCCTTCGCGGCTGACCACCAGCACGTCGCCTTGGCGGATGCTGACGGTGTTCTCCAGATACAGCTTGCTGTCGGCATCGGTGTAGGTGCGCACCACGCGGGGCACATCGCCCACGTTGGCAAGGCCGCTCATTGCGATCAGCACATCGGAGCCGCCTGCGGACTGCCCCTGCGCGATCAGCAGCGGCGCGAGCCGCAGATTGGCGACGCCCGGGCTGCCCCCCATCACTGCGGCAAACGGCGCCGGCAATGCGGTCGTGCGCGGCAGGATCTGGGCGCCGTCGCGCTTCACATTGAGCTTGCATCCCATCACGCCGCGATTCCAGTACTGGCTGAAACCCGCGCCCGCGCTGCGGATGGAATTGTCGAGAATCGTGGCGGTGAACGCGCCGCTCTGGCTCATGTCGTTGGCGCCGGTGGTGACGCGCTCGTGGGTCTGGCTGACGACAATCATGCCGGTCACCGCCAGGACCACGATCATGCCGATCGCCATCGCAACCATCAGCTCGATCAGGGTGAATCCGCCCTGCGATGCGCGCAGGCGGAGCTTCACGTTGGAGTGGAATGAGAAAGCCATGTTCAGAAATCCGGCCCTGTCAGTGTTACCCGGGTGGTGAGGCGGTTCACGTCGTCGCTGGCCCGCGAAGGCATGCGCCAGGTGATCTCCACGTCGGCCGTGCGGTCGACGCCGCCCACCGCGGTGATCGAGCCAGTGCCATTGGGCAGTTGCCCGGCCACCTCGTCCTTCCATGCCTGCAGCGCATCGGAAGCCAGGGTGATGGAATTCGCCTGCCACATGGATGCCGCCGCCGCGTCGGCGAGCAGCGCCGCGCGGTTGCGCTCGTCGGCTTCGCCTGCCATGCCGATGGCGCGCGTCTGCAAGCCGATCAGTCCCAGCACGCCCAGGGAAAACAGCAGCACCGCGACCAGCGACTCGATCAACGCCGCGCCGCGCTGCCGGGAGCCGCGCCCGCGCAGGGAGGATGAAGAAGGATGGGAATTCATGTGGGGCACCCGTCGGGATACTGGGCGATGTCCTTGTCGCGGTCGCACATGCGGACCTGCCCGCCAATGGAGACCATGACCCGCAGGTGGCGCTTGGCGTTGGGCATATCGATGTCGAACACCGAGGCCGTCGTCGCGGGCAGGCTGCAGGATGCGCCCGCCGGCCCCGGCGCGGAATTCGCGCTCAGGCGCCCCAGGCTGTTGAAGCAGATGGCCGAAGGCCCCGTGATGGTGACGCCGTCCGCCATGTCGCCCAGCACGCCAGAGTTCAGCAGCGTGGCCGTGTCTGCGGCCATCAGCCCGGGCACGGTCACGGCCGCCCAGAACTTTCCATTGGCATCGGCGCTGAAGGCGCTGGTGGTGCTTTCGACCTTGGCGTTGGTGAGGAACAGCACGACGGGCTCGCTGCGGCTCAATGCGTCGGACTGAGCGCCACGCAAGCCGCTTTGCAGCGCATTCGCCACCACGCGCACCCTGTTGTTGCGCACCCAGTCCACGAGGGAGGGAATGCCGATGCCCAGCAATATGGCCAGAATGCTGACAGCCGTCATGAGCTCGATGGCGGTGAATCCGGCCATGCGGCTGCGTGAGCGCGGCTTGCTCAGCACGCCTGCCCCTTCTTCAGCGTCCATCCGGTCGCGCAAGTGCTCCAGCCCGCCACGGTGCTCGTCGTCGAGCGCACATTCTGCTCATTGACCGTATAGGTCAGGCCCGGCCCGACGGCCTGGATGATGTATTCCGAAGCCGTTGGCGTGCCCGAGCACGACAGTGTGAATACACCGGCTTTCGTGTTGGCCGCGCAAGGCGCGTTGACCGAGCCGGAGGTGCCGTAGGTCCGGAAGTTCTGATAGTGGCGCTCCATCTGGGCCTGCAGGCTTTGCAGCCCCGCGGTCCCCTCCGCCACCTGCCCGCGCAGAACGTAGTCCTTGTACGAGGGATACGCCACCGCGGCCAGAATGGCGACGATCGCCACCACGATCATGAGCTCGATCAAGGTGAACCCCGAAGAATCCCGTTTTCCAAGGCGCCGCCGGGCGGTATATGTCTTTTCTTGCATCTCGTAGTTTATGTTACAAAACCGTTCCTTGAAGTGTAGGGGCGAGCGCATCCGACTGCCCGACCACTTGTCGCCGCACATATACCGCTTGTCTTATTTGTAAGTGAATCCGCGCGATTGCACGCATCTGCGCGCAATGCATCCGGAAGATGCCGCGCCGTTGGCTGTGCGGACGATGCACCCGGGCCGCCCTCGCTCGAGTGCTCCCGGCAGGCGGGCGATTGCCGCCGCGCCGCTCGAGACGAAGCCGCCATCCCACAGGCTCAAGAGGCTTGATCCCGGCGCAGGCTAGCTGCGATGGCTCAGGGCGTTTGTCACCAGCTTCGAGGTGATGTCCACGATCTGGATCATTCTGTCGTAGTGCATGCGCGTCGGGCCGATCACGCCCAGCGTGCCCACGACCTGGCCGTCCACTTCGTAGGGCGCGCTGACCACCGACAGCTCCTCGAACGGAACCACCTGGCTTTCTCCGCCGATGAAGATGCGCACGCCCTCGGCCTTGCTCGATATGTCCAGCAGGCGAAGAATCTGCGTCTTCTGCTCGAAGAGGTCGAAGGCGCGGCGCAGATTGTCCATGTCGCTGGAGAAATCGCTCACCGACAGCAAGTTGCGTTCACCGGAAATCACCACGCTGTCCGCCGATTCGGAGAGCGCCTCGGAGCCCGCGTTCACCGCGGCCTGCATGAGCGTGACGATTTCGCCACGCAGCGATTCGACCTCCGACTGCAGGCGCTCGCGCACCTGCTCCATCGTCAGGCCCGAGAAATGGGAGTTCAGATAGTTGGCGGCCTCGATCAATTGCGAGGACGAATAGTCGCTTTGCGTGAAGATCACGCGGTTCTGCACGTCGCCCTCGGGCGAGACGATGATCACCAGCAGCCGTTTTTCGGACAGCCGCATGAATTCGATGTGCCGGAACACCGACGGCATGCGCGGCGCCATCACCACGCCCACGAACTGCGAGAGGTTCGACAGAAGGTTGGCCGCATTGGCTATCACCTTCTGCGGCTGCTCGGGCATGAGCTTGAGTTCCGGCAGCTTGTCGCGCTGCACCGTGAGCATGGTGTCCACGAAGAGCCGGTAGCCGCGCGCGGTCGGGATGCGCCCGGCGGACGTGTGCGGGCTGGCGATCAGGCCAAGCCCTTCCAGATCCGCCATGACGTTGCGGATCGTCGCGGACGAAAGCTCCAGTCCCGAGGCCTGCGACAGCGTGCGGGAGCCGACCGGCTGGCCGTCCGCGATATAGCGCTCGACCAGGGCTTTCAACAGTAACTTGGCGCGATCATCCAGCATGCGGACATTCTACGGCGGCGCGCACGGCGCTTTCGCGCTGGCGGCGGCGCACCAGCCCCTCTTAACCCTTGGGCCGCATGCCGGCTCTGCGGCTCTTTCATGGGAAACGGCTCCGGGCGTGATATACCCCCATTCAGGATCCACGGGCATCCATGCCTGCCGCATCCACGGGGTGGCTTTTCGAATGAAGGCACGCCGTGCAGGCCGGCAGGAAAATCAGCCCTGTTTAATGATGTAATTTCCGGATGACCATCAACTTTCGCAAAGTCGCTCTCATCGGCAAATACCAGCGCCAGGTCTCGGAGGCCGCGTCGGAGAAGTCCAGGCTCGCGCTGGAGGACATCGGCAGATTCCTCGTCGCCGAGGGCTGCGAAGTGCTGCTGGAGTCCGAGACGTTCGCCAACACCGGCCTGGCCGGCCACGCGGTCGCGGAGATCGATGAAATCGGCGAGCGCGCCGATCTCGCCCTGGTGGTGGGCGGCGACGGCACCATGCTGGGCGCGGGCCGGCAACTGGCGCGTTATCACACGCCGCTGGTGGGCATCAACGGCGGACGCCTGGGCTTTGTCACCGACATTGCGCTGGAGGATTACCAGAACGCGCTCGGCCCGATTCTGCATGGCGATTTCGAGGAGGACGTCCGCCCGATGATGCAGGCGCGCGTGATGCGCGGCGACGAGTGCGTGTTCGAGGCTCTGGCGCTCAACGACGTGGTGGTCAACCGCGGATCGACGTCGGGCATGGTGGAGCTGCGCGTGGAAGTGGGCGGCGTGTTCGTGTCCAACCAGCGCGCCGACGGGCTGATCGTCGCCTCCCCCACGGGCTCGACGGCCTATTCGCTTTCCGCCGGGGGGCCGATGCTGCACCCCTCGCTGCGCGGCTGGGTGCTGGTGCCGATCGCGCCGCATACGCTGTCCAACCGGCCCATCGTGCTGTCCGACTCCTCCGAAATCGCCATCGAGGTGGTGGGCGGCCGCGACATCTCCGCCAACTTCGACATGCAGTCGCTGGCAACGCTGCTGCACGGCGACCGCATTCTGGTCACGCGCGCCGAGAATTCCGTGCGCTTTCTGCATCCGCGCGGCTGGAGCTACTTCGCCACCTTGCGCAAGAAGCTGCGCTGGAACGAAGGAGGCTCCTGATCATGGCGCTCAAGCGCATCGCGTTGCGCGATTTCGTGATCGTGCAGTCTCTGGACCTGGACCTGCAGGGCGGATTCACGGCGCTCACCGGCGAGACCGGCGCGGGCAAGTCGATCCTGATCGATGCGCTGCAATTGCTGCTTGGCGCGCGCGCCGAAACCGGCGTGATCCGCGAAGGAGCCGAGCGCGCGGAGCTTGCCGCCGAGTTCGATCCGCCCGCGCGCCTGGATGGCTGGTTCGAGGACGCCGGCATCGAGCGGGAAGACGTGCTGCTGATCCGCCGCACCATCGACACACAGGGCAAAAGCCGCGCATGGATCAACGGCAGCCCGGTCACCGCAACCCAGTTGCGAGCGCTGGGCGAGCATCTGCTGGACATTCATGGACAACACGCGTGGCAAAGCCTGACGCGCCAGGACAGTGTGCGCGGGCTGCTGGACGCCTACGCGGGCGTGCAGACGCAGGCGCTGGCCGCGCTATGGACGGACTGGCGGGAAAAACTCCGCGCGCTGGATCACGCCCGCGCCGCACAGGACTCCCTGCAGCGCGAACGCGAGCGCCTGCAGTGGCAGATCGGCGAGCTGCAAAAGCTCTCGCCGCGCGCCGACGAGTGGGAAGAACTCAACGCCCTGCACGCCAAGCTGTCCAACGCGCAATCACTGCTCGACAACGCCCAGGAGGCCGCGCTTGCGCTGGAGGACGATGACGGCAACGGCGCGATCCCGCGGCTGTCGCAGGCGCAGAATCTGCTGCAAAGCTATGAGCATGTGGATGACTCCTTCCGCTCGATGAACGAAGTGCTGGGCAACAGTCTCGCGCAGGCGCAGGACGTGCTGCGGTCGCTGCAGGGATTCCTGCGCCACACGGAACTGGAGCCCGAGCGGCTGGCCGAGCTCGATGCGCGGCTCTCGCAATGGATATCGCTTGCGCGCCGCTACAAGCGCCCGCCGGAGGACCTTCCTGGACTGCTCGAGGGCTGGAGGTCCGAGCTTCACGCGCTTGACTCGGCGGCGGACATCGAATCGCTTGCCGACGCCGAAGCCGATAGCCGCGCGGCCTATGAAAAGGCGGCGCGGGCGCTCACGCAAAAGCGCTCCAGGGCCGCGCCGCGGCTGGAGAGCTCCGTCACGCAGGCCATGCAGAATCTCGGCATGGCGGGCGGCAGGTTCGTGGTGCTGCTCGAGCCCGCCACCGAGCCCGCGGCGCACGGCATGGATCAGGTGAGCTTCCTCGTGGGAAGCCATCCCGGCATGACGCCCCGGCCCATCGGCAAGGTGGCCTCGGGCGGCGAGCTGTCACGCATTTCCCTGGCGATTTCCGTCACGACGAGCGAGCTCGGCGAAGCGCCCACGCTGATCTTCGACGAAGTGGACTCCGGCGTGGGCGGCGCGGTCGCGGAAACCGTGGGGCGGCTGATGCAACAGCTGGGGCGCGCCCGCCAGGTGCTGACCGTCACCCACCTGCCGCAGGTGGCCGCATGCGCGGACCACCATCTGGTGGTGGCCAAACACAAAACGGCACGCAGCACCAGCAGTTCCGTGCACGCGGCCCGGGGCGATGCGCGGGTGCAGGAAATCGCCCGCATGCTGGGCGGCGAGAAGCTGTCGGCGGCCACGCTGGCGCATGCGCGCGAGATGCTGGAGCCGGCGCACCCGGTGCAATAAAGAGGGATCGGTCAACCGTGTGGAACGTAGTGGATCTGTGGTGAAGGAAATGTCGCTCGAAATCGTGCTCATCACCGGAATGTCCGGGTCGGGAAAGTCCGTGGCGCTGCATGCGCTGGAGGATGCGGGCTTTTATTGCGTGGACAACCTGCCGCCGGAGCTGCTGGGCGCCTTCGTCGCGCTGGAGCATGTCAACCACGGCAACCGCCTGGCGATCGCCATCGACGTGCGCAGCGCCACCGCGCTGCCCCTGGTGCCGCTGCAGCTCGACGAACTGCGCAGGCAGGGCGTGCGGGTGCAATGCCTGTTCCTGGATGCCAGCACGGAAATCCTGGTGCACCGCTTTTCGGAAACCCGCCGCCGCCACCCCTTGTCCAAGGACGAACTGCGCGACGGCCAGAGCGCCCTGCTGCAGACCATCGAGCTGGAGCGCGAGCTGCTGTCCGAGCTGCGCGAGCAGTCCCACGTGATCGACACCAGCGCCATCCGGGCGTCGCAACTGCAAGGCTACGTCAAAAGCCTGATGGCCGTGCCGCCCAGCCGGATGATCCTGGTCTTCCAGTCATTCGCGTTCAAGCGCGGCGTGCCGGTGGATGCGGACTATGTGTTCGACGTGCGCATGCTGCCCAATCCGCATTACGAGCCGGCGCTGCGCGAACTGACCGGCCGCGACGCCCCGGTGGCGGAGTTTCTTCAGCAGCAGCCCGCCGTCGATGCCATGGAGCAGCAGATCACGCAGTTCCTGGAGAACTGGCTGGACGCGCTGGCGGAAAACCATCGCAGCTATGTGACCGTCGCCATCGGCTGCACCGGCGGCCAGCATCGCTCCGTGTATCTGGTGGAGCGGCTCGCACTCCACTTCAGCCCGAAATGGAACACGCTGCGCAGGCACCGCGAACTCGATGCGGCCCGGCCCGGCAAGCCGTGAACCAGCGAGGATGGCGAGGAGTAACGGCCCGCCGCCCGGTCCTCATCCGCTCATTGCCGCTACCTGCCGGCGGGGAGCCCCGACAGCATCTTGCGTACGGGAGCGGGCAGGCCCAGCGCCGCCCATTCGGACGCCGCGTAGAACCCTGCCCCATCCGTGGCGTCGCGCCCCCGCCTCAGAGAGCTGGCGGCGGACAGTTGCATCACCACCGGATGCAGATAAAGGTCGCGGTGCGTGAGCACGTGGGCGACCACGTCCATGTCCTGGAGCGAGGCGGCCGCATCATGGGACGCGCGCTGCGCCAACTCCTCGCGGTCCTCGAAGACCGGCGGGCAATACAGCCCCGCCCAGATGCCCGCCTGCGGCCTGCGCTCCAGCCAGAGACGTCCCGACTCATCGCGCTCGATCAGCAGCCACCACGACTGGGCGCTGCGCTTGAGCTTGCGCGTTCGCACCGGATAGTCCTCGGGATTGCCGTCGCGGTGCGCCTTGCACACCGCCGCCAAGGGGCACAGCAGGCAGGCGGGAGAGCGCGGCGTGCAAAGGCCCGCCCCCAGGTCCATGAGGCCCTGGGTATAGCGCGGCATGTTGCTTTCGAGATCGGTGTCCGGCAGCAGATCGTCGGCCAACGCCCACAGCCTGCGCTCATTGGCCGCCGTGGCCAGATCGTCACCGAATCCCAGCACCCGGGTGAGCACGCGCCGCACGTTCGCGTCAAGGATCGCCGCGCGAACGCCAAAGCAGAACGATGCGATGGCCGCCGCCGTGGAGCGGCCGATGCCCGGCAGCGACGCAAGTTCGTCCACCGTGCGCGGAAACACCCCGCCGAAGCCGCTCACCACCATCTGGGCGCAGCGGTGCAGATTGCGGGCGCGGCTGTAGTAGCCCAGCCCGCTCCAGAGCGCCAGCACCTCGTCCTGCCCGGCGCGCGCGAGCGCGCGCACGTCCGGGAAGCGCTGTAGAAAGCGCGCGTAATAGTCGAGCACCGTGGCGACCTGGGTCTGCTGCAGCATGATCTCGGAGAGCCACACGCGATAAGGGTCGCGCGTGTTCTGCCAGGGCAGATGGTTGCGTCCGTGCTCTTTCTGCCAGCGCACCACGCGCTCGGCGATGCTGGGAATCCCGTCGGTCATCGGCGCAACTTCAGCTGATCAGCAAATCCACCATGCCGCTCGAAGGCGCGACGCGCTCCTGGGGCGCCGGCGGCATATGCACCAGCCGGTCGGTCATGGCCGTCAGGCGCATCTGAAGCTCGTCGAGATGTTCCTGCACCGCCTCGATTTCCGCGATGCGTTCCACCAACCCGTTGGCCGCGCCCTGAATGCGATCCACGGCCTCGATGCGGCGAGAAAAACCGCGCTTTCTCTCGCGCAACTGCGCATCGAGCTGCGCGGTGGCGGCCTTGCTCCACAATTCCAGCTCATTGGATGCCGAATCCATCACCGCGCGCAGGCGCAGCGCCAGTCCGCGTTGAAGCCGCTGCGCGAATTCGGGCTGCGCCAGGCGCAGCGTGTTGCCCATCCCGATGTATTGCTCGTGGCGGCGCTCTATCTCGGAGATGTCCTCCAGATAGTCAGCGAACTCGGGGGATTTGGGCACTTGCAGCGAGAAACCGAATTCGGCATTCAACAGCCGGTAGGTGCCGCTGAGCATGTCATGGATTTCACCGCCGGAATCCCGCGCGGCCTCCAGCAGCGCGCGCACCCGGGCAAACGTATCCGCATAGACCTTGCGCAGCCCCATCTTGAGCACGCCTCCGCCTTGCAACGCCTCGGCCAGCGGCGCCATCTGCGCCTTGAGCGCTCGCGATCCAAGGCGATGAAACACCTCGCGCATCATCTTCAGGTGCACCGAGCGCAGCGCCAGCACCTTCGCCGTGCTGGCCTCGAAATCGCGCTGCTCCATCTCGATGCGCCCGCGCATGGCCTGAATGACCGTCGAGTTCTTGCCCCGCAGGCTGTTGAGCTCGGACATCTGGTCATCCAGATCACAGCGGCGGATGTTCATCACGCGCATGGCCTCCGCCTGCAGCCCGGCCACGCCGCTGGAGACGATGCCGCGAAGAATCGACTGGCGGCGGCCCAGGATGCCCTCGCCCAACGCCTCTTCCAGA
Organism: Diaphorobacter ruginosibacter; assembly: GCF_040396215.1. Classification (GTDB taxonomy): domain Bacteria; phylum Pseudomonadota; class Gammaproteobacteria; order Burkholderiales; family Burkholderiaceae_C; genus Diaphorobacter_A; species Diaphorobacter_A ruginosibacter_A. Next base: position 1,181 of record NZ_JBEBOW010000101.1, on the reverse strand, counting down.
TGCGGCAGGCCGCTGGCCTCCAGCAGCAGGTCGTCGCAATTGATCTTGGCGACCAGCCCCTTCTGCGCGGACACCGGCACCACCTGGCTGAGCGATACGCCGAGGATGTCCGCCGAATCGCGGCATTGCCGGTCAAGCTGCTCCTGCACCTGCGTTGGCGAGTTCAGCGAATCCCACAGCGCATCGATCTTGTTGAGGACGACCAGCCTGGTTTCGCTGTTCTCGGGCGAAGCGCCCAGGTGCTCGCGCCAGATCGCCAGGTCGGAGCGCGTCACGCCCGTGTCCGCCCCCAGGATGAACACCACCGCATGCGCCTGGGGGATCAGGTTGATGGTCAGCTCCGGCTCGGCGCCGACGGCGTTCAGGCCCGGCGTGTCCAGGATCACAAGCCCCTGCTTGAGCAACGGGTGCGGCACATTGATGAGCGCATGGCGCCACATCGGCACGTCAACCTTGCCGCCAGCATCCGCCATGGGATTGTCGTCGGGCGAGTCGTCATGCCAGAAACCCAGCGCGCGCGCTTCGTCGATGCTGACGCGGCGTACCTCCGACACCTTGGCCAGCGCCTGCGCCATCTGCTGCGCATTGTCGATCTCCAGCGGGATCGCGGTCCATTGATTCTGCTTCAGGCGCCATTCCGCAAGGCCCTGCGGCTGCAGCCGCGTCTCGATCGGAAGCAGCCGCAGGCAAGGCTCGGAGCCTTCCTCGTAGGACAGCTCGGTCGGACACATGGTGGTACGTCCAGCGCTGGCGGGCATGATGCGGCGGCCATAGTCCGCGAAGAAGATGGCGTTGATCAGCTCGGACTTGCCGCGCGAGAACTCGGCGACAAACGCCACCATCACCTTGTCGCTGCGAACCTGCTCTTCCAGGCGCTTGAGCCGCTCCTCGATGGCGCCATCCATCAATTCGTGCGCGCCCATCCAGTCCGCCAACTGCCTGAGCTGCTGTGCAAACCCGCGCTTCCATGCGCCGTGTTGATCGAACTGTTCGTTGAATGAAGGGCCCACGATAGGTATCTACTTATTGTTTTCTCGCATTGCGCTTTAAAAGCGATAGTGAACGAGGGTTGCTTATATAACGCAATATAGCATCAGCATCGCAACAATTCACTGCGCCATGCCCCAAGGCAAGGCGAGCCTCGGCCACATGGCATGAACCCGGGCGCCCCCATGGCCGCA
>NZ_JBEBOW010000100.1:0-15043 GCF_040396215.1 Diaphorobacter ruginosibacter | reverse complement strand
GCGCGCAGGCTACTTCTGGCCGCAAGCCAGTTCATCGGCCACGGCTTCGTACACCGACTGGCGCACGACCGATTCAACTTCTTCTCGCAACCTGGGAACGATGGAACGCGTCTGCTCCTGGATGACCCTGGAAATGGCTTCCGCCAGCCGCTGCTCCAGCATGACATCGACACGCTGCATGACACGGTGAATGACCACCTCCTCGTAGCCATCCGGCAGAGGCGGCTGAACGGCATGCGTCACGCCCAGCGCCTGCTCAGGCAGATCCGGCAGATCCGGCAGATCGGGGGCAACCTCGGTCAACTCCGGCAGATTTGCCATGACGTGGGCCGGCAGATCGGCCGCCGAGGCGCCGAAGACGGTTTTCTCCACCGCACCATCGGCCAGTTCCGACTCCCGCGCCGTTTCCTCATCCGGCTCGTCGCCCGCTTCGGGCTCACCCGCGGGCAATTCATAGCCATCGGGCAACTCCGCAAGCTCTCGAGGCTCATCCAGGGCGGCTTCGGCGGGAAGGCTGACCTCTTCCGTGAGCGTAGGAACGAACCTGGGTGGAGCGGCTGGAGGAGTTGCGGGTGCGGATGCCATGGTCAGGCATTCTCTTTCAAAACGAGATCATGGCGAACGATCTCATATCCTCTCGCGGTGTATTGCCGCCAGCGAGTGCGCGCGGATTGACGATCCGCTTCATCGCTCGCGCTGACCACCTCCACGACTTTCTCGAACTGGTCAAACCCGGCCGGAAGCTGCGCCCCCAGATTGAGCAGCACGTCGCGCGGCGCCACGGACAGCGGATCGACAGCCAGCAGCACCGGCGATGCCCGTACGATGTCCGGATCTGCATCGGCGAGCGCGTGCGCGACGAAATCGGTGGCGCCGACAGCCCACATCCTGCGGTCCAGCACCTGCAGTTCCGCCTGCGCTCCCGTGATCACCACACGCATGCCGCGCCGCAACGCTTTGCGTGCGAAGCGGCAGGCATAGGCCAGCTTGTCGGGTGCATTGAAATGAAAAGCAACTTCCGTCATTGCAATCAGGCCCGGGCCCTTCAGGCCGTTTTCAGCGTGCCAGCGCCACCGCGAGCAGCCTTGGCACCGCTTGCGGGCTTGGCTCCGGCGGCTTTTTTCGCGGCAGCGGCGGTGGACGACCTGGCTGTCTTGCCCGTCTTCTGGGAGCCTGCCGCTTCGGCCATCAGATAGTGCACCAGCAGGCCCACGGGACGCCCGGTCGCCCCCTTCGCGGCGCCGCCCTTCCAGGCCGTACCCGCGATGTCCAGATGCGCCCAGGGCATGTCCGCCGTGAAACGCTGCAGGAACTTGGCCGCCGTGATCGCGCCGCCGGCGCGACCCGCCACATTGGCCACATCGGCAAAATTGCTGCGCAGGCCTTCGCCATATTCCTCATCCAGCGGCATACGCCAGCACAGGTCGAGCGACTCATCGCCTGCGGCCTGCAGCTTGCCGGCCAGCACATCATCGGTGGAGAACAGGCCGCTGCGCTGGTTGCCCAGCGCAACGACGCAGGCTCCCGTCAGCGTGGCGATGTCCACCACCGCGCGGGGCTTGAAGCGCTTGGCGTAGGTGATGGCATCGCACAGCACCAGACGGCCTTCGGCATCGGTATTCAGGATCTCGATGGTCTGGCCGTTCATGCTGGTCACCACATCGCCGGGCTTGATGGCCTTTCCATCGGGCATGTTCTCGCACGCGGGAATCAGGCCCACCACATTGACCGCCGGGCGCAGTTCGGCCAGCGCGCTGAACACGCCGAGCACACTGGCGGCGCCACCCATGTCGAACTTCATCTCATCCATCTCGGCTGCGGGCTTGAGCGAAATACCGCCGGTATCGAACGTGATGCCCTTGCCGACCAGCACGACCGGCGCTTCCGATTTGGCGCCGCCGCTGTACCGCAGTTCGATGAAGCGCAACTGCTCCGCCGAGCCCTGGGCGACCGCCATGAATGCGCCCATCCCCAGCCTGGCGACCTCTGCCGGCCCGTGCACCTTGCAGGTGATCCCACTGGTTGCCAGCCCCTTCGCCGCCTGCGCCAGCAGGGTGGGCGTGGCGTGGTTGGCCGGACGGTTGGCCCATTCGCGGGCAAAGACGACGCCCTTGGCAACGGCGCGGGCTGATTCGAAAGCGGGCTTCACGCGCGCCGCATCGTCCACACCGATCACCACCCGGCCCAGGGCGAGCGGCTCCGCCTTGCTCTTGGTGGCCGTGTATACATACGCCGTCTCGGCGCAGCATCTCACCGCGGCGGCAACCGCCTCAGGGCTCGCCTTGCCCGCGAAAACCAGGCAGGCTTTGCGGACTTTGGGGGATTTGAGCACATTCGCCACCGCGGCAACCGCCAAACGCACGCTGCGCGCGCTACCATCGCCACTTCCGGCAAGAATGACGCGGCGAGCCGCAATCAGCGGCGATGCGTACATCTGCAGGGTCTTTCCCGCCTTGAGTTCCAGATCACCCGACTTGAGCGCTTGGGCCAGCACCGCGGAGACCGCATCTTTTGCGGGCTTGGTTCCCTGCGGAGCCAGCACGATCAGTGCATCGCATTTCTGGGTTGAAGCGGCAGACAGGGAGAGTGTGGTCAGTTCGAAGTTCATAATCGGCGTTTTCCTTCGAGACAATGTTATTCGATTCATCCATCCGCAAGGAGCTGGCGCGCAGTTTTGGTGCAACGCTGGTGGTCCTGGTCACCATCGTGATGACCATGATGCTCATCCGTACCCTGGGGCAGGCCTCGCGCGGCAGCGTCAATCCATCCGACGTCATGCTCGTGATGGGCTATACCGTGCTCGGCCAATTGCCCACCATTTTGAGCCTTTGCCTTTTCGTTGCCATTGTGGGGGTTCTCTCGCGCATGTACCGCGACAGTGAAATGGTGATCTGGTTCGCCAGCGGCCGCGGGCTCATGAGCCTGCTGCCGCCTCTGCTGCGCTTTGCCTGGCCTGTAATGCTGGCCATCGCCACGTTGTCGCTGCTGATCTGGCCGTGGGCCAACACGCAGATCCAGGAGCTGAAGACGCAGTATGAGCAGCGCAGCGACGTGGACCGCATCGCGCCGGGACAGTTCCAGGAATCGTCCAACGGCTCGCGCGTGTTCTTCATCGACCGCGACTCGCCCGACGCCACCTCGGCCAGCAATGTGTTCATCGCCACCAACGAAGAACGCAAGGAATCCGTGACCTCCGCGGAAAGCGCAAGGCTCGAAGTGCAGGACGGCGCCCGCATCGCGCTGCTCTTCAACGGCCAGCGCCTGGAGATGCCGCTGGACAAGCCAGGCCTTCGCGTCAGCGAGTTCCGCGAATACGGCACGCGCGTGGGTGACGCCAAGGCCGGCGGCCTGGACGACGTGGCGCTCAAGACACGCAGCACGCTGGAGCTGATCGGCTCGTCCGTCCCGGCATTCCGGGGCGAACTGGGCTGGCGCATCGGCCTTGCGTTCGCGGCGCTGAACTTCGTGATACTCGGGCTGGCCGTGGCGGTCGTCAACCCGCGCGCGGGCCGCAGCAGCAGCCTCGCCTTCGCGCTGTTCGCCTTTGTCGTCTACTTCAACCTGATGACGGTAGGCCAGAGCTGGGTTGCGGCCGAGCGTATCGGCATGCTTTCCTTCATGGCGATGCTGCACGGCGGCACCTTCGTGCTGGCGCTGCTGATGCTCACCGCCAGGCACAACCAGTGGTCCATACGCGCATGGCTCACGAGCCGTCCCGCCCGCAGGAGCGCCGCATGAAAACCATACGCCGCTTCATCTACCGCGAAGTCGTGGCGGGCGTAGGCTTCGTCACGCTGGCCTTTCTGGCGCTGTTTTTCTTCTTCGACCTGGTCGACGAGCTGCGCTGGATCGGCAAGAACTACGAGCTGCATCACGCGCTGCTGTACGTGGCGCTGAGCCTGCCCCAGCATCTCTACGAACTGCTGCCCATCACCGTGCTGATCGGCACCATCTTCGTGATGGCCCGGCTGGCGCAGACGTCCGAATTCACCATCATGCGCACCAGCGGCCTGGGGCCATGGCGCGCGCTCAGCACGCTGCTGATTCTTGGCGGCGCATTCGTCGTGTTCACTTTCGTCATCGGCGACTATGTCTCCCCCGTGAGCGAGAAAGCGGCGCAGTTGGTCAAGGCGCGCCGGCTCGGCCAGATATCCACCGGCGTGACCGGCGCCTGGCTCAAGGAACGCCAGGGAGACCATAGTTTCGCGGTCAACGTGCGCGCCATCGCCACCACGGGCGAGATGCGCAACGTGCGTATCTTCGAGTTCGACGCCAAGGGCTTCGCGGCATCCACCACACAGGCGGAAACAGGAGATTTCGACAGCGGCCAGGACGCATGGATACTCCACAACGTCAAGCGCAGCATGTTCCATCGCGGCGGCGAAGGCGACATGCGGGTCGAGCGAATCCAGGAGCCTGAATTCAGCTGGCCGACCCGCATCACCTCCAGCATGGTGGCCGCCGCGGTGCTCAAGCCCGACAAGATGTCCACTCTGGAGCTGTTCCAGTACATCCGCCACCTCTCGGCCAACGGCCAGACCACGCAGCGCTACGAAATCGAGTTCTGGCGCAAGGTGTTCTATCCGCTCAGCTGCCTGGTGATGGTCGTGCTGTCGCTGCCCTTCGCCTATCTGCATTTCCGTTCGGGCGGCATCGCGGGATACGTGTTCGGAGGAGTGATGGCCGGCATCAGCTTCTTCCTGCTCAACAACGTGTTCGGCTTCGCGGGCAATTTGCAGAACTGGTCGCCCATGCTGACGGCGGCGGCGCCGGGCCTGATATACACCATGCTATCGCTGGCGGCCTTTGGCTGGCTGGTGCTCAGGCGCTAGCGCTCCATGCACAACGACCACATAGGCACGCAGCAGGCGCCTTTGCCATCATCGGGCGTCATCCTGTTCGCGCACGGCTCGCGCGATCCGCAATGGCGCGAGCCCATCGAAGCCGTGGCCCGCACTCTGGCGGCGAGCCGCGGCGATATCGCCGTGTCCTGCGCCTACCTGGAGCTTTGCGAGCCCACCCTGCCCGATGTGGTGGCGCGCTGGGCGCAAGCGGGCATTCTGCGCATCGGCATCACCCCCATGTTCCTGGGCGCGGGCCGCCACGCGCGCGAGGACTTGCCGCGCATGGTGGAGCAATTGCGCCGGCAGTTCCCGGCACTTGATCTACGCCTGTCTCCCCCCATCGGAGAAGATCAGCGCATGACGGCATTGATGGCCGGGATTGCCGCCGATTCGCTGGGAGCGGCTCCCGCATGAGGCCGCTGGCCATGGCAGGACCGACACGGGATCAATACACGTCGCGGCGATAGCGGCCCGACTGCATCAGCGCATGCAGTTGCGCTTCGCCAAGCACCTGTCTGAGCGCCTGATGCACGCCCTCTCCCATCCCCTGCCGGCTGCCGCACACGAAGATGGCGGCATCGCGCGCGACCCATTCGCGGATCGTCGCGGCCCGCTCAAGCACCAGATCCTGCACATACGTGCGCCCCGATTCAGCACGCGACCATGCGCGATCCAGAAGCGCTAGATCGCCGCTTCGCAGCCATTGCTGCAATGTGGCATCCATGAGCGCATCATGCTTCGGACTGCGCTCACCGAAGATGAGCCACTGCTCACGCTGATTCAGCGCCGCCCGCGCACGAATATGGCTCAGCAAGCCCGCAAGGCCCGAGCCGTTGCCGATCAGGATCAGCGGCCGCTTCGCGTTGTCGCCCAGGCGGAAGCTGCTGTGCTGGCGTATCGACATCGCCAGCGCCTGCCCTTCCTTCATGCCGCTGCACAGCCAGTTCGATGCAACGCCCGGCGTGCCATCCGCGCGCACGCTCTGGCGCACCAGCATGCGCAGGCAGCCGTCCTCCATGATCGAGGCGATCGAGTAATCGCGTGGGTGCTCGGGGTCCGCGGGAACACGCACGGACACCAGGTCACCGGATTCCCAATGCGGCAGCTCTTCACCCACCGCGGCAATCCAGTCCAATTGGAAAAGAGGCCCGCCCTCGCTACCGGGATTGAGCAGCGTGCGCTTCTTGAGAACCAGTTGGCTGTCCGCCGGAGGCAGCAGCCATTCTTCGTCGAACACCGAAGGCGGCTGAGAGTCGTCATCAGCCAGCCATTCCTGCTTGAACACGTTGATGCGAGACTGCCAGGCACGCAATGCGGCGCGGTCCATGTTGTCCACGCAGATCAGCTCGCTGCGCGCGCCCTGCGCGCCAAGCCATGCATGAACCTGCTCGCCGAACAGGCAGAACTGCTGGTATTCCTTGTCGCCCAGCGCCAGCACCAGCGCCTGGTGGCATTTCAGGTCAAGCGTTTGCGGCAGCAGTTCCCGCACGAAATGCAGGGCGTGATCAGGCGCATCGCCCTCGCCCGTCGTCGAGGCAATCCAAAAGCTGTACTCGTGCTTTTCCAACTGCCCCGCCGTGACGGCCTCCAGCGGCAACAGGGTCACATGCACTTCGCTGTCGCGCAACATGCGGGCAGCCTCGCGCGCGAGTCCTTCCGCCTGGCCGGTCTGACTGGCATAGCACACCAGCACCGCAGGCCCTTTCGAGCGGCCCGTCGCCTCCTGGTTATCGAGCAACAGGTCCAGGCGCTTGCGCCGCACGGACCATGCCACCGACGCGCAAAGCGCCGCGTAGCCGACAAGAACAGCCGCCGCACCGGCCAGGCGCTGCGGAGATACAACCCAATCAAGACTCATGTTGCGAAGCGTGCCTTCCACGCGGGCGAGAGCAACGCGCCAGCACAGGACTGGCCCAGGCCGCCACATGCGTGGTCCTGAAGCGGCGGATGCTCGCGGAATACCGCTGCAATGTCATTCGAGCGGGCAAATTCCATGCCCTCCTTCGCGCCCATTACCGTCAACACGGTGGCCAGCGCATCGGCGTGCATGCATTCATCATGGTGCACGGTCACGCTTGCCAGTCCATGCTCTATCGGCGAGCCGGTGCGCGGATCGATGGTGTGCGAATAGCGCTTTCCATCCGAGAAAAAATGATGCCAATAATCGCCCGACGTGGCCAACGCTCCATCACGCAAGGCAACCGCCATCGGCGCATCCACGCCGCCGCTGCCCAATTGGATCCGCCACGGCCGCCCATCCGGCCTTTCGCCCCAACCGCGCAACTCCCCTCCAATTTCGAACAGGCCGCTCGCCCAGCCTTCCTGCCGCAGGCGCTGGACCACCCAATCCACGGCAAAGCCTTTGGCAATGCCGCACAGATCGAGCTGCAGGCTGCCAGGCTGCTCCAGCCAGGGCTGGCCTGGCCGCCATGGAAGCTGTCCATAACCCGATTGGCCGAGCAGGCAGAGCACTGCATCATCTGGTGGCCGATCCCCGGTATGAGGAGTCAAGGGCTGCGCTCTCGGGCCAAATCCCCACAGCGAAACCAGCGCGCCCATCGTCGGGTCCAGCGCTCCGCCCGAGCGCTCCGCCCAGTGCATTGCCGCACCGAGCACGGCGGCAAATTCGGCTGGCAGAGCGGTCCGGCTGCCGGGGCTCGATGCATTGAAGCGCGAGATGACGGAGCCGGGCTCCCAATTGCTCATCTGCGCAATCACCTCATCCAGCACCGCTTGAACCAACGCGTGGACCGGCTCCAGGGTCTGGAACCCGGCGTTGACGACACTCAGCGACCAGTTCGTCCCCATGGTCTCGCCAGCCAGCTTGTGAATGCGGCCGTCCTGCTGATGCTGCATGGACGGCGCGCGCCAGCGGGCGGCTGAAAAATCCGCCTTGCCAGCCGCATCCGCGCGCGCATCGGACATTGCCGCTTTCGGCGCCCGCCAGACACTGTCCGCATAGCGCACGGAAGGGGTTGCGGCGGATTCAGTCACCTCAGGGCAGCACTTCCAGGGTGGCGACGTAGCCCAGATGGCGTTCCTTGGCCTGCGGCACGGTGGTCTTGGCGTCCTTCGCATCGGCGCTCAGCCAGAACAGGCCCGCACGCGGGAACTTCACCTTGACGACGCCATTGGCGTCGGCCTTCAGCTTGAGCGCATTCACACCATCGCGGTAACGGATGCCGTCCGCGACGAGTTCCATCTCCACACCCGCGGCCGGCTTGCCGTCGATGAGGAATTCGAAGGTGGCTTCTTCATCGCTCACCAGGTCGTTGGGATGCGTCACTGGCTTCATCTCCAATCCCTTGCCGGTAGTGGTGATGGGGCTTGGCTTGCCCACGGAGATGAAGGTCTCCATGCGGCGCACGTTCTCGGTGATGCGCACGTCCGTGGCATCGGCGGGAATCTGGCTGGCGATTTCCGCAGCACTGCCGCGCAGGCGCTTGGGCTGGCCATTGGCGTCCTTGTAGCCGCCCATCACGCCATTCATCAGCATGGTCACGCGATAGGTGCCCGGCTTCTCGGGCTTGAAGTCGAACACGCTGCGCAGTTCACCCTTGTGCGCGTTCTTCATCTCGACAGCTGCTCCATCGGGGCCCGTCACCGTCACGTTGTCCAGCGACAGCGGACGATGATTGAAGAAGAACACATCGTTGGAGACGGCGGCGTCCACTGTCACCCAGTCGGACTTGGAGAGCACCGTGCTCGACGGTTTGAACCACAGGTCGTGGGCCTGCGCGGACATGGCGGCCAGCGCCAGCGTCGCGGCCAGAATCGTGTGCTTCCTGAGCATCATATGAAAGGTCCTTTCAGACGAGTTGGTATTTTGTATCTGGTGGGAGCGCGCGCATTCGGCTCCCTGGAATTCAGGGCTTGATGTCGAGCTTGATCTGGCCGAGTTCGCTGCCGCCCTTGGCGGACAGGCTCGTGGCTTCCTTCACCGGCCACTCGAACGGGATCGAGACCAACTCGCGCCCACCCACTTCACGCGCGGCCTCGACCATGAGCTTGTATTGGCCGGGAGCGAGCTTGGGCATGGGATTCTTGCCTTCGGTAAACGACAGCGCATGCGCGCCCGCCGGCTTGGTCGGCTGCGTCACGCCGTCGATCGGGAACGTCAGCTCACGGCCCGTGCGGCGCCACCACTGGCGCATGTCCTTGAGCCACTTCGTGCCCTCGGCGTCGCGCATCTTCGCGTCATACCAGACCGACAGATTGGCCACCACGCCGCCATCGGCCTTCTCGAGCCACACCGCCACATAGGGCTTGTGATACTCGGCCACCTGGAGCTGCGGAATACCGACGTTCACATCAAGGCTGCCAGCCACGGCCGGCAGGCCGATCACTGCGCCGAGCGCCGCGGAATATTTCAGAATCCTTTTTGCCATTTCACTTCCTTCAAAAATCCGTACAACCGCCATCGCCCGCCACCAGCCGAAGCGTCAGTGGATCAACAGCAGCGCAAGCAGCGCGGGAATCACCAGGCCCAGGCCGACCATGGGCCAGGTCAACGGCCGGCGCTCGGAGTGCATCTTCAGGATCAGCAGGCCCGTGATGCAGAACACCAGGCAGCCGATTGCGAAGATGTCGATGAACAGGCTCCAGGCGCCTCCGGTGTTGCGGCCCTTGTGCAGGTCGTTGAGGTAGGAAATCCAGCCGCGATCGGTGGTTTCATATTCGATGGCGCCTTCCTTCAGGTCGACGCGCAGCCAGGCGTCTCCTCCCGGGCGCGGCATGGGGACATAAGCCTCGTCATCGCTCCACTCCACGGCCCGCGCGCCCACGTCCACCTTCAGTTCGCGCTGGATGAAATCCCGCACATCCATTGGAAGCGCAACGGCAGCCGCCGATTTGTCCTGCTGCGCCGACCGCGCTTGCGCCGACTGCAGTTGCCCGAGCAGTTCCGCCGGCAACTGCCCATCACGCGACTCGACACGCGGCTTGGATTCAATCTGCCCCGCATGATTGAGCGTGAAGCCCGTGACCGCAAACAGCAGCATTCCGATCAGGCAGATTGCGGAGCTGATCCAATGCCACTCATGCAGTTTCTTGAGCCAGTAAGCCCGCTGAGAAGCACCAGAAGTTACCGCCTTCATTGAAAACCTTGTTAGAAATATGCCGCCGCACGGCTCCACCAGACAGCCGCCGCGGCAGCCAGCATTCTAGTGCGGGAGCGGGTCTAAATGAATATCACTTTCATTTGAGATCTGCAACTTTACCAAGCCGATACCATTTCGATCGATGCCGCGCCATCGCAACCCGTGTGATGACGAGCAATCTGCGCATCGACCCGCATACCTGCAGCCCGGGCCGAATCCGGCCATGTGGTGGGGACTTTGGCCTTTGCGCTGCATCGCATGGAAATCTGCGGCCTTATACATATCCATATTAAGAAGAATGAAGCATAATAAAAGAAATCCTTAGCTGCATTCAGTTATGAACCTGCATCAATTCCGCTTCGTCCAGGAAGCCGCACGCCGCAATCTCAACCTCACGGAGGCCGCCAAGGCCCTGCATACGTCGCAGCCCGGCGTATCCAAGGCCATCATCGAGCTGGAGGACGAACTGGGGGTGGACATCTTCGCTCGCCATGGCAAGCGGCTCAAAAGAGTGACCGAGCCGGGCCAGCACGTGCTCAAAAGTATCGAGCTGATCATGCGCGAGGTCAGCAATCTCAAGCGGATCGGCGAGCAATACAGCGCGCAGGACAGCGGCACGCTCTCCATCGCGACGACCCACACGCAGGCGCGCTACGTCCTGCCGCTGCCCGTGGCCAAGCTGCGCGAGTCTTACCCCAAGGTGAACATCAGCCTGCACCAGGCCACGCCGCACGAAGTGGCGCGCATGGTGATCGACGAAGTCGCGGAAATCGGCATGGCGACGGAATCACTGGCCGACTACCCCGATCTCGTCACCCTGCCCTGCTATGAATGGCAACACGTGCTCGTCATGCCAGCCAGCCACCCGCTCGCCCAGCGCGAGCGCATAGGCCTGGAAGACATCGCACACGAGCCGCTGATCACCTATCACCCCTCTTTCACGGGCCGCGGCAAGATCGATCAGGCGTTCCAGACGCGCAAGCTGCAGCCGCGCATCGTTCTCGAAGCCATCGACTCCGATGTGATCAAGACCTATGTGCGACTGGGTATGGGCATAGGCATCGTGGCCGAGATGGCCATGCGCGACGACCCCATCGGCGATCTGGTCGTGCGCCCCATGGGGCATCTCTTCGGCCAGAACGTTGCCCGCGTCGCATTCAAGCGCGGCGCGTATCTGCGCAACTTCATCTACAAGTTCGCCGAACTGCTCAGCGACCGCCTGAGCCGCGACCTGGTGATGCGCGCCATGGTCGGCAATGTGAACGACTACGATCTTTGAAAAAGCAGACTTCCGGCCTATCCGTCGATCCGGGACTCAAGCGGAAACCGCCGTGAAAGCCCGGCGTCGATATGATCCATGCCAAGGTTTCATCGCACTCGCATTTCAGAAATGACAACAGACAGCGCTCCACGCACACCCCATTTCCCAAGCCGCCTGCCCAATGTCGGCACAACCATCTTTACCGTCATGTCCGCACTGGCGCTGGAGCACAAGGCGGTCAACCTCGGACAAGGCTTCCCGGACTTCGCCTGCGACGAGAAGCTGGTGGATGCGGTCGACCACGCCATGCGCGCCGGCCACAACCAATACCCGCCCATGGCTGGCGTGCAGGTGCTGCGCGAAGCCATGTCGCAAAAATACGAAGCGCTGCATGGCCGCAAGTACGACGCCAATACCGAGATCACCGTCACCGCAGGCGCGACCCAGGCCATCCTGACGGCAGTGCTCGCCTGCGTGCAGCCGGGTGACGAGGCCATCGTGCTCGAGCCTTGCTACGACAGCTACGTACCCAACATCGAAACCGCTGGCGGCAAGGTCGTGCGCGTTCCGCTGACTCCAGGCAGCTTCCGCCCGGACTTCGACAGGATTGCCGCTGCCATCACGCCCCGCACGCGCCTCATCATCATCAACTCGCCGCACAATCCGAGCGGCACCATCTGGACTGACGCGGAAATGCGCCGGCTCGAAGAGCTGCTGGCGCCCACCGATATATTGCTGATCAGCGACGAAGTCTATGAGCACATGGTGTTCGACGGCCAGCAGCACCAAAGTGCCGCACGCTTTCCAGGCCTGGCCGCGCGCGCCTTCATCGTCTCCAGTTTCGGCAAGACCTACCACGTCACCGGCTGGAAGATCGGCACCGTGGCCGCTCCCGCGCCCCTCACGGCTGAATTCCGCAAAGTCCACCAGTTCAACGTGTTCACGGTGAACACGCCGATGCAGCACGGCATTGCCGAATACATGAAGGATCCCGCCCCCTATACGCAACTATCGGCCTTCTATCAGGCCAAGCGCGACTTGTTCCGAGAAGGGCTGAAGGCGACCCGATTCAAACTGCTGCCCAGCCAGGGCAGCTACTTCCAGTGCGTGGACATCTCCGAAGTCAGCGATCTGAATGAGGCAGACTTCTGCCAATGGCTGACCCGCGACATCGGCGTCGCGGCGATTCCGCTGTCGGCGTTCTACGTCGACAAATTCGATCAGCGCGTTGTGCGCTTTTGCTTTGCGAAAAAAGACGACACATTGCGCGAGGCCCTGCGCCGCCTGAGCAGACTCTGAAGCTGCCCGCACCGACAAGGTGACAAATAGGAAAACCGCGCCAGGCGCGGTTTTTTCTTCACTGGAGTACCACTGCGGACAAGTGTCTCAAAACAGGTTCGTATGCATGCAGAACTCCATCAGCAACTGATCGGTAGAGATATCCAGCTTGCGCATGACCGAGCGCTTCTGCGAACTCACCGTCTTGATGCTGCGATTCAGGTCGGATGCGATTCTCTTGAGTGGCAGTCCACGTGAGAAATGGCGCAGCACCTCCAGCTCCCGCGGAGAAATGGAGTGCATATTCTTCGTGAATATTCGCAAATCCTCACGATTTATATTCGGTGGATAGTAGGTTTTTTTGTCCACCACATGATGCATAGCTATCAGCATCTGCGAAAGATCGTGACTCTTGAGAACGACAGCCGACACACCATAATCGTACAGCGAGAAGATCAACGAGGGGTTCACCGACTCGGAGAACACTACAAACTGCTTGCCGCTGAAGTTCCGGATCAGGTACTTCACGTACCTGACTCCATCGCCATACATGGAATCATCCGGCATCGTGAAATCCGTGATGACGATATCCACCTCGGGCCCCTCCCGCAGATATCGGATCAGCTCCGTCGGGCTCTTCAAGCTCGCCACCAGTGAAAAGCGAGGGTCCTGCTGAATCAGATCAGTCAGGGCATACAACACTGTTGGATGGTCATCAACGATCGCCACACGCACTTTATTCATACCGCCTGCCATTGAAATAAACTTGCCATCTCAACGACAACGGGAACTCATCAATCGTTACACCCTAATGTCGCTGAACGTAACGAAGAATACATTTCAATTTCCCAACATTCCAAGACCTTAAAGTCATGGACTTATTGAAATTGACATAAATTTACCTATTTTTGTTTATTTAAAATAATCAATTCATCGATTGTCATTAATTCTTACATAAACAACTGAGTACTCTACTTCTGAAAAAACCTCCCTCGAAGTGCTCATCTCCCGTGATTCAACGCTTTTTTTGCTTCGATCGCACTCGCAATCAAATAGCAGAGACAGAGATTTTTAGGAACAAAGACGCATGCATCGCCTGGCTAGCATTGCGCCATCTCTCCCCAAAAAACGAATACCTTCACCTTTACCGAAATAGATCGTACACAAGCAATAAAAGTAATTACCGATGATTCACAACACATATCACAATCAGATATACATTTTTCGAATCAAATAATTATCTCCATGAAAAAATATAAACAACCTTCAACATCGCCATTGCAAGCGAGTAAGTGATTGAAATTATTATTTTTTGATAGAAATATCAAACAATGTTCCAAGCCGAATAGCCCCCACCATCATGAAGTGCCGACAACTGCTGCTCAAGCAGCCCCAACAGCTTGCCGAGCCTATGCGTCATTCAGGAATTTTTGAGCCTGCGCGCGCACCCCGTCCACAATGGGGCTCCAGATGCGATCCGGAAAGCCTGCTGGCAGCCGTGTCTGCACATCGGTAAGCGCCGCATCCACCTGCTCCACCAGTCCCGCCATCGCGTCCCAGACCTGAGGTCCTCCGTTCTTCATGGCGAGTGCCTGCCAATGGCGGGCCCTGATGCTGAAGATATCGTAGCGCGCGTTCTTCGAACGCAGCGCCATGGCAAGATTCACATCACGCAGATGAAGCTGACCACGGCCACGGCCCACGTACGGCCAGACGGAGAGCACGTCATACAGAGGCGTCATCTCATAAGCGTTGCCCTGACGCAGAAAGATCGAATAGTTCTTCGCATGTCCATCGGGCACCGCCATGAGCCAGAACGCCAATTGGGCAAGCTGAAAGGCCATGCGATCCGTCGCCGCATCCATGCTGCCCGCAAGCAGGTCCAGGCAGTTGGCGACGCAAGGGCCGCCCTCCTCCTCATATTTGAACCGTGGGGACCGGCCCAGGGCCTGACAGAAATCCTCCTGGGGAAGCCTGGCAATCCATCGCCCCTCGTCCATCCACTCGCGGTCGAAGCGTTCGACGATCAATACACGCAGGTCCTCGAAGCTGGCCATCCTGGTGCGAGCCGTGGGCAGGCCAAGAGCATCGATGATCTGGGCACACAGCCACTCGTTCTCGACCGAATCAAACATATCTATGCGGCTCACATTGGCGATCACGCCCAGTGGCAGCTTGAAGATATGGGTGCTGGGTGTTGCGCCCTCGGGGCGGCACCACTGGCCATCGACCCGGGTGAAGGCCGTCTTTTCCTGAGCGCCAGCCAGTGATATGCGAAACGTTGCTCCGCGGCCCGAAACAGATTCGCCAGCACGCCAGCGCGGATCCGCAGGGACTGCACGAAGCGCATCGACAATCTGCGCCTCGGACAACGGCTCGCACTCCACACGATCCCAGCCCACGGACTCCATGCCTTCAGGCAGCAATTGCACGGCGCCAACGCAGTCGCAGCCAATGGCCTCCAACAGCGAAAAGGCATCCAGCGCCTTGGTACGAAAGCGCTGCCCAATACGCGCACGTATGGGCTCGTTGTCAGGCAGAAGATTATCAAAGTAGTTGGC
>NZ_JBEBOW010000099.1:0-15189 GCF_040396215.1 Diaphorobacter ruginosibacter | reverse complement strand
AACACGTTCTCAGGGCAGAGGTCTTGAGTGAGAGGTTGTCATGCGTTCATCCACCATGGTCGGCCATAGCTCGCTCCGTGCCCGAAGAGTGTCCAGCGTGAAACTCCAGGGACTCGCCTTGCCTTGGATTGCATGCCCCTGGCTGGTTGTTCAGCCCTGCTCCAGCAGCCTGCCCTGCAGGATCAAGCGCTCGAGCGAGAGCATCTGGGCCGTCACGAATTGCCGCGTGGCGTCATCCGTGCATCGCCCCTGCCCATCGAACTTGGACTGCGCATGGCCAATGAACACCTCTGGCTTGATGAGCACCGTCGCATCCACGAAGAGAAGCACCCGGCGCAGGTCATATTGCACCCTGGCGCCCCCCAAGGGGCCGGTGGCCGCCGACAGAATGGCCAGCGGCTTGCGTGCAAAAGGCTGGTCGGCTCCGCGGGAGAGCCAGTCGATCAGGTTCTTGAGCATCCCCGGCAGGGAGAAGTTGTACTCGGGCGTTGCGATCACCACGCCGTCGCAGCGGGCGATGCGCTCGCGGATCCGCCGGACCTCCGCTGGAGGGCCCGCGCGCTCGAGCACGTCGGCGTTGAATGCGGGCACCTGGCTCCAATCGATCACCTCCAGCCGCATGTCCGGCGGCATGGATTCGCCCGCCAGGCGAAGCGCCATGGCATTGAGCGATCCGGCCCGCAGGCTGCCGCAGATGCCGACGATGTCCAGCTTCCTGGTGCTTGTTTCCATCCCTACTCCACTTTCGCCCCGGAACGGACCACCGCCTCCCGCCAGCGGCGAAGCTTTCCGTGGGTGTGCGCGGCGATGCGTGAGGCGAAATCCTCGGGCGCTCCCACCGAGCGCTTCAATGAAGTCACCGCCAAAGGCCTGGGCCAGAGCGCAGCCGCGACGCAATGAATCCGGTTCATGGAAAATTTTCCCTGCTGTTTGCCGCTCGGCGGCTATTCGACCTGGATGCCTCGCCTGGCGATGACGTCCTTCCATCGCGCGATCTCCTTTTGCACCATCTCCTTCATGGCCTCGGACGAACTGGGCGACGCGATGCTGCCCATACCCGCCAACGACTTCTGGACGTCCGCCCGGCCCAGCACCGTGCGGACGTCGCCGTTGAGCCGCTGCACGATGGCATCGGGCGTTCCCGCCGACGCCGCGATGCCCAGCCATGAGCGCACCTCGAATCCGGGCAGGCTGGCTGCGGCGGGCGGCACGCCCGGGAGCGTCGGCCAGGGCTCGGCGCTGGTCACCGCCAGCGCCCGTAGCCGTCCGGACTGGATGTGGGGAACTGCGACGGTCAGCGTGTCGCAAAGCAGGTCGACCTCTCCGCCGATCACGGCCTGCACCGGCGCGCCGCCGCCGCGATAGGGAACGTGCAGGAATTGCCCCGCGCTGCTCGCGCCCAGCAGCTCGCCCACCATGTGCTGGGTGGAGCCGACGCCGACAGAGGTGAAGCTCACCTCGCGCTGCCTGGACATCTCGATCAGTTGCGCGAGCGACTTCGCGGGATGTTCCGCGCGGACCGCGATGACGAACGGGAACGAGGACACGGTCGAGATGAAGGCGAAGTCCTTCACGGCGTCGTAGCCCAGGTTCTTGCGCAGCGCGGCCGACACGGTGTGCGCGCCCGTCAGCATGACCAGGTTGTACCCATCGGGCGCCGACTTTGCGACGAAGCCGCTGGCGATGGCGCCGCCCGCGCCGCTCTTGATGTCCACCACGACCGGCTGGCCCAGCAGGTCCTGCAGTTTCTGCCCGACCAGGCGGGCGACGACGTCCGCATTGCCTCCGGCGCCGAAGCCATGGATCAGTTGTACCGGCCGGCTGGGATACCTTGCCTGGGCATGGACCCCCAGGCTCGCAACCGAGGCCGTGGCGGCCGTCATGGCAAGCAGCAACTGCCTGCGGGAAATCTGTTCCACCGTTGTCTCCTGAATCTTGTTACCGAATCGTTTTGTGAATGGCTCAGCGCGCATAGCCGGACTTCGCGCCAAACACCTTCTCCCGTTGCGACCAGTCATGCGTCTGATTCCACAAGGCCAGTACTTCAGGCGCTTCGTTGACGAAGCCCTGCAGGCGCACGGGATCGCGGCAGGTGCGCACCGTCAGTTCCAGCCGGTGGCCGGAGGGGTCGAAAAAGTAGATGGAGGTGATGAAATCATCATGGTTCGTCGGCCCCACCACCGACAGGCCCCTGGCCTCCAGGTCCTGCTTGGCCTGCATCAGCGCCTCCAGGCTCTCGACCTCGAAGGCGAAGTGCTGCACCCAGCCGGGCGTGCGGGGGTCGCGGCCCGAGGGCTCGCCCTCGTCCTGCGGGCACTCGAAGAAGGCGATGTTGCTGCCGTCCTCCATCTCGAAGAAGATGTGGACGTGCGGGCTGTACTTGCCGGTGGACGGCACATGATCCTCGCCCATCGCATGGCTGAACTTCAGTCCGAGCACCTCGGTGTAGAACCTGGCGGTCTCCGCGGCGTCGCGGCAACGGTAGGCGGCATGATGGAGCTTCTTGCACAGCATGATGTTTTTCCTTCGAAAGAGTAAGCAGAAAAAAAGGACGCTACGGAGCCATCCATTGCGGTTGAAAGAAAGGCGCCGGACGCAGGATGCGGGAGCTCTGGGCCTGCAGCAGCGGCAGCATCCTGGCGACGTAGGCCTTGAATCCGGGGTCCGCCAGCAGCCGCTCCCGGCGCTCGGCACGTTCGTCCAGGCTCTCGTAGGCCCACAGGTGAACGATCTGGTTGAGCTCGCCGATGTCGGTGTAGTAGTAGCCCGCCATGCGGCCGAGAATCCGTCGCTGGATCTCCAGGCCCTCGGCCTCGTACAGCGCGAGGTATTCGCGATACTTGCCGGGATGGGTCGTATAGGTGCGCTCTTCGACCAGCATGGCTCAGCCCTCCCGCGCACCGGAAGCCGGCAGCAGTGTTGCACGGCATTCGCCAAAGCCGATGCGGGCGCGCCCCGGCGCCTCGCAAAAGCCCTTGAGACAGATCTCGTCGCCGTCTTCGAGAAAGCTCCGCTGCTCACCGGAGGCCAGCGTGATCGGGCGCGCGCCGCCACGGGTGATCTCCAGCAGGCTTGCCCATGCGTCCTCGTCCGGCCCCGACACGGTGCCGGAACCAAGCATGTCGGCGCAATCGAGCGCGCAGCCATTGCTGGTGTGGTGCGCAACCATCTGAGCCACGGTCCAGTACAGCGTGGCGGTGTTCGAGCGCGACAGCCGATGCGCGGCCAGTCCCTGCTCGCGCATGCGCGCCGTCCGTAGTTCCGCGTCGAGCTGGATGGACAACCCGCCATGAAGCTGGTCGCCGCGATCGTGCAGATGCGGCAGCGGCGCCGGATCCCCTTGCGGCCTTGCCGCCGCGCCCGTGCGGTACGGCAACAACGCCTCGGCCGTCACGATCCAGGCGGAGATGCTGGTGGCGAAGCTCTTGCCAAGGAACGGGCCCAGCGGCTGATATTCCCAGGCCTGGATGTCGCGGGCCGACCAGTCATTGAGCAGGCAGAAGCCGAACACATGGCTCCAGGCATCGTCCACAGCGACGGGATGGCCCACGGCCGAAGGCGCGCCGATCACGATCCCCAGTTCGACCTCATGGTCCATGCGCCGCGAGGGCTCGAACAGCGGCGCCTCGGCGACGCCGGCGGGCTTGAGCTGCCCGTGGGGGCGGATCACGGCTTGGCCACTCACCCGGATGCTGTTGGCGCGCCCGTTGTAGGCCACGGGAACGTACTTGTAGTTGGGCAGCAGCGGCTGGTCGGGGCGGAACAGGCTGCCCGCGTTGGTGGCATGGTGGATGGATGCGAAGAAGTCGGTGTAGCCGCTGACCTTGAACGGCATCGCCATCTCGACGGCATCCATCGGCAGCAGCGCCGCCCGGACACGCTCGCGCGGCCCCGTCCAGTCCTGCGCGAGGATGCGCGAGAGCTCGCCGCGCAGCGCCGAGCTGGCTGCCGGCCCCAGCGCCATGAGCGCGTTCAGTTGCGGCTGCGCGAGCGCATGGGCCGCCGTGGCGGCCCGGTCGGCGAGCAGATCCGCGATGCGTTCCACATCCAGCACATGCCCGCCGATGGCCACGCCGCAGCGCTGGCGCGAGCCGTCCGCCGCGCGAAATGCGCCCAGCGGCAGGTTCTGGATCGGAAAGTCGCAGCCGTCCACATTGGCCGACTGCACCCAGCTGCGAAGCGCCGGGTCGTGCGTGTGGTTGAGTCCGTTCACAGCGTGTGCCCCCCGTCGATCACGATGCGCGCGCCCGTTGACGTGCGCAGGTGGGTGACGCATGCCAGCACCGCCCGCGCCACGTCTTCGGGGGTGACGGCGCGGCCCAGCGGCGTGCTGGCGGCCTTGGCCATCAGTTCCTCGCGGCTGCGGCCCGCCACGAAATCGGTATCGACCGCCGCGGGCGAAACGGCGAGAAAGCGCACTTGCGGGCCGAACGCGCGCGCCAGCGACCTGGTCAGTGTGTCCAGCGCCGCCTTCGCCGCGCAATACGCGATGTTGCTGCCCAGGCCGGTGAACGCCGAGACCGACGATACGTTCACCACCACCGCATCGCCGCTGGCGCGCAGCAGCGGCATGAGCGCGCGGGTGATGGAGTAAGGGCCTCCTGCGTTGGCGAGCAGCACTTCGTTGAACAGCGCGGGCGTCATCGTCTGCAGATCGTCGTGCGCGACCTTGCGCGTATAGCCAGCGGAATTGACCAGGACATCCAGGCGCCCCCATCCCGCCTCGATCCACCGCGCAAGCTCGCCATGCCTGGCCTCGTTCTCCAGAGGCACGTGAGCGGACGCATGTCCCTGCCCCGGCAACCGCTCGCACAGCGAATCCGCGCGATCCTTGCCATGGTGGTAACCCACGATGACGGTGGCGCCCTCGCCTGCCAGGGCCTGGGCCGCCGCGGCGCCGATGCCGCTGCTCCCGCCGGTCACCAAGACCACTTTTCCATCCAAAAGTCCCATTGCCATTTCGATTTCTTCCATCCGCAGCAGTTGCGCTGCCATGGACGGAACTTTAAGAACGGATCACCCGCCGTGTCTCGAGTTTGTCCATTAAACGGACATGACCTGCACCGCGGGAATTCCCGATGAAGGATAGTGCTGTAGGATGAATTCACTCACACTCCGGGGCCGCAGCCGTGTGAGCCACGGTCCTTCCATCCTTCTATTGAACATGGCGACATCCACCGATGCGGGCTCGCTCAAGCGCGGCGTCCAACTATTGAAGATCCTGGCCACCGCGGGCTCACGCGGGCTTTCCTTGACGGAGATCGCCGCCCGCACCGAGCTGCCGCACCCGTCGGTGCACCGCATCCTCCAGCAGCTCAGCGATGAACGGCTTGTGGACAGGCATGCGGAACTCAAACGCTACCGGCTCGGCCCTCTTGCGTTCGAGCTGGGGGTTGCCGGCTCGACCATGTATGACATCCGCGACCTGTGCAATCCCGCCATGCAGAGCCTGGCCGACGCCACGGAGGACACGGTGTACCTGGTGATCCGCAGCGGATTCGATGCCGTGTGCATGCACCGCATCGAAGGCTCGTTTCCCATCCGCACACTGGTTCTCGAAGTCGGCAGCCGCCGCCCGCTTGGCGTGGGCGCGGGGGGGCTGGCGATCCTGGCCGCCATCGGGCAGCAGGAGCAGGAAGACGTGATCGCCCGCGTGGGGGCGCAACTGGCCGACTTTGGCCGTCTCACGGCGCAAAGCGTCGGCGAGGCCTGCGCGGCGGCCAACGCGCGTGGCGCCGCGGTGATCGAAGGCACCATCAATTTCGGCGTGACCGCCGTCGGACACCCATTCCGCGATGCCATGGGACAGGCGGTCGGCGCCCTGAGCGTCGCCGCGCTGTCGCAGCGCATGACGAATCAGCGCATCCAGACGATGACCCGGCAGTTGCGCGGAGCCTGCGCGGAAGTGGAGTCGCGCCTGCGCTCACGCCAGCGGCTGGGCTGGGTCGCGGGAAAACAATAGATCGGGCCCGTTCGTGCGGCCACCAGCCTTTGCCCCAGGGTTTCCCAGGCGTCGTTTGAATATCGGGAGTGCAAACAGGACATCCATGGGCAGGTCTTTCGTCCTGTGGCCCGGCGGTGCGTCAGTGGCGCGAGAGTGGCTCCCGCAAGACATCTTGCCCGCCAGCATGACGGGTTGTCAGTCCAGCGGCCATCAGCTATGCATAATGACAAAGCACAGATTGTTAAAAAGGTTTCGTGTGGCGTGGCTGTCATACCCGCGTAGCCCGACGCGCTTGATCTCCCCGCTTCACGAGGGCTGTCTACATGAGTTATATGCCTGTTTGTCAACCCGCCACGCCGCGCCGCAACTATCGCGCTTCACCATGGAGGCATGCCATGGTTGCCGCAGCCGTCGCGGTGCTCGGCTCGGGCTGCGCATCTCTGGCGCCCCCCTATGAGAGGCCGTTGTCATCCGTGCCGGATACATGGATTGACAGCACGCAAGATTCACAAGGGCGTGCCGTGTCCACGCTGGCATGGAACGAC
This sequence comes from Diaphorobacter ruginosibacter, assembly GCF_040396215.1. Taxonomy (GTDB): domain Bacteria; phylum Pseudomonadota; class Gammaproteobacteria; order Burkholderiales; family Burkholderiaceae_C; genus Diaphorobacter_A; species Diaphorobacter_A ruginosibacter_A. Next base: position 8,700 of record NZ_JBEBOW010000099.1, on the reverse strand, counting down.
TATTTCACCGACCCTGTATTGAGGAAGCTGATCCAGACGGCCCTGGACAACAACCGGGATCTGCGCGTAGCCCTGCTGCAGGTCGAGGAAGCTCGCGCGGCGCACCAGATCCAGCGTGCCGAGCTGTTTCCGCAACTCAATCTCGCGGCGCAGGCCGCCCGCGCCAGAGTGCCGGGGGACCTGAATCTGACGGGGAAACCGGTCACCAGCGGAGAGTACCGGGCCGAAGTCGGCGTGAGCAGTTGGGAGCTGGATCTATGGGGCCGGGTGCGCAGCCTCAACGACTCGGCGCTGCAGCAATGGCTGGCCACCCAGGCAGGCGCTCAGGCGGCGCGCACGGCCTTGATCGCCCAGGTTGCCAGCGCTTACCTGAATGTGAGGGACGTGAGCGAACGCGTGGCGCTGGCCCGGCGTACTGTCGAGACACGGCAGGAATCGTTCCGCATCTTCAGCCGCCGCTTCGAGGTGGGGGCGACATCCAAGCTGGATCTCACGCAGGTGCAAATGCTCCTGAGCCAGGCCCAAACCTTGCTTGCGCAACTGGAGCAGGCGCGGGCGGCGAATATCCATGCGCTGGGCCTGCTCATCGGAGCCCATCCCGGCCCCCTGCCCGAGGCGGTCCCCTTTGATGAAACCATGGTGCTGGCCGAGTTGGCGCCGGGCTTGCCTTCGGAACTGTTGGTGACCCGGCCCGACATCATTGCCGCCGAGCACCGCCTGATGGCCGCGCACGCCGATATCGGCGCGGCGCGTGCAGCCTTCTTCCCGCGCATCGCGCTGACCGGCAGCCTGGGCACGGCCAGTGCGGCGCTTGATGGACTGTTTGCCTCCGGCAGCCGGGCCTGGACCTTCGCTCCGGTGATATCGCTGCCCATTTTCGATGGGGGCCGTCGCCAGGCCCATCTGGAAGTATCGGAAATCCGTCGCGATATGGCCGTCGCGCAATATGAGAAGAGCATCCAGACCGCCTTCCGGGAAGTCTCCGACGCCCTGTCCGCGCAACATTGGCTGATCGAGCAGCGCGACTTGCAGCGCGCATCGCTGGTCACCGCGCAGGAGCGGGCCCGCCTGGCGCAACTGCGCTACGACAACGGATCATCCACTTACCTGGAAGTGCTCGATGCCCAGCGCGAACTCCTGACCGCCGGGCAGCAGCTGGTCCAGGCCCGCAGCGCCCTGTTGGCCAACCAGGTGTCGCTGTATGCCGCGCTCGGCGGCGGCGCGCAGCTCGATCCTGAAGGCGTCGCAGTGTCAACCGCCCTTCCCGCATCTTCCCGCTAAGGCTTGTCCATGAACATCACCCCGACTCTGAAAAAGACGCTCCTGCCCATAGCCGTTGTTGCCATTGCGGCGGCGGCTGCGTGGTGGGCCTGGTCGAACTACAACCGCGAGGACATCGGTGAGGGATTCGTCCGTGGCAATGGGCGGCTCGAGGCGACGGAAGTGGACGTGGCCACCCGCTTGCCCGGCCGCCTCCTGGATGTGCTCGTGAAAGAAGGCGACTTCGTCACCGCCGGGCAACCCGTGGCGCGCATGCAATTGGATTCGCTGGAGGCTCAACGTGCCGAGGCGCGGGCAGGCCGTGACCAGGCACGGCACGCCGCGACGGCTGCCGAAGCCCAGGTATCGCTGCGCGAGAGCGATGTCGCGGCCGCCAAAGCGCAGGTCGTCCAACGCGAAGCCGAACTGGACGCCGCCAAAAGGCGCCTGGCGCGTTCCCAGACGCTCTCGAACGAAGGGGCTGCCTCGATCCAGGAACTGGACGATGACCGGGCCCGGGTGCGTGGCGCCGAGGCCGCCGTGACGGCGACCCGCGCGCAGGTGGCGGCGGCCCAGGCCGCCGTGGCCGCCGCCAAGGCGCAGGTGGTCGGATCGCACTCTTCCGTGCAGGCCGCGGCAGCCACCATCGAACGCATCGAGGCGGACATTCGCGACAGTGAACTGAAGTCGCCGCGCGATGGCCGCGTGCAGTTCCTCGTCGCCCAGCCCGGTGAAGTATTGGGCAGCGGCGGCCGGGTGTTGAATCTGATCGACGTCTCGGACGTTTACATGACCTTCTTTGTTCCCGAGACCGTTGCGGGCCGCGTCGCGCTGGGCAGCGAAGCGCGCATCGTGCTCGACGCCGCGCCCGGCATCGTGATTCCGGCATCGATATCCTTCGTCGCGAGCCAGGCTCAATTTACGCCCAAGACGGTGGAGACGGCCAGTGAGCGCCAGAAGCTGATGTTCCGCGTGCGGGCCAAGATCGCCCCCGAATTACTGCGCGAGCATCTGGAGCAGGTCAAGACCGGTGTTCCCGGCGAGGCCTGGATCAAGCTCGATCCGGCCGCGCAATGGCCGGCCTCGCTGGCCCTGAATGTCGGGAAGTAGGCATGCCTGGCGCCACCTCGCCGTCCGTGCGCCTGCAAGGCGTCCGGCTGCATTACGGCAAGGTTGAGGCCCTGGCCGGCATCGACCTGGATTTTCCCGCCGGATGCATGGCGGGGCTCATCGGCCCGGACGGCGTGGGCAAGTCCAGCCTGCTGTCGCTGGTTTCGGGCGCGCGTGCCGTGCAGGAGGGGCGCATCGAGGTGCTGGGCGGCGACATGGCCAGCCGCCGCCACCGCACCGCGGTGTGTCCGCGCATTGCCTACATGCCTCAGGGCCTGGGCAAGAATCTGTATCCGACGCTGTCGGTCGAGGAAAACCTGCAGTTCTTCGCGCGCCTGTTCGGCCACGGTGAGCAGGAGCGGCGGCGACGCATCGACGAGTTGACACGGGCCACCGGCCTGCATGGGTTCCTCACGCGCCCCGCGGGCAAGCTCTCGGGCGGCATGAAGCAAAAGCTCGGCCTGTGCTGCGCGCTCATCCACGACCCCGACCTGCTGATCCTGGACGAGCCGACCACGGGAGTCGATCCATTGGCGCGCGCGCAGTTCTGGGAGCTCATCGGCAGCATCCGCTCCAATCGTCCCGGCATGAGCGTGATCGTGGCGACCTCCTACATGGACGAGGCTCAAGGCTTCGACTGGCTGGTGGCCATGGACGATGGCCGGATACTGGCCACCGGCACGCCAGCCGAGCTGCTGCAGCGCACGGCCAGCACGTCGCTGGAAAGCGCATTCATCGCCCTGCTGCCCGAGGAGAAGAAGCGCGGACACGCTGCCGTGGTGATCCCGCCGCTGGATGTCGACGAGAACGACATTGCCATCGAGGCGAAGGGACTGACCATGCGTTTCGGTGATTTCGTCGCCGTGGACAACGTGAGTTTTCGCATCAGGCGCGGAGAAATCTTCGGCTTCCTCGGCTCCAACGGCTGCGGCAAGTCCACCACCATGAAAATGCTGACCGGCCTGCTCCCGGCCAGCGAAGGCCGGGCCTGGCTGTTCGGCCACGAAATCGATCCGCATGACCTGGATACCCGCCGGCGCGTCGGGTACATGTCGCAGGCATTCTCCCTCTATGGCGAGCTGAGCGTGCGCCAGAACCTGGTGCTGCACGCGCGGCTGTTCCATGTACCCGATGCGGACATACCACGGCGGGTCCGGGAGATGGTCGAGCGCTTCGGCCTGCAAAAATCGATCGACGAGCTGCCCGAGTCGCTGCCATTGGGCATCCGCCAGCGGCTGTCGCTGGCGGTGGCGATGGTGCACAAGCCCGAACTGCTGATCCTTGACGAGCCAACCTCGGGCGTGGATCCCGTGGCGCGCGATGCGTTCTGGCGCCTGCTGGTGGAGCTCTCGCGGCGCGACAAGGTCACGATCTTCATCTCCACCCACTTCATGAACGAAGCCGAGCGCTGCGACCGCATGTCGATGATGCACGCGGGCAAGGTGCTCGACAGCGACACCCCCGCCAGGCTGGTCGAAAAGCGCGGTGCGAAGACGCTGGAAGAGGCCTTCATCGGCTACCTGCTCGAGGCCAGCGCAGAGACGCCGTCCGCCAGCGCCAGCCCGGCCCCTCCCGTGCATGATGCCAAGGCCGGTGAACACCCTCGTCCCCGCAAGCGCTTCAGCCTGCAGCGGCTGTTCAGCTATGCCTGGCGAGAGGCGCTGGAGCTTCAGCGCGATCCGGTACGCGCCACGCTGGCGCTCGCCGGCTCGCTGATCTTGATGGTGGTGATGGGTTTCGGTATCGGCACCGACGTCAACAACCTGAAGTATGCGGTGCTCGATCTCGATCAGACCTCGCTTTCCAACAGCTATCAGCTCGACATCGCCGGCTCCACCTACTTTCTGGAGCAACCTCCTCTCACCAGCCATGAAGACCTGGATCGGCGCATGCGCAGCGGCAAGCTGGCCATGGCGCTGGAGATTCCGCCAGGCTTTGCCCGCGACGTGGCGCGCGGCAAGCCGGTGGCCATCGGCGCGTGGTTCGACGGTGCAATGCCCCAACGCGCCGAAACCGTGCAGGGTTATCTGCAGGGCATGCACCAGCATTGGTTGTCCGAGCTGGCCCGCCAGCAGTATGGCGCGGCGGCGAGCAGCAACATCTCCGTGGAAAACCGCTTTCGCTACAACCCCGACGTCAAGAGCCTGCCGGCGATAGTGCCCGCGGTGATTCCGATCCTGCTGCTGATGCTGCCGGCCATGCTGACCGCCTTGGCCGTCGTGCGTGAAAAGGAGATGGGATCGATCATCAACCTGTATGTCACGCCGGTCACGCGCAGCGAGTTCCTGCTGGGCAAGCAACTGCCCTACGTGGGGCTGGCGATGCTCAATTTCCTGCTGATGACGCTGTTGGCGGTGACCGTGTTCAACATCCCGCTGACCGGCAGTTTCCTGACCCTGGCCGCCGCATCGCTGCTATTTTGCGTCATCTCGACCGGCATGGGATTGCTGGCCTCCGCCGTGACCAGGAGCCAGATTGCAGCGATGTTCTTCGCCATGGTCGGCACGCTCATCCCGGCCATGCAGTACGGCGGCATGATCGACCCGGTTTCCTCGCTGCAGGGCAGCGGCCGGATCATCGGCGAGATCTACCCGGCAAGCCACATCTTCACCATCAGCCGGGGAGTCTTCAACAAAGCGCTCGGATTCGGAGATCTGTCCGCATCGTTCTGGCCCCTGCTGGCGGCGGTGCCCGTCATTCTGGGCCTGGCCATCATATTGCTGAGAAAGCAGGAGCGCTGACATGCTTGGCAGGAAGATATCAAACATCTACCGTCTGGGCGTCAAGGAGCTATGGAGCCTGTGGCGCGACCCCGTGATGCTGGTGCTGATCCTGTTCGTGTTCACTTTCTCGGTGTATTCGTCGGCCAGCTCCATGCCCGAGACGCTCAACAATGCGCCCATCGCCATCGTCGACGAAGACCATTCGCCGCTTTCGCAGCGCATCGTCTCGGCCTTTTATCCACCCGAGTTCACGCCGCCGATCATGATCGGCCAGTCGCAGGTCGATCGGGGAATGGACGCGGGAGACTACACCTTCGCACTGATCATTCCTCCCAATTTCCAGCGCAACGTGCTGGCTGGCCGCAGGGCCGAAATCCAGCTCAACACCGACGCCACCCGCATGACCCAGGCCTTTACCGGCAGCGGCTACATCCAGCAGATCGTGATGGGCGAGATCAACGAATTCGTCCAGCGTTATCGCGGCAGCGCCGCACCGGCTGTGGACCTGGAGTTGCGTGCCCGCTTCAACCCGACGCTGGATAAAAGCTGGTTCGGCGGTCTCACTCAGATCATCAACCAGATCACCATGCTCTCGATCATCCTTGCGGGCGCCGCACTGATCCGCGAGCGCGAGCACGGCACCATCGAGCACTTGCTCGTCATGCCCGTGACGCCCGCCGAAATCATGCTGGCCAAGATCTGGTCGATGGGCCTGGTGGTGCTGGCGGCTTCCGCACTTTCACTGAACCTGGTGGTGCGCTGGGCGCTGGGCGTGCCGGTGGCGGGCTCTTTGTGGCTGTTCTTCGCCGGCTCGGCGCTGGTGCTGTTCTCCACCACCTCGCTGGGCATTTTCATGGCCACCATCGCCCGCAACATGCCGCAATTCGGGATGCTGGTGGTGCTGGTGCTGTTGCCGCTGCAGATGCTCTCGGGAGGCAGTACGCCATTCGAAAGCATGCCGGCGCCGGTGCAGACGATCATGCAGGCCGCGCCCACCACGCATTTTGTCAACCTGGGCGGAGCCATTCTGTTTCGGGGCGCCGGCTTCGACGTGGTCTGGCCGCAGTTCCTGGCGCTGGCGGTGATAGGCTCGGTACTGTTCGCGTTCTCGCTGGCTCGTTTTCGCAAGGCCATCAGCCAGATGGCCTGACATGCCGCTGCCGGGTATGACGACGGCCTCCTTCCCGATCTCTTCAAGGAGTTCCCATGGGCATCGATAGCAAGTCTCCCCTGCAATTCACCGCTGCGATCGGCGAATACGCCATCGATGCCTGGCAACGCACGCTGTTGTATGCCGATGTCCGCCGCCAGCGCGGCAACCAGTATCGGGAGCACCTTCAAGAACGGGTGCCGAACGTGCTCGACTTCGAAGCCAGGCTGGTATTGTCCGGCTTCGATCTGCCGCGGCCGGTCAATTACTGCCTCGCACGCATCGCACCGCTTGCGGACACGCAGCCCGATCCAGGCAAACGTCCGTTCGTCGTGATCGATCCCCGCGCAGGGCACGGTCCCGGGATCGGCGGCTTCAAGCCTGACAGCGAGATCGGTGCGGCCATCAAGGCCGGCCACCCCTGCTATTTCGTCGGTTTCCTGCCCGATCCGGTACGCGGCCAGACCGTCGAGGACGTAATGCGCGCCGAGGCTGCCTTCGTTCGGAAGGTCGCTGAACTGCACCCGGACAGCCGTGGCAAGCCCGTCGTCATCGGCAATTGCCAGGCCGGCTGGCAGGTGCTGATGACCGCCGCCGTCTGGCCGGAACTCTTCGGCCCGATCATCCTGGCCGGCACGCCGGTGTCCTACTGGGCCGGCGATAACCCGATGCGCTACGGCGGTGGCCTCGTCGGAGGCAGTTGGTTGACCGCGCTGACCAGCGACCTCGGAGCCGGGCGTTTCGACGGCGCCTGGCTGGTACGGAACTTCGAGAACCTCGACCCGGCCAACACGCTCTGGAAGAAGCAGTACAACCTGTACGCCAAGGTTGACACGGAGCCCGTGCGCTACCTGGGCTTCGAGAAATATTGGGGTGGCTATGTCTTCCTCAACGATGTGGAGATGCAGTACATCGTCGATAACCTGTTCATCGGCAACAAGCTGGCCACCGCCGAGCTGGCAACCTCCGACGGCGTGCGCGTGGATCTGCGCAACATCCGCTCGCCAATCGTCGTGTTCTGCTCCTATGGCGACAACATCACTCCTCCGCCCCAGGCGCTGGGCTGGATCACCGACCTGTATCGTGACGATGACGATGTGGCGGGCCATGATCAAACCATCGTTTTCACCACGCATGACAGCGTCGGCCACCTGGGCATCTTTGTCTCCGGCAGCGTCGGACGCAAGGAGCACCGCAAGCTCGCCAACAATATCGAATTGATCGACCACCTGCCCGCAGGCATCTACCGTGCCGTGGTCGATGACGTCCGCAATCCGGATCCGGATGGGCGCGCGTCCACGACCGATCCCCACCTGATGACGATCCGCCGCAGCGGCATCGAGGAGGTGCGCGAGATCGTGCGCCCGGACGCTGAAGCAGAACGGAGCTTCGCCGCGGCAGCACGCATCTCCGAAATCAACCTCGCCCTGTATCGCAACACGGTCCAGCCCTGGGTGCGGGCTCTGTCCACGGAACATAGCGCTACCTGGCTGCAGAAGATGCACCCAATCCGAGTCGGCTATGAATGGTGGTCCGACCGCCACCCATGGGCAGGCTGGATCGCATCCCTCGCCGAACAGGCGCGGGAGCATCGCAGGCCGGTCTCCCCCGAGAACCCGCTCCTGCATGCCCAGGACGCCATCTCCAACGCCATCATCGATCTGCTCGACGGTTACCGCGACGTCCGTGACCGCCTCTATGCCCAGACATTCCATGCCATCTACGGTTCGCCCGTGGTTCGTGCCCTGGCCGGGCAATCGTCAGGGAGCACTGAGCCGGCGCGGCCTCATCCAGGGGACAGTCCCGAGCACCGCCGCTGGCTTGCCGGGCGGCAGGCCCGCATGCGCGAGAGCCTGAATCAGGGCGGCGTCGCCGAAGCCACCGTCCGTGCTTTATCCTACATTCTGAGCATCCGCGGCCAGGTCGATGACCGCCTGTTCCGATGCGCCGCCCAACTGATCAAGGGAAAGCTTGATGCGGCGGGTGCCGATGCCCTGCGCCATATGGTGCGAACCCAGCCACTCCTGATACGCATGGACGCAGAAGCTGCCGTGGCCGCCATTCCCACCTTGCTGGCAACCACATCCCCCTCCCACCGGAGCGATGCGTTGTCGGTGATCCTGTCGGTGCTCGACTGCGGCGATGGCATGACGCCCCTCGAACAGGAAAGACTGCAGCGCATTCAAGCCCTGTTCGTGCCGGACGGCCAGGATGCGTCACTGGAGCCAGGGCAGCGCCGCCCTGATGGCGGCGGCGGACCCGCCCGCACGGTGCGCCGCAAAGCAAGCCCGGCTGGCCCATCCCTCGATGCCGCTGCATCCGGCGCATCGAAACGCCGCCCCCGCTCACCTCGCGAGACTCGCTGAATGGCAGCGCCACGGCACGCCGCGCACCGAGTACCGAGTCGTTGCCGATGACGCATCGCTCTCTTGCTCATCCAATGGATGCGGCGTCACC
>NZ_JBEBOW010000098.1:0-15205 GCF_040396215.1 Diaphorobacter ruginosibacter | reverse complement strand
CCATCGCGCAAAGCCGCTGTCGCGGCGCGAGGAGATCGTGAACACGTTCTTAGAGGCGGGGTTTGAATTTTTTGGGAAAACCCATGCGAGATGGGTACACAATGTCCCGGATATTCAAAATCGGCAAGGAGCCTTCATGTCACTCCCGACGCGCCAGCTTGGCCGTTCTCCGCTTCAGGTCTCGCCGCTTTGTTTTGGCGGCAACGTGTTCGGCTGGACGGCTGACGAGGCCATGAGTTTTTCGCTGCTCGACGCATGGATCGACGCGGGTATGAACTTCGTCGATACCGCGGATGTCTATTCGCGCTGGGCGCCGGGGCATGCGGGCGGCGAGTCCGAGACGCTGATCGGCAAATGGCTGAGGAAGTCGGGCAGGCGCGAGCACCTCGTTCTGGCCACCAAGGTCGGCAAGGACATGGGCGATGGCCGGGTCGGCCTGCATCCCCGATACATCCGCCAGGCGGTCGACGCATCGCTCCAGCGGCTGCGCACGGACTATATCGACCTGTACCAGACGCACGACGACGACCCGGGGATTCCCTTCGAGGATGTGATGGGCACCTTTGGCGAACTCATCCGCGAAGGAAAAGTGCGCGCGGTGGGCGCTTCCAACTACAGCGCCGGGCGGCTGGCGCAGGCGCTGGAATGCAGCGAGAAGCACGGACTGGCGCGCTATGAAAGCCTGCAGCCGCTCTACAACCTGTACGACCGCGCCGTGTTCGAGCAAGACCTGCAGCCGCTGTGCGAGAAGCATGGCGTGGGCGTGATCAACTTCTACGCGCTGGCCGCCGGATTCCTCGCAGGCAAATACCGCACCGAAGCCGACGTGGGCAAAAGCGCGCGTGGGCCCAAAACCGTGGGGCTGTACCTGAATGCGCGCGGACTGGGAATCCTCGATGCGCTCGATAGCGTCGCCGCGCGCCTGGACGCCAAGCCGAGCGAGGTCGCCATTGCCTGGCTGCTCACGCGCAAGACCATCGCTGCGCCCATCGCCAGCGCCAGCAATCTCGATCAGTTGCAGTCACTGGTCCGCGCCGCGCGCCTGCGGCTGGACGAGGATGCGCTGAAGGTGCTGGACGAGGCCAGCGCGCAGTGATGCGCTGCTGCGCGCCGGATGTCAGTGCACGCTGCGCCAGGTCAGCAGCCGGAACGGCAGCAGCAGCAACAGCCCCATCGCCAGTTTGACGCCCAGGTCGCCAAGCGCCCAGGTGAACCAGGGATCGCCGCCGCCGGCGAACGCGATGCTCCAGAACACGAAGGTGTCCAGCATCGCGGCAAGAATGGTGGCGGCCAGCGGAGCCTTCCACCAGCGGCCTTGGCGCAGCCGGTGGAATACGCTGATGTCCAGGAGCTGCGAGAGAATGAACGCCGTTCCCGATGCCAGGGCGATGCGCGGCGGGGCCAGCGCCAGCGATGCGGCGACGGCCACCGCGAACCCCACCCAGGCCACGCGCCGCGCGGGGATGGGACCGTGGCCACGGTTGATGAGGTCGCTCACGAGGTAGGCTGCGGGATACGAAATCGCGCCCCAGGTCAGCCAGTCGTTGATGGGGTACTGGACCAGGATGTTCGAGGCGACCACCACCAGCGCCATCGCCAGCACTCCGAGCAGCATGCGGGCGGTGCTGGGTGCGCTGAAGGTGGATGGCTGCGGCGTCGGCATGGCGTGCGGGGCGGCGGAGTCTGTGGTCATCGGGCGCGTATTGTGCGCGACTTGGGCATTCCCGCGCATGCGGTTCAGTCTCCCGCGAACAGATAGCCCGCATCGCCGATGTCCCTGAGCATCGGCAGCATGCTCTGCCCGGCCTTGTCGAGCAGAAAGCCGATGCAGGTGCGCACGGCGCGGGTCTGGTGGCGGTTGGGCATGTAGAGCAGGTACATGCGATTGGCGAAGAGGCTCAGCCGGTATTCATCGAGCGTGGTGAGCACGCGGCCGGAGTCGATTTCAGCCTGCACGACATAGTCGGGCACGAGCCCCACGCCGAGCCCGGCGAGAATGCCCTGGCGCAGGAACGGGAAGTGCTCGGAGATCAGCGTGGGCTCGAGCATGATTTCCTCGCGCTCGCCGGGTGGGCCCGCGTGCCGGTAGGCGCGCAGGCGCGAATGCCTGCCGGGCATGCCCGCGGTGATCAGCGGCGCCTCGCCAAGTTCCCGAAGGCTGCGTGGCAGGCCATGCCTGTCCACGTATTCACGTGATGCGCAGGCGATCCAGCGCACCGGCCCCATGTCGCGGGCGACCAGGGTTTCCGGCGGATCATTCAGGATGCGGATGGCGATGTCCACGTCGTCGCGCACGTTTTCCGTGCGGTTCTCGAACAGCACGTCGAGCACGATGCCGGGGTATTGCAGTTTGAACTCGATGAGCCAGTCGCTCACCACCAACTGGCCGTAGCCGCTGGGCACCGAGATACCGACGCGGCCCTGCAGGCCGCGCCCGAGCGAGGCGATGGTTTCCTGCGCGGCCAGCACCTCGTTCTGGATCTGCCGGCCATGCTCGTACAGGCGCATGCCCACTTCGGTGGGCTCCACGTGGCGGGTGGTGCGGCGCACGAGCTGCACGCCGATAGATTTTTCGAGCTGGTTCAGGTGGTAGCTCACGTTGGCGCGCGTCATCTTGAGCTTGCGCGCGGCCTGGCTCAGATTGCCGGCGTCGATGATCTCCACGAACAAGGTCAGTGCATTGACGTCCATTGGGGGCGCTTGGGAGTTGGGGGATATTTGTCAAGGATATTTTGACAGACTGTCAATAAGTAATGAGATTGTCAAACCTCATTGGCCGCCCCCACAATCAAATCACTCCGATTTCACGAATGAGCGGGCCGTCGCCGCGCTGCATCCGCTTGGAATCTTCCGGTCACGACACGAGAAGGTGGACATCATCATGGATCTGCAATTCACAGCCGAGGAAGAACAATTCCGCGATCGGGTGCAGGCGTTCCTCCGGCAGGAATTGCCACGGACGCTTTCGGACAAGGTCCGGCAGGGGCTGCGGCTGAGCCGGCAGGATCAGGAGCAGTGGCATGCCATCCTGAACCGGCGCGGCTGGCTCGCCAACCACTGGCCCGTCGAATGGGGCGGCCCGGGCTGGACGGCGGTGCAGAAGTTCATCTTCGAGCATGAATGCGCCTTGGCGGGCGCGCCGCGCATCGTGCCGTTCGGCGTGAACATGCTCGGGCCCGTGCTCATCAAATACGGCAGCGACGCGCAGAAAAAGCATTGGCTGCCGCGTATCCTGAGCGGAGGGGACTGGTGGTGCCAGGGCTATTCCGAGCCGGGCGCGGGATCGGACCTGGCGTCGGTGAAGACCACCGCGGTGCGCGATGGGGAGCATTACGTCGTCAACGGCCAGAAGACCTGGACCACGCTCGGCCATTACGCCAACATGATCTTCTGCCTGGTGCGCACCAACCGCGAGGTGAAGGCGCAGTCGGGCATCAGTTTCCTGCTCATCGACATGAACTCGCCGGGTGTCGAAGTGCGCCCCATCATCACGCTCGATGGCGAACACGAGGTGAACGAGGTTTTCTTCACCGATGTGAAAGTGCCCGTAGCGAACCTCGTCGGGGAACAGGACAAGGGTTGGACCTACGCCAAGTATCTGCTGACCTACGAGCGCACCAATATCGCGGGCGTGGGCTTTTCGGTGGCCGCGCTCGAAAAACTCAAGGCGGTTGCCGGCCGTGTCCTCTGCAATGGCCGGCCGCTGGCGAAAGATCCGCTGTTCGCCGCGCGCATGGCGCGTGTCGAGATCGACCTGGAGAACATGAAGACCACCAACCTGCGCGTGATCGCGGCGGTGGCGGGCGGCGGCGTGCCGGGCGCGGAAAGCTCGATGCTGAAGATCCGCGGCACGCAGATCCGCCAGGAGATTCTCTCGCTGATCCGCCGCGCCATGGGGCCTTATGCCGCGCCGTTCATCGAGGAAGCGCAGCATGCGAGCCATGGCGAGGCGCCGCTTGGCGAGCCCGAGGCGGCCACCGCCGCGGCTGCGTATTTCAACCACCGCAAGCTGTCGATTTTCGGCGGCTCCAACGAGATCCAGAAAAACATCATCTCCAAGATGATCCTGGGGCTTTGATCAAACAACCGGTGGAGAAACGAGCCATGAATTTCGAACACACGCAAGACCGCCGCATGCTGGCGGATTCCCTCAACCGCTTCCTGGGCGAGCAATACGGCAGCGCCGCGCGCAACCGGATCGCCTACGGCGCGCAGGGCCGCAGCCCGCAGCTTCATGCGCAGCTCGCGGAGCTCGGCGCGATCGGCGCGTTGTTTCCCGAAGACGCGGGGGGCTTTGGCGGGTCGGGCTTCGACATCAGCCTGGTGTTCGAATGCCTGGGCCGGGGCCTGGTGACCGAGCCGCTGCTGGGCGCGCTTTTGGCGGGGCAGGCGCTGGTGCGCGCGGGAAGCGCCGCGCAGAAGGACCGCTATCTGGCGGGCATCATCGACGGCAGCGTGCTGGCGGCGTTTGCGCACGATGAGCCCGGCAGCCATTACGAGGCGGGCAATGTGAAGACCGGCGCGCGCCGCACCGGGGGCGGCTGGGTCATCAGCGGCGCGAAGGCGGTGGTGAGCTTCGGCGAGGAGGCGCATCTGCTGCTGGTCACCGCGCGCGTCTCGGGCCAGCCGCCGGAGCGTGAGGGCATCGCGCTGTTTCTCGTGCCGGGCGACGCGCAGGGAATCTCGCGCCGGGGCTATCCGCGCTTCGAGGGGGGACGCGCGTGCGAACTCCGGTTCGACGACGTGGAGGTCGGTGCGCAGGCGATGATCGGAACGCCCGGGGACGGCGCCGACCTGCTGGAGAGCATTTGCGAGTACGCGCTTCTGGCGCTCAGTTCCGAAGCGCTTGGCGCGATGGACGTGGTCAAGCAAGGCACGCTGGAGTATCTGCAGACCCGCAAGCAGTTCGGAGTGCCCATCGGCAGCTTCCAGGCGCTGCAGCACCGCATGGCCGATGTGCTGCTGGAGGTCGAGCAGGCGCGCTCCGCCGTGATCAACGCGGCCGACGCGATCGACAACGCGCAAGGCCGGACGCGCGCGTTGGCGATGTCCGCGGCCAAGTACAGCACGGGCCGCATCGGCACGCTGGTGGCGGAGGAATGCATCCAGCTGCATGGCGGCATCGGCATGACGTGGGAGCTGCCGCTCGCGCATTATGCGAAGCGGCTGGTGATGATCGACCACCAGTTCGGCGATGAAGATCATCATCTGTCGCGCTATATCGCGCTGTCTTGAAGAGTGTCCGCGCGCGTCAGTCCAGTCCGAGCATCCGACGCGCCACGGCTTCGCCCACCTTGATGCCGTCGACGCCCGCCGAGAGGATGCCGCCGGCGTAGCCCGCGCCCTCGCCGGCCGGGTAAAGGCCGCGCGTGTTCAGGCTTTGCAGGTCATCGCCGCGGCTGATGCGCAGCGGCGACGATGTGCGCGTCTCCACGCCCGTCATGACGGCGTCCGGCATGTCGTAGCCGCGGATCTTGCGGCCAAAGACGGGCAGCGCCTCGCGCATGGCCTCGGTGGCGAAGGCGGGCAGGGCATGGTCGATTTCCGTGAGGTGCACGCCGGGTTTGTAGGACGGCTGCACACTGGCGAACTTTCTGGAAGGGCGGTGCTTGAGAAAGTCCCCCACCAGCTGGCCCGGCGCGTTGTAGTTGCCGCCGCCCACGGCGTAGGCGTTTGATTCCAGCTGGCGCTGCAGCACGATGCCCGCCAGCGGATGGGTTTGCCCGTGCGGCAGGTTTTCCACGCCGTGGGATTGGCCCAGATATTTCTCGAACGAGGCCGCGTCGCGCGGAAAATCCTTCTCATCGACGGCAACGACCAGGCCCGCGTTGGCATTGCGCTCCGCGCGCGAGTACTGGCTCATGCCGTTGGTGACCACGCGCTCGGGCTCGCTGGTCGCCGCGACGACCGTGCCGCCCGGGCACATGCAGAAACTGTAGACCGCGCGGCCATTGTCCGCATGGTGCACGAGCTTGTAGTCGGCCGCACCCAGCAGCGGATGGCCCGCATGCCTGCCCCACCGGGCGCGGTCGATCACGCTTTGAGGGTGCTCGATGCGCACGCCGATCGAGAACGGCTTGGCAAGCATGGCGACGCCGCGCTCGTAGAGCATCGCGAACGTGTCACGCGAACTGTGGCCCAGCGCCATGACGACATGGCTTGCGGGCAGAAAGCAGGCCTGGCCGCTTTGCCCGTCCACCACCGTGAGGCCGGTGACGCGGCGCTCGCCATGCGCATCGGTCTCGACATGCACGTCGCTCACGCGCTGCTCGAAGCGCACTTCGCCGCCGAGCGCGATGATCTGCTCGCGCAGCGTCTGCACCACCTTCACCAGCTTGAACGTGCCGATGTGCGGGTGCGCGGCGTAGAGGATCTCGGCGGGCGCTCCGGCCTGCACGAACTCCTGCATCACCTTGCGGCCGAGATGGCGCGGGTCCTTGATCTGGCTGTAGAGCTTGCCGTCGGAGAACGTGCCCGCGCCGCCTTCGCCGAACTGCACGTTCGACTCCGGCGTGAGAATGCGCTTGCGCCACAGGCCCCAGGTGTCCTTGGTGCGCTCGCGCACCTTGCGCCCACGCTCGAGCACGATGGGCCTGAAACCCATTTGCGCCAGCACCAGCGCCGCGAAAATGCCGCAGGGCCCGAAGCCGATGACCACCGGGCGCTCCTGCATGCCGGAGGGCGCGTGGCCCACGGGAATCCAGCGCATGTCGGGCGTGGCGCCGATGTGTGGATTGTTCTGGCTGGCGGCCAGCAGCGCGGCTTCCCTGGACGGATCGGCGAGCTGTACATCGACGATGTACACCGCCATCAGGTCCGCCTTGCGGGCGTCGAAGCTGCGCTTGAAGACGCTGAGCCCGGCGATATCGGCGGCGGCCACGCCCAGCGCCTGGGCCGCCTGCTCGCGCAATGCGGCCTCGGGATGGATGTCGGCGTCGTATTCGCCAGCGGGCAATGCCGCCAGCGGCAGCTTGATTTCGGAGATGCGGATCATGGTGGGGCTGGCCCGTGTTCATCGGGCGAGGACTGCGAATGTCGGTCCGCGATGATAGCCAAATCCCGGTTTCCCGGCGAGGCGCCCTGAAATGCAAAAAGGCACTCCGTGGAGTGCCTTGGGCGCGCGGGGCGGGTGCGGTTCAGCCCGGCAGGAAGCCTTCCACCGACAGATAGCGCTCGCCCGTGTCGTAGTTGAAGCCCAGCACGCGCGCGCCGGCCGGCAGTTCGGGCAGCTTCTGCGCGATGGCGGCGAGCGTCGCGCCCGACGAGATGCCGACCAGGATGCCTTCTTCGCGCGCGCAGCGGCGGGCGTATTCACGGGCGGGCTCTCCGTCGACCTGGATCACGCCGTCCAGCAGCGTGGTGTCCAGGTTCTTGGGGATGAAGCCGGCGCCAAGGCCCTGGATCGGGTGCGGCGCGGGCTGGCCGCCGCTGATCACCGGCGAGGCCAGCGGCTCGACTGCGAACACCTTGAGCTGCGGGAATTTGCCCTTGAGCACGCGCGCGACGCCGGTCAGGTGGCCGCCCGTGCCCACGCCGGTGATGAGCGCATCCAGGCCGTCGGGGAAATCGGCGAGGATTTCCTGCGCGGTGGCGCGCATGTGCACGTCGATGTTGGCAGGGTTCTCGAACTGCTGGGGCATCCAGGCGCCGGGGGTGGAGTCAACCAGCTCCTGCGCGCGCGCGATCGCGCCTTTCATGCCCTTTTCCTTGGGGGTGAGATCGAAGGTCGCGCCATAGGCCAGCATCAGGCGGCGGCGTTCGATGGACATGCTCTCGGGCATGACCAGCACCAGCTTGTAGCCCTTGACGGCGGCCACCAGGGCCAGGCCGATGCCGGTGTTGCCGGAGGTGGGCTCGACAATCGTGCCGCCGGGCTTGAGCGCGCCGCGCGCCTCGGCGTCTTCCACCATGGCCAGCGCGATGCGGTCCTTGATCGATCCGCCGGGATTGCTGCGCTCGGACTTGATCCAGACGTTGGCGCCGGCGCCGAACAGGCGGTTGATGCGCACGACGGGCGTGTTGCCGATGGTCTGCAGGATATTGTCGAATTTCATAGGATTGTCTCCAGCAACGGTGAGTTGAATCGGGTGTCGGAACGGGCCGGCCGGCAGGAGCCGGGGACGAAGGCCAGGGGCTCATTGTGGCGCAGTTGATCGAACTAATCCGCATATGGTTATGCTGGTTTCCTTGATCGGATTGATAGCGGCGCATGGCGGGCCCAATTTGTGTAACATCAAGTGCGCTGGCAACTTCTTTCATGAATGCCGTTCTTCAATGCGGCGGGGAAATGGACGCTATGGGAATATCCGATTTCAACATCATTGCCGGAAGCGCCGCCTTGCTTCTGCTGGTGGGCGGTTTCGCCTGGCGCGAATACAAGGCGGCGATAGGCTGCATGCTTGTGGGCGTGATCGGCCTGTTGCTGCTGATTCTCTACAACATCCGCGTTGCGGCCGGGTAGGGCGGCTGCGGCGGTCCGCGCGTGGATATAGGGCCATCCTGCTCCCGGGGATTGGCAAAACGCGGGATAATCATGCCCGTGAAGCACGCCAGGCCGCCGCTGGTGCAAGCGCCGAAAGGCCGCACTGGAGGAACGTCCGGACTGCACAGGACAGCGTAGCAGCTAACGGCTGCCCACCGTGAGGTGAGGATCAGAGCAACAGAGACGAGTCCGGGGGGCGTACCGCAAGGTAAACCACCCGGGGTGAAACGGGCAATCTCTACGCGCAGCAATACCAAGTAGGCCAGCGTTGATGTGGTTCCGCAGAGCTGGCGGGTAGGTAGCATCGAGCCGTGGTGGCGACACCCGGCCCAGATTAATGGCGGTCACGCCGCGGGCAACCGTGGCGCACAGAATCCGGCTTATCGGCGGGCTTCACACTTTTTCTTTCTTCCCTTCAGAATCTTTCGCCGCGCCCCAGAAACCGCCACCGGCCTTCTTCCAGTCCGGCAAGAGGGATTCTTCCGATGCGGATGCGGCGGATGTTTACCGCCTTCAACCCCACCGAGGCGCAAAGCGCCGGGATCGCGCGCACGGCCGTGCCGGGCAGCGCAAAGCGCAGGTGGTTCTCGTTTTGGCGGCTGACCTTGGCGGCAGGCAGTGGATTGCCGCTGCGCAGCGATGCGAGATTGGCGGCGTTCACGTCGCCGGTCACTTCGACGATGCATTCATGTTCGATGAGCGCGGCGTCCTCGATCAGGCGGCGGGCGATCTGGCGGTCCTGCGTGAAGACCGCCAGGCCATGAGCGGTGCGCGGCAGCGGCGCGCAATCCTGCAGCCGCTTGAAATGCCGCCGCAGTATGCGGATACGGCCCGCCTGCGGATCGCTGTCGTCATGGGTGGCCGCGTGAAGGCAGTCGAGCGGTTCGGCGCAATCCACCGGCTGGTTCAGCAGCAGGGTGACCGGGGCCAGATCCAGCAAGGCGGCGTCGCCCGACACGTCCACCTGTTGCGAGTCCAGCACGCGCGCGCCGGGCTCTTCCTCGACGCGCCCATCCACGCTGACCCATCCGCCCTCGATATATTGCTCCGCCACGCTGCGCGAGCACCCCTGCTGCTGCATCACGCGCTTGGACAGACGCTGCCCTTCGGCATCGTGCGCCGCGCCCGCCATTGCTTGCTTTTCCACCATGACCACTTCCACGCCCGGCACAGGAGCCAGGCAGCGAACTGATTATTCATCACTTTACGCAGGATCAGGACAAGCCGCGCCCGATCAGGCAACGGCGCGACCAGTCAGAAGGCCGCAGGGCAGGCCATACCAGCAACCGCCGAGCAAGAGCCGCCTCGCGGCGAAGGCGGTGTCCCCCCTCGGGGGGGAAGGCGCGAAGCGCCTCAGGGGGGCCTCAATTCCCCGGCTCCATCCCCCGGATCCGTTCCACATGCGCCTGCAGCGAGCGCTGCGCCACCGGCCAGATGCGTTCGGGCACGTCGTCGTAGGCGATCTTCACCCAGTCTTCCAGGCTGCCTTCCGGCATGGCCTGCATCGCCTTGATGACCTTGGCTTCACGCGCCAGGCGGTGGGCGCGCAGCTGGGCGATGGCGTTGCGCGCCTTTTCGATCACATGGCCGTGCGCGGGGGCGATGAACTCGGCGCCGAATTCGGCGCAGACGGCATCCAGCGTGGAGAGCGAATCCAGGTAGTCATCCATGTTGCCGTCGGGCGGGTTGACCACCGTCGTGCTGCCGTTGAGGATGTGATCGCCCGAAAACAGCAGGCCGTCCTCGCGCAGCAGCAGGCAGACATGGTTGGCGGCGTGGCCGGGCGTGTGGATGGCTTGCAGCGTGTGGGTGATTTCGCCGTCCGGCCCCGAGCCACGCAATGGCACCAATTCGCCATCGGCCAGTTCGCGGTCGGGTGTGAACTGGCTGTCCACGCGCGCTGTGGGGCGCGATGCGAGGCCGAGAATCGGCGGCCTGGGCTTGCCGTATTGTTCGACCATCTGCTGAAGCGGCTGGGCTCCCGGTGAATGGTCGGGGTGCGAGTGCGTGCAGATGATCTGGCGGATGTCGCCATTGGCGGCGCGCCAGAGCTTCTCGAGATGCTCCACATCCGCCGGGCCGGGGTCGATGGCGATGTAGCCCGTGAAGGGATCGCCCACCAGATAGCTGTTGGTGCCGGGACCGGTCATCACACCCGGGTTGGGTGCGGTCAGGCGCTGAACGTTCTTGAGCAGCGGCACCGTGCGCTCGCTTTGCCAGTCCAGCGGATGCAGGATCTGGCCGTCCGGAGTGACCAGGGCCAGCTCGCCGAATGGCGGCTCGTGATCCATGAAACGGGTTTCACGGCCCTTGACGAGGCCGCTTCGCGGGCAGCAATTCCACAGCGGCTCTTCATCGCGCGAGATCACGTCCATCAGCGACTGCACGGTGGCGTATCGGGTGAGGTGGTCCAGCGTGCGGATGGTGGGAAAGATCATGAAGAACTTGCCTTGCCGGTGCAGCGCCAGTGCGTCCGCGGGGCGCACCCAGACCGGCTCGAACTGCTCGGATTCGTCGGCCACGGGCTCCTGGCCCTCGGGCATGCGGCGCACCAAGAACGGCACGGAAAAGCGCTTGGGCGACGTGCGGTCGGCCGTCCAGTGGGCCAGCACGTGCATGTCGCCCGCCGCAAGCCGCAGGCCGCGCGCGGCGCATTGTTCGATGAAGGGCTTGTTGCGGTCGATGGCCGCGATGTCGCCGGCATCCGCAAAGCGCCCGTCGTCGGCATGGCGGGCCAGCAGAATGCCCAGCTCCTCGAAGGTCTCCCGGATGCCCGCGATGGCCTCGGTGATGCGCTGCGCGTTCTGGGTCGGCCGATGGTCGGTCTGGGCATGCGACTGCGGTGACGCGTCATGCGCGTCGATGCCGCCGCCCGGGAACACGTATGCGCCGGGCAGAAAGCTGGCGTTGGGCGAGCGGCGGGTCATCAGCACTTCGAGCACGGTTTCGCCGTTGTCCGCCGGCGCATCGCGCATCAGCAGCACGGTGGCGGCGGGGCGCGTCTTGACGGGCTCCCGATGGGCGTGGAGTTGTTGGTTCTGGCGAGGCATGCATGCATTATGTGCAACTGCGCCGGTTCATGCTGGCGCGCATGCGACGCCCGCCGCGCCCCTTCCCGTCCGCCCGGCGCGGCTACAGCTTATTACGGCCCGCACGTGCGCGGGCCGGGCCGGTGAGCGGATAATCGGCGCATGCACATCCGCTTCACCAAAATGCAGGGGGCCGGCAACGACTTTGTCGTGCTCGACGAGACTGCCGTGCGCTACGGCCTGAGCCGCGAACAATACCGGTTCATCGCCGACCGCCACTTCGGTATCGGAGCCGACCAGATCCTGACCGTGCGCGCGGCGCCCTCGCCCGAGGTGGATTTCGAATATGTGATCCACAATGCCGACGGCGGAGAGGTGGAGCAGTGCGGCAACGGCGCGCGCTGCTTCGCGCGCTTCGTGCGCGACAAGGGCCTGACGGACAAGGATTCCATCCGCGTTCAGACCATGAAGGGCGTGATCGCTCCGCAGCTCATGCCCGATGGCCGTGTCACGGTGGACATGGGGCGGCCCGAGTTCGTTCCGCAGCGGGTGCCGTTCGATCCCTCGGGGCTGGATTCGCGCGCCATGGGCGAGGGCGAGCAATGGCCGCTCGACGTGGTGGATGCCGCCACGGGCGCGCACTCCACCGTGTGGTGCGCCGTGGCGTCCATGGGCAACCCGCATGCCGTGCAGCTGGTCGACGACGTGCAGGCCGCGCCCGTCGAGAACATCGGCAGGCAACTGGAGAGCCACCGCCGCTTTCCCAACCGCGTCAATGCCGGATTCATGCAGATACTGAACCGCGCAGCCGTGAAGCTGCGCGTATTTGAACGCGGCGTGGGCGAAACACTGGCCTGCGGCACCGGGGCATGCGCCGCCGTGGCCACGGGCATCCGGCTGGGCCTGCTCGACAAGCGCGTGGACGTCCACACGCCGGGCGGCCTGCTCACCATCGCATGGTCCGGCAATCCGCAGGACTCCGTTTTCATGACCGGCCCGGCCACCACCGTGTTCGAAGGCCAGATCGATATCCCCGACGCACCATGACTCTCCCCACCAACGTGAACTCCGCCGTGCCACCCATCACTGAAGAAGACATCGCCGAATTCCTGGTGAACACACCGGATTTCTTCGAGCGCCATGCCGAGGTGCTGTCCAGCATCACGATCACGAGCCCGCACGGGCATCGCGCCGTCAGCCTGCACGAACGCCAGGCCGAGATGCTGCGCGAGAAGATCAAGGGCCTCGAACAGCGCATCATGGACATGGTGCGCTACAGCGGCGAGAACACTGGCATCGTCGACAAGACCCACGAATGGGCCTGCCGGATGCTGGCGGTCAGGGAGCCCCTGGGGCTGCCTGCCGCCGTCGAAGACGGCATGCGCGAGCTGTTCGATGTGCCGCAGGTGGCTCTGCGCGTATGGGGCGTGAGCGCGGCGTTTGCCTCGGAAGCCTTCGCCAGTGGCGCGAGCGATGACGCACGGGCATTTGCCTCTTCACTGACCAGTCCCTTCTGCGGCGCCAACATGGGGTTCGAGCCCACGCAATGGCTGCCGCAGGCCGCGCAGGTGCAGTCGCTCGCCCTGCTGCCCTTGCGCGAAGGCGCGATCGACAGCACCGAGCCGGCCTTCGGCATGCTGGTGCTGGGCTCGCACGATCCGGCGCGCTTCGACGCCGCCATGGGCACCGATTTCCTCACCCGCATGGCGGAGCTGGCCAGCGCGGCGCTGGCGCGCCTGCGCTGAGGGCGCCGTCCGCGTACACCACTCCAGCCAGTCAGGTCATGGCAAACCAGGCCGAAGCGTCTCGACGCAAGCCCTCCCCACCCGAGAAGGGCGCGGCGGGCGCTGCGGCGCAGCCGGTGGTGCTGCCGCCCGAGGTTCTGCACTATCTGGAGTTCGTGCGCGTGCAAAAGCGTCTGGCGCAGCGCACGCTGACGCTCTATACGATCGATCTGGAAAAGCTGGCGCGGTTTGCCGCTGGCGCGGGCCAGCCGCTGCCCGCCCTGCAAAGCGCTCATGTCCGCGGCTTCGTGGCGCGCATGCACGCCGCCGGACGCTCGGGGCGGGGTATCGCGCTGGCGCTTTCCGTGTGGCGGGGCTTTTTCGCCTGGGCCGCGCGCCAGGGCATGGTGGCGCACAACCCGGTGCAGGACGTGCGCGCGCCGAAGTCCTCCAGGCCGCTGCCCAAGGCGCTCGGCGTGGAGGACGCGGTCCGGTTGGCCGAGCATGAGCAGCCCGCTGCCGATCCGTGGCTGGAGGCGCGCGATTCGGCGATCGTCGAGCTGCTCTACGGCTGCGGCTTGCGCGTGGGAGAGCTGGTGGGTCTCGATGTGCTCGCCACCTCGGCTGCGCACGATGCGGGGCGCGGCTGGATCGACCTGCCATCGGGCGAGGCTCACGTCTTTGGCAAAGGCTCGAAGCGCCGCAGCGTTCCCATCGGCGCGGCGGCGTCGCAGGCGCTGCGGACCTGGCTCGACATACGTGCCCAGCCGTTTGGCGGCGAGCATTCCCCCGCGCTGGAGCCGGCGTTGTTCGTGGGCCGGCGCGGCGCGCGCCTGTCGGCGCAATCCGTCTGGCTGCGTCTGCGCGAGCGCAGCCAGCTCGCGGGCCTGAGCACCCCCGTGCATCCGCACATGCTGCGCCATTCGTTCGCCAGCCATCTGCTGCAGTCGAGTGGCAATCTGCGCGCGGTGCAGGAATTGCTCGGACACGCCAGCATCACCACCACACAGGTGTACACGCGGCTGGATTTCCAGCATCTCGCGCAGGCATATGACGCCGCGCACCCGCGCGCCCGGCGCAAGTAGGCGCGTTCCGCCCCCGCATGCGCGTGGGCAAGAATACTGCCTCCCTCAATGGGAATGCCCGCCTCCGGTTACCAGGCGCGCCCTGTCTCGCTAAACTTGGCGGGAACTTCCCAAGGCATGCTTGCTGGTCTGGCGGCGTGCCTTGGTCATTTGCAGAAAGTGAATTCGCCATGTCCCTCATCCCAGCCACCATCCTCACCGGCTTTCTGGGTTCCGGTAAAACCACCTTGCTCAAGCGAGTGCTGCACGAGGCGCACGGCCAGAAGATCGCGGTGATCGAGAACGAGTTCGGCGAGGAAAACATCGATACCGATATCCTCAAGACCGAGTCCAAGGAGCAGATCGTGCAGATGAGCAATGGCTGTATTTGCTGCACGATCCGCGAGGATCTTCGCCAGACGCTGCAGTTGCTGGCGGCGAAGCGCCGCAAGGGGCTGGTGGAGTTCGACCGCATCGTGATCGAGACCACGGGCCTGGCCGATCCCGGCCCGGTGGCGCAGACGTTCTTCATGGACGATGAAATCGCGGAAACCTACCTGCTCGACTCCATCATCACGCTGGTCGATGCCAAGCATGCCAACCAGCAACTGGACGATCGCCAGGAGGCGCGCCGCCAGGTGGGGTTCGCCGATCAGATATTCCTGTCCAAGACGGACCTGGTGACGGAGGATGAGACGCACGCGCTGATCCACCGCCTCAAGCACATGAACCCGCGCGCGCCCATTCGAGCCGTGCATTTCGGCGACGTGCCGCTCAAGGAAGTGCTGGACCTGCGCGGCTTCAACCTGAACGCCAAGCTCGACATCGATCCCGACTTTCTCAAGGAAGACGACCATGACCATGACCACAGCCACTGTGATCACGAGCATGGCGAGTGCGAGCATG
>NZ_JBEBOW010000097.1:0-15216 GCF_040396215.1 Diaphorobacter ruginosibacter | reverse complement strand
TGCCTGTCCCGCCGCTTCCCGACGTGATGCTGGAGCCCCTGGTGCGCATGGCGCTGCTGGAGGATCTGGGGCGCGCAGGCGATCTCACCACCGACACCATCGTGCCGGCGCACGCCAGGGCCGAGCTGCGCCTGGTGGCCCGCCAGGAAGGGGTGCTGGCGGGGCTTGATCTGGCGCGCCTGGCTTTCACGCTGATGGATGCGCGCACCGAGTTCGTCGTCTCCTGTGCGGACGGCACCTTGCTGCGGCCCGGCACCGAGATCGCGCGCATTCGCGGATTCAGCCGTGCCATGCTGAGCGCGGAACGCACCGCGCTGAACTATCTGTGCCATTTGAGCGGCGTTGCCACTGCCACGCATTCCATTGCGCAGGCCATCGCCGGACATGGAGCGCGCGTGACATGCACGCGCAAGACCATGCCGGGGCTGCGTTCGCTGCAGAAGTATGCGGTGCGCGTGGGCGGCGGCAGCAACCACCGCTTTGGATTGGACGACGCGGTGCTCATCAAGGACAACCACATCGCGCTGGCGGGCGGCATTGGCAACGCGGTGGAGCGCGCGCGCGCGGGCGTGGGCCACATGGTGAAGATCGAGCTGGAGGTGGACACGCTCGCGCAGTTGGAGGCCGCGCTCGCGCTGGGCGTGGACGTGGTGCTGCTCGACAACATGGGCCTTGACGATCTGCGACAGGCGGTGGCGATGGCCAAGGGCCGGGCCATTACCGAGGCATCGGGCCGCATCACGCCGGAAACCGCGGCGGCGGTCGCGGCCACGGGCGTGGACCAGATCGCGGTGGGCTGGCTCACCCACAGCGCGCGCGTGCTGGACATCGGCCTGGATGCGTGAGCACGGCCGTGCCGACAAGGGAGGACAAGGTGCGGAACCAGCGTTTTTCATGGGTATTCATGGCCGTTTTTCTGGCGCTGCTGGCAGCGGTCTTCTGGCTGTCGCGCGCGGGCAGGGCCGCGGCGCGCTTTGACCGGCCGATCACCATCGTCGTGACCTTCCCCGCGGGCGGCGGCACGGACCTGCTGGCGCGGCGCCTGGGCGCGGCGCTGCAGACGCGGCTCGGGCAGACCGTGGTGGTCGAGAATCGCCCCGGCGCGAGCGGCAACATCGGCGCGCGCCATGTGGCCGAAGCAGCGCCCGATGGCTCCACGCTGCTGATGGTCAACAGTTCATTCGCGATCAACCCCGGCGTGTACCAGCACCTGGATTTCGACCCGCGGCGCGACTTCGCCGCGGTCATCAACACCGGAACCATCGCGTCGGTGCTCGTGGTGCCGCAGGCCAGTGCCTACCAGTCGCTTGCCGACGTGGCGCGCGATCTGCGGGAGCGGCAGGGCGCGCGCCTGCCGTTTGCGTCATGCGGCAATGGCACGCCCCAGCATCTGGCCGGCGAGATGATGGCGCGCGCGCTGGATCTGCGCCTGCAGCATGTGCCCTACAAGGGGTGCGGCCCCGCCGTCACCGACGTGGCTGCCGCCCAGGTGCCTCTGGGCATGGTCACGGCCAGCAGCGCGGCGCAGATGATCGAGGCGGGCCGCATGCGGGCGATCGCGGTGACGTCCGCAAGGCGTCTTGCGCGGATGCCCGGAGTGCCCACGGTGGCGGAGCAGGGCGCGCCGGGTTTCGAGGCGCAGCAATGGCATGGCCTGCTCGCGCCGTCGGCCACGCCCGAGGCGGTGCTCGAGCATCTGCACGAGGTGCTGGCGGAGATCCTGGACGAGCCCGCGACGCGGCAAGCGCTGGAGCTCCAGGGCTACGTGCCGCAAAGGCAGAGCACGCGGCAGTTCGCTCAACTGATCGAGTCGGACATGGACCGCTATGCCCGGCTGAGCCGGTCGCTGGGCCTGCAGGTGGACTGACGGGGCGAGGGTGTTCCCGTCAGATGGGAATCGCGCGCAGCAGCAGGCTGGTCATCACCAGATAGCGAAGGAATTTCCCGATGGCCATGTAGCCCGCGCATGGCCAGAACGGCAGCCGCATCCAGCCGGCGACGGCGCACAGGGGATCGCCGACGACAGGCAGCCAGCTCAGCAGGCAGGTCTTGGCGCCGAACCTGCGCAGCCAGATGCGTGCGCGGCGCTCGGCGCGGGTGAGTTCGCGCGGCGGCTTGGCGTGCGCATGTCCGGGTTGCCCGCCAAGGCGGCGCTCGCGCGCTGCGTTCCAGGCCTTGTGAGCCCCCAGGCCCATCCACCAGCTGATCATGCCGCCGATGGTGTTGCCCGCGGTGGCCACGAGCACGGCGGGCCAGAACAGTTCGGGATTCAGTTTGACGAGGCCGAATACGGCGGGCTCCGAGCCCAGCGGCAGCAGCGTGGCCGACACCAGCGACACCACGAAAACGGTGCTCAGCCCGAATTGGGGCAGGGCAAGCCATTCCAGCAGTTGATGCATCCAGATTTCCATCGCGCAGAGTGTAGGGCCGCGCGGCTGCCGGGCATCGCCGGGTGGGGGCATACCATCCTCGTTGTCCGCATCGGTATTCCGTGCTGCCTAATTTTTGGGCAGGTATAATCGCCCCTCTTCTCAAGCGCATTGCCGCATTTACAAGCACAACCCCCTTATGTCCGCCCTGTACATTGGTCATATTCCATTGGCAAACAACCTGTTTGTCGCGCCGATGGCCGGTGTCACCGATCGACCGTTCCGCCAGTTGTGCAAGGCGCTGGGGGCGGGATATGCGGTCAGCGAGATGGTCACCTCGCGCAAGGATCTGTGGAACAGCCTGAAGACTTCGCGCCGCGCCAACCACGAAGGCGAGCCCGGCCCGATCGCGGTGCAGATCGCCGGAACCGACGCCGACATGATGGCCGAGGCGGCGGTCTACAACATCGAGCGCGGCGCGCAGATCATCGACATCAACATGGGCTGCCCGGCCAAGAAGGTCTGCAACAAGTGGGCCGGCTCGGCCCTCATGCAGAACGAGAAACTGGCGGTGCAGATCGCGCAGGCGGTGGTGGAGGCCGCGGCGCCGCATGGCGTGCCGGTCACGCTCAAGATGCGGACCGGCTGGTGCAACGAACACAGGAACGCCGTCACGCTGGCCCGCGCCTTCGAGGACGTGGGCATCCGCATGCTGACGGTGCATGGCCGCACGCGCGAGCAAGGCTACAGAGGGGCGGCGGAGTACCAGACGATTGCCGCGGTGAAGAACGCCGTGCGCGTGCCGGTGGTCGCCAACGGTGACGTGGACAGCCCCGAGAAGGCGCGCGACGTGCTTGCCGCCACCGGGGCCGACGCCATCATGGTGGGCCGCGCGGCGCAGGGCAGGCCGTGGATCTTCCGCGAGATCGGGCATTTTCTCGCCACGGGCGAGCATCTCGCGCCGCCGCTGGTGGCCGAAGTGCGCCGCCTGCTGCTCGACCATCTGCAGGACCATTACCAGCTCTATGGCGAATCGACGGGCGTGCGCAGCGCGCGCAAGCACATCGCCTGGTATGTGCGCACGCTGCCGGGCGGCGATGCCTTGAGACAACACATCAATACTTTGGACGACTGCGCCGCGCAATGGCGCGCGGTGGCGGACTATTTCGATGCGCTGGGCGCGCGGATGGATCGTCTGCCGCGCGTCGAAGCCGCACAAGCGAACGCAGCACTGGATTTGAGGGAACCGACCCATGAGCAAGAACAATATTGAAGAGTCCGTCCGCGAGAGTCTGCAAAGCTACTTCCGCGATCTGGACGGGGAGTCTCCCGACGGGGTGTATGACATGGTCATTCGCCTGGTCGAAAAACCGCTTCTCGAAGTGGTGATGTCCCAGGCCAACGAGAACCAGTCGCGCGCGGCCGAATGGCTGGGACTGAACCGCAACACGCTTCGCAAGAAGCTGGTGGAACACAAGCTGCTGTGAGCCCGGCGACGGCGCCAGCCGCCGCTGCCCGCAGCGGCACGGTCTTGCGGCGGACCGCTTGCAAGACCGCCTCCGATTACCTGATTTGAACCCTCGCTGAAGAAAATGAAAGCACTGATCTCCGTCTCCGACAAAACCGGCATCGTCGAATTTGCGCAAGCCCTGCACCAGCTCGGCGTGACGCTGCTGTCCACTGGCGGCACCGCCAAGCTGCTGGCCGAAAAGGGCCTGCCCGTGACCGAGGTGGCGCAAGTCACCCAGTTCCCGGAGATGCTCGACGGCCGGGTGAAGACCCTGCACCCCAAGGTGCACGGCGGGCTGCTGGCGCGCCGCGACCTGCCCGAACACATGGCTGCGCTCAAGGAGCACGGCATCGACACCATCGACCTGCTGGTGGTGAACCTCTATCCGTTCGAAGCCACGGTGGCCAAGGCCGGCTGCACGCTGGCCGATGCGATCGAGAACATCGACATCGGCGGTCCGGCCATGGTGCGTTCCGCCGCCAAGAACTGGAAGGACGTGGGCGTGGTCACGGCCGCCGACCAGTACGAACGCGTGCTCGCCGAACTCAAGGCCGGCGGTAAATTGGGCGACAGGCTGCGCTTCGAGCTGTCGGTCGCCGCATTCAACCGCATCTCGCAATACGACGGCGCGATCAGCGACTACCTGTCCTCCGTGAAGTTCGAGGAGGACAAGCTGTCCGAGGAATACGTGCCCGAGCGCAGCGTGTTCCCCGGCCAGAGCAACGCCCAGTTCATCAAGATCCAGGACCTGCGCTACGGCGAGAACAGCCATCAGCAGGCTGCCTGGTACCGCGACCTGTATCCCGCCCCGGGCTCGCTCGCCACGGGCGTGCAATTGCAGGGCAAGGAGCTTTCCTACAACAACATCGCCGACGCCGACGCCGCGTGGGAATGCGTCAAGAGCTTCGCCGAGCCCGCATGCGTGATCATCAAGCACGCCAATCCCTGCGGCGTGGCTGTCGGCAAGGATGCGCACGAGGCCTATGCCAAGGCCTTCCAGACCGATCCGACCAGCGCGTTCGGCGGCATCATCGCCTTCAACCGCGCGGTGGACAAGGCGGCGGCCGAAGCGGTTTCCAGGCAGTTCGTCGAAGTGCTGATGGCCCCCGAGTTCAGCGCCGAGGCATTGGAGATCTTCAAGGCCAAGGTCAATGTGCGCCTGATGAAGATTGCATTGCCCCAGGGCGGCAAGACCGACTGGGACAATGGCCGCAACGCGGTCGAATCCAAGCGCGTGGGCTCGGGCATCCTGCTGCAGTCCGCCGACAACCACGAACTGCAGCTGGCCGACCTGAAGATCGTCACCGTCAAGCAGCCGACCCCCGAGGAACTGCAGGACCTGCTGTTCGCATGGAAGGTGGCGAAGTTCGTGAAGTCGAACGCCATCGTGTTCTGCAAGAACGGCATGACCATGGGCGTGGGCGCCGGCCAGATGTCGCGCCTGGACTCGGCCCGCATCGCCTCGATCAAGGCCGAAGCCGCCAAGCTGACGCTGAAGAACACGGTGGTGGCCAGCGATGCCTTCTTCCCTTTCCGCGACGGTCTCGACGTGGTGGTCGATGCGGGCGCGACCTGCGTGGCCCAGCCCGGCGGCTCGATGCGCGATCAGGAAGTGATCGACGCGGCCAACGAGCGCGGCGTGGCCATGGTGTTCACTGGCGTGCGTCACTTCCGCCATTGATCGGCTGATTCCCGTCCGACGTGTCAGACGATCACAGCGAGGATCAGGAACCCGGCCGCCCGAGGTGGATTGGCTGGGCGCTGGCGGTTTTCATGGTGATGGTCGTGCTGGGCGTGGCCAACGTCGGCTGGCTCATCATGCGGCCTGCTCCCGGCTCGCAGGCCCTGGACGCCGTGATGCGCGAGCGCCCTGAGCTGGCCGCGGGCAAGGCGCTGGTGGAGGGATCGGACTGCATGCGCTGCCACGGGCTGCGGCGCAATTACGTCGGCCCTTCGTTTGAAGCGATCTCGGCCATGTACCAGGGCAGGTCCGATGCGGCCGATCATCTCGCCCGCAAGATCCGTGAGGGCAGCGTGGGCACCTGGGGCAATGTGATCATGCCGCGCCACCCGCAGATCACGGCCGAACAGTCGATGCAGATGGCCGCCTGGGTGATGGCGGTGCCGCCCGCCGCCCAGGATGGCAGGTAAGCATGAGGCCAGGAAAATGCCAGCCCAAGGGCTGGCATTTTTCGTTGCGGGCGCGCGCGGCCGTTCCCCTGCGGCGTCCCGAACTACAGCGTCCTGAACACTTCCCGCGCCGCTTCGACGGTCCTGTCGATGTCGGCGTCGGTGTGCGCGGCGCTCACGAAGCCGGCTTCGTAGAGCGCGGGGGCGAAGTAGTGTCCGCGCTCGAGCATGCCGTGGTAGAACTTGTTGAAGACCTTGCCGTCGGTCTTCATGACCTCGGCGTAGGTGCGTGGCAGTTCGGGCAGGAAGTAGAAGCCGAACAGCCCTCCCTGGTGGTCCACGCTGAACGGCAGCCCGGCGGCGTCGGCTTCCTTCTTGAGGCCGGACATCAGGCGGCCGGTGCTGGCGTGCAGCGCGTCATGGAAGCCGGGCCGGCTGATCAGCTCCAGCGTCTTCAGGCCGCAGGCCGTGGCGATCGGGTTGCCCGACAGCGTGCCCGCCTGATAGACCGGACCGAGCGGCGAGAGCTTTTCCATGATCTCGCGGCGTGCGCCGAATGCGGCCATGGGCATGCCGCCGCCGATGACCTTGCCCAGGACGGTGATGTCGGGCTGGAAACCCTCGATCTGCCGGGCATAGAGGCTTTGCGCGCTGCCCAGCGCCACGCGGAAGCCGGTCATGACCTCGTCATAGATCATCAACGCGCCATGCTCCAGGGTCAGCTCGCGGATGCGGCGCGTGAACGCGGTGCTGGCGCGCACGAAGTTCATGTTGCCCGCGATCGGCTCCATGATCACGCAGGCGATCTCGCTGCCCATGCGGGCAAAGGCTTCCTCCAGCTGGGCCACGTCGTTGTATTCGAGGACGATGGTGTCCTTGACGACGTCGGAGGGCACGCCCGCCGATGACGATGCGCCGAAGGTGGCCAGGCCGGAGCCCGCCTTGACCAGCAGAGAGTCGGCATGGCCGTGGTAGCAGCCATTGAACTTGATGATCTTGTTGCGGCCGGTGAAGCCGCGCGCCAGGCGCAGCGCGCTCATGCCCGCCTCGGTGCCGGAGCTGACCATGCGCACCATCTCCATCGACGGAATCAGCTTCAGGATGGCTTCTGCCAGCTGGATCTCGCGCTCGGTCGGCGCGCCGTAGGAGAAGCCTTCCAGCACCGCCTTCTGCACCTCGGCGATCACCTCGGGATGACCGTGCCCCAGGATCATCGGCCCCCATGAGCCGATGTAGTCGGTGTATTGCCGGCCGTCGGCGTCCCAGAAAAAGGCCCCCTGAGCATGTTTGACGAAGCGCGGCGTGCCGCCCACGGCGGCGAAGGCGCGCACCGGCGAATTCACGCCGCCGGGGATGACTTGCTTGGCGCGCTCGAAAAGGGAAACGTTCAAATCAGTGGGATGTGTCATGGGGAGGAATCTGAAAAGCATCGACGTCGGGGACGTCGCCTGATTCGGAAGATGATTCGTCACCTTCCTCGTCGTCATCGTCGGGCTGGGCCCAGAACATGCGGTCGGGCAGCAGTTGTCCCATGCCCGGCCGGTACGCCGCCATCAGGCAGCCGTCCAGGTAGAGAAGCGCTTCCCGCGTCGCATCGCCCAGATCATTGTCGCAGGCGATGAGCGCCGCAAGCGCGGCGGACAAGGTATCGCCCGCTCCGGCGAAACTGACCTCCAGCCGCTCGAACTGGCCGCTGCCCAGCACCGCCTGGCCGGACGTGAGCACGTTGTCGAAATGCAGGTTGTCCACAGGCACGCCGGTGACCAGCGTATAGGAGACTCCCAACTGCGCGGCCGCCATGGCGATCTCGCGCGCGGTCGGCGGCCGGTCGCTGTCCCAGTCGGGAAGCAGCCAGCGGCGCAGGGTGCTGTGGTTTCCTACCAACACAGAAGTCTGCGGAAGCATCAATTCCTGGAACGCATCCAGATACTGGTCGATGAGATCATCGCTCCACCACGACAGATTGGGCATGTAGGCGATGACCGGCACTTCCGCATAATCGGCCGCCAGTTCCGCGATGGCCGCCAGGTTTTCGGGGCTTCCCGCGAATCCCACCTTCATGGCCTGAACCGGCATATCCTGGAACACGGTGCGTGCTTGATCTGAAACAGCTTCGTCGTCAATAGGGAAGAAATCGATAATCTCCGTGGTGTCGCGGATGTAAGTACCTGTGACAATAGTCAGTGCATGTGCTCCAACTGAAGCCATAGTAGTCGCATCCCCCGCCAGCCCGCCTGCGCCGCTGGGATCGTTGGCATTGAATGTCACCGCGCAAATGGCGACAGCGGTCTCTTCGGGATCGGTGTCCGTGGACGGCGTGGAAGAGGGGAGTGTGGAGTCTTGTTTCATGTACGGATGCCAGCGTAGCCGGTGGCATGAAAGCTGCATCTTTCTGTGATGTCTAGATACAATCGTTGCATTCTATGTGAAGGCTCTTTAAGCTGTGACAGACTCAAAAACTTGGATGTGCTTGATATGCGGATGGATCTATGAGGAGGCGCAAGGAGCACCCGAACATGGTATTCCTCCCAATACACCATGGGAACAAGTACCCATGAATTGGACATGTCCCGAGTGTGGCGCTCGAAAGGAAGATTTCGAGATGGTACAGATCTGATGCCAGACCATGGCCTTTGCGAATTCTGATATCCGGAGCGGTAGAAATTGACTACAGAAGCAAGTCCCACGTTCAAGGTGCTGGTTGTCGATGACAGCAACACCATTCGGCGCAGCGCGGAAATTTTCCTCAAGCAGGGCGGGCATGACGTGCTGCTCGCGGACGATGGTTTCGACGCCCTGGCGAAAATCAACGATTTCCATCCGCATTTGATTTTTTGCGACATCCTGATGCCCAAGCTCGACGGCTATCAGACCTGCGCCATCATCAAGCGCAACGCCCATTTTTCCGATACGCCGGTGGTCATGCTGTCCTCCAAGGACGGCGTGTTCGACAAGGCGCGCGGCCGCATGGTCGGCTGCCAGGAATATCTCACCAAACCGTTTACCAAGGACCAGCTGCTGCAAGCGGTGCAGCAGTTCGGCAACGTGAATCAAGGAGTCAAGTAGTGCCAATTCAGAAAGTTCTGGTTGTCGACGATTCGAAAACTGAGTTGATGTATCTGACCGATCTGCTGCAAAAGCGCGGCATGCAGGTGCGTACCGCCGAGAATGCGGAAGAGGCGGTCAAGCGCCTCGGGGAAGAAGTTCCCGACCTGATCCTGATGGACGTGGTGATGCCCGGCCAGAATGGTTTTCAGCTCACGCGCACCATCTCGCGCGACCCGCGCTACGAGCATGTGCCGATCATCATGTGCACCAGCAAGAATCAGGAAACCGACCGCGTCTGGGGCATGCGCCAGGGCGCGCGCGGCTACATCACCAAGCCCGTCGATCCGGCCGAACTGCAGGCCAAGATCGACGCGCTGAATTGACGAACCTTTCAACGGACCAGCGGATTCATGGCCAATCGAGAAGCACTCAGAGAACTCCAGACCCGTCTTGCCAGCCGTCTGCAGGCGGCAAAGGCGGAGGGCTCGAGCGTGTCGTCCTGGCTGGCGGTGGAGGCCGCTGGCGAGCGCTATCTGCTGCCGCTGGGTCACGCGGGCGAGATTTTCCCCTGGACGGGCGTCCAGGCGGTTCCCTATACCCAGTCCTGGTTCATGGGCGTGGCGAATTTGCGGGGGGCGCTGATGGGCGTGGTGGATCTGGCGGGGCTTGCGGGCACCGCCGTTGCGCGCACCGAGCAGAGCCTGGCGGATGCGAGCCTGCTGGCGATGAATCCGGCGCTCGATGTGAATGCCGCGCTGCTGGTGGACAGGCTGCTGGGCCTGCGCGGCGCGGATGCGTTCGTGTCTTCCGAGGCGCCCGCCGAGGGCGCGCCCGAGTTCTTCGGCACGCGCTACGCGGATGCGCAAGGCGTGTTCTGGCAGGAGCTGAATCTGCAGGCGATGGCCCAGAGCCCGGTTTTCCTGAGTATTGGCGTTTGAGATTTTCTGTAAGGCCGCACTATGTCTTTTTCGAGTTCACTTGACAAACTATTCAGGCGCAAGAGTGGCGAGCCCGGTGCTGGCGCCGATCTGGCGCTGGACGCATCCGCACAGGATTCTCTTGCGGATGGTTCGCTCGCCGATGCATTTCAGAGCGAGGGCCTCTACAGCGTGCAGGGCGATCCAGGCCAGAATTCGATGCTCGGCGAGGAGGGCGACTCCGCCAGCCAGGAGCTGATTTCCCTGCCGCTGCTCGGACGGGCGCTGCCGGCGGCGCATCAACGCAAGCTGCTCGTGCTGCTGGCCGTCGGGCTGGTGGCGCTCGCGCTGATCGCGGTCTGGCTGCTCCAGCAGTCCAACCGCACCGCGCAGCAACTCACGGCGACCGGCCAGTCCCTGATGCAGTCGCAGCGTCTGGCGAAGTCGGTTTCGCAGGCGTTGATGGGTTCCAGCCAGGCGTTTCCCGATGTGAAGGAAAGCGCGAGCGTGCTCTCGCGCAACGTCAAGGCGCTGAACGCGGGCGACAGCGAGCTTGGCGTGCAGCAGCTCGGCGACGGTTTCCGGGGCGAGCTCGATGCGATCTCTCCGCTGGTCGAGCGCGCCGAACGCAACGCCAAGGCGATCCTGGGCGAGCAGAAGATCCTGACGAAGGTGGGCGATGCGCTGCGCACCATCAACCGCCAGTCGGGCGACCTGCTGGAAATCGCGGAATCGGTTTCTTCGCTCAAGTTGCAGCACAACGCCACTCCCGGTGAAATCTCCGCCGCTGGCCAGCTCGTGATGCTGACCCAGCGTATCGGCAAATCCGCCAACGAATTCCAGACCACCGAAGGCGTGAGCCCCGAGGCTGTTTTCCTGTTGGGCAAGGACTTGAATTCCTTCAAGGAGATCGCGCAGGGCCTGCTCGATGGCAGCGCCGACCTGCGCCTGCCCGCCAGCCGCGATCCGCAGACGCGCGAGCAGCTCCAGAGCCTGATCAAGCTCTATGACGAGACCCGCGAGCAGGCGGGCGCGATCCTGGGCAACCTGCAGGGCCTGGTGGCCGCGCGTGAAGCCCAGACCGCCATCGTGGCCGACAGCGAGCAACTGCGCCGCAACCTGGAATCGCTGCAGTCCAAGCTCTCGGAGCAAAGCGGCATGGGCGTTGGCCAATTGGTCGCGCTGGTGCTCGTCAGCCTGTTCGTGCTGTTCTGCGGTATCGGCATTTCCCGCGTCCAACTGAGCGATTCGCGCAATCGCCAGGCCTCCGCCGAAGCGCAGCAGCGCGACGCCAAGCGCCAGGAGCAGGAGGCCAAGCGCGTGAACGACGCGAACCAGGCCGCCATCTTGCGCTTGATGAATGAGCTGCAGTCGGTGGCCGAAGGCGACCTGACGCAGGAAGCCACCGTGACCGAGGACATCACCGGCGCCATCGCCGACTCGGTGAACTACACGGTGGAAGAGTTGCGGCAACTGGTGGGCTCGGTGCAGAACACCGCGACCCGCGTGGCCCAGACCACGGCGCAGGTGGACGCCACCTCGACCGAGCTGCTGGCCGCCTCGACCGAGCAGCTGCGCGAGATTCGTGAGACCGGCCGCTCGGTTCTAGAAATGGCCACGCGTATCAATGACGTGTCGGTGCAGGCGCAGGAATCGGCATCGGTTGCCCGCCAGTCGCTGCAGGCTGCCGACCAGGGCCTGACCGCCGTGCAGAACGCGATCGGCGGCATGAACTCGATCCGCGACCAGATCCAGGACACCTCCAAGCGCATCAAGCGCCTGGGCGAATCCTCGCAGGAGATCGGCGAAATCACCGAACTGATCTCGGACATTACCGAACAGACCAACGTGCTGGCCCTGAACGCCGCCATCCAGGCCGCCTCCGCTGGTGAAGCCGGCCGGGGTTTCTCGGTGGTGGCCGAGGAAGTGCAGCGCCTGGCCGAGCGTTCGGCGGACGCCACGCGCCAGATCTCGGCGCTGGTGAAGGCGATTCAGACTGACACGCAAGACGCGGTGGCCGCCATGGAGCGTTCCACCCAGGGCGTGGTCGAGGGAGCCCGCCTGTCCGACTCCGCCGGCACGGCGCTCTCCGAGATCGACCGCGTGTCGCGCCGCCTGTCCGAGCTGATCGAGCAGTTCTCGACGTCCACTTCGCGCGAGGCGGAGCTCGCCAACGAGGTGGCCGAGAATATCCAGCATATTTTCGCGGTGACGGAGCAGACCGGCGAGGGCACGCGCACGACGGCCCAGCAGGTCCGCGAACTGTCGCAAGTGGCAGAGGAGCTTCGCCAGTCCGTGTCGCGTTTCAAGATTGCCTGAGACGGCGGCTGTTTCCTCTTTAACGAACTGGTCCCGCGCGGGCCGGGGACGAATCCATGTCATCTCTTGAGGCTGCCAACGCTTCGGTCACTGATGGGTCACATGGCGAGCAGGATCTGGGTCCGCTCGCATGGGTGCTCGATGAACTTCGCAAATCGCTGGATGGAACGGTCAAGGCGATGCGCCGCTTCGTGCGTGACGCGGAAATCGCCCGCGAGTCCGATCTCGCATCCCTGGATGTCGGGCCGCTGCGCATAGCCCGCCAGCAGCTGCACCAGGCCAGCGGCGCGCTGGACATGGTGGGCATGACTTCTCCCGCGCTGATCCTGCGCGCCCTGGAGTCGGCCGTGCAGAAGTACGTGCAGCGCCCGGAACTGTGCACCGACGATGCCGCCAACACCATCGAGCGCGCGAGCTTCGCGCTGATCGCCTACCTGGAGAGCGTGCTGTCAGGCAAGCCGGTCTCGGCGGTCTCGCTGTTCCCGCAATACCGTGAGGCGCAATCGCTCAATGGCGTGGAGCGCGTGCACCCCGCCGACCTGTGGCCCGTGGAGCGGCGCGTGCGCGAGCCCGAAATGCCGCTCACCGTCCCCGCGCAAGGCTATACGGCCGAAGCGCGCGCCAGGCTCGACAATGCGGTGCTGCGCATCATCAAGGGCGGCGGCCAGGGTGCGGACGCCGAGCTCCTCCTGCTGTGCCAGGGGTTCGCGGCCGGCGAGTCCGACCGGCAGGCACGTTCGTTCTGGAAGACCTGCAGCGCTTTCTTCGAGGCGCTGGTGGCGGGGCTGATCGAGCCCGATATCTATGTGAAGCGCGTGGCCTCGCGCGTGCTGCTGCAGTACGCCTCGCTCGCAAAAGGCGATCGCACGATCGCCGATCGCCTGGTGCATGAACTGCTGTTCTTCTGCGCGCAGGCCGGATCGCCCCGGGGCGCAACGGCCCGCCCCGCGACGCCGGCGCTCGATGCGGTGCGCGAAGCCTTCGGGCTGCAGCGCCACCAGCCGGTGGACTACGACGTCGCCCGCTTCGGCCTGTATGACCCGGCGGCCATGGCGCTGGCGCGCAAGCGCATCGGCACGGCGGCGGAAACCTGGTCCTCGCTGGCCGGCGGCGACCGCAACAAGCTCAAGCCCGCGGCCGATCAGTTCAGCCTGGTCTGCGACTCGCTGCGCAAGCTGCATCCGGGCAGCGAGCCGCTGGCCGTCGCGCTGATGAATGCGGTGGAATCCACGGCGCGCAGCGGCGAGGCGCCCGCGCCCGCGCTGGCCATGGAAGTGGCGACAGCGGTGCTGTATCTGCAGGCATCGCTCGAGGAGCTCGACGCGGCGCGCGAGCACATGGACGAGCGCGCGCAGCGCCTGGCGCAGCGCCTGGACGGCGTGGTCGCCGGCGGCGAGTCCGAGCCGCTGGAGTCCTGGATGGAGGAGCTGTACCGCCGCGTCAGCGACCACCAGACCATGGGCAGCGTGGTCGATGAACTGCGCGTCACGCTCGCCGATGCGGAAAAATCCATGGACCAGTACTTCCGCACGCCGGAAGACGTGTCCGTGCTCAACGGCGTGCCGGGCCGCCTCGGCCAGATGCGCGGCGTGCTGTCGGTGCTCGGCCTCGACCAGGCGTCGCATGCCGTGGTGCACATGCGTGATACCGTGGAGCGCCTGATCGTCGGCACGGTGCCAGAGCAGGAGCGCCAGCCGGTCTTCGACAAGCTGGGCAACAGCCTGGGAGCGCTCGGGTTCCTGATCGATATGCTGAGCTATCAGCGCACGATGGCGCGCAAGCTCTTCGTGTATGACGACGCCGATGGCGAACTGAAGCTCGTCATGGGCCGCGTCAGGCCGCAGCACGCGGCGCAGGACGTGCCCGCCGAGCCCCCGGCTCCCGAATTCGCGCCGACGGCCGGCCAGCCGCTCGAGGCGCAGCCAGCCGCGCCGCAAGCGGCCGAGCCGCAGGCGTGCGCCGAACCGGAAAGCCCGGGCCTGGATCTTCAGCTCGGCGACGATGCGATGGCGGAGCTCGATTCGGCGGTCTCCATTGCTGTCGAGCCCATCGAACCGCCCGCTTCCGCGCCGATGCCGGCGCCGGGCGAAGAAGACGACGAGCTGCTGCAGATCTTCCTGGAAGAAGCGCGCGAAGTGATCGGCAACGGCCATGCCGCGATCGACGCGCTGCATCGCGATCCGGCCGATCTGAGCGAGCAGACCACGCTGCGCCGTGCGTTCCACACGCTCAAGGGCAGCTCGCGCATGGTCGGCCTCAGCGATTTCGGCGAGGCCGCATGGTCGATGGAGCAGGTGCTCAACGCATGGCTGGCCGAGCAGAAGCCCGTGCAGCCCGATCTGCTGACGCTCTCGGGCGACAGCCTGAACGCATTTGCGCGCTGGGTGGATGACATCTCCTCGGGCGCTGCGGGCAACTGGAATCCGCAGATGTTCCAGACCGCCGCCGATGCCATGCGCACGCAGGGCCGGCTGGTGCCGCTGGGGCTGGCGCAGGACATCCAGGCGGGTGATGGCGCGGCGGTGGATTTTGCCGAGACCCAGCCGTTCGAGCTGAATGCCGCGGAACTGGAGGGACTGCAGGAGACCGCAGCGCCGGCGCTCGAGGTATCCGAGGCGCAGGATATCGACTTCTCGGAGTTCGAGCAGGCGCGGGAGGAAAGCCTGGCCGATGTGGCACGGCAGGAGGAGCCGCAACGCGAAGTGCATGTCGCCAACCTTGAGCCGCATGAGCTTCCCAGCCTCAGCCTGGATGAGATATTCACTACCAACGTCCTGGACCGCACCATCGCGGCGCGTGCCGAGGAAGGCAGGCTCCAGGCAGGCGAGGCTTCGCCGGCCGAACCGCCGGCTCTCGATGCCTTGCCCACGGAGCCGATCGATCCCGGACAGGACGTGCAGGTTCAACCCGCGGGTCTTGCCGA
>NZ_JBEBOW010000096.1:0-15230 GCF_040396215.1 Diaphorobacter ruginosibacter | reverse complement strand
ACAAGCCGGGCCGCCGGGCTGAAGTCATGGCCCGGCTGCTTGCTTAACCCGGGATGGATTGGACTATAGGTTGCCTACCATCTTCGAAGGCACCACCCATTGGTCGAACTGCTCGCCCGTCACGTGACCGCTGGCGATCGCTGCGTCGCGCAGGCTCGTGCCCTCCTTGTGCGCCTTCTTGGCGATGAAGGCCGCCTTGTCGTAGCCGATGTGGGTGTTGAGCGCCGTCACCAGCATGAGAGAGCGGCTCACCAGTTCGGCGATGCGTTCGCGGTCGGGCTCTATGCCGACGGCGCAGTGCTCGTCGAAGCTCACCATTCCGTCGGCGAGCAGGCGCACGCTTTGCAGGAAGTTGTGCGCCACCAGCGGGCGGAACACGTTGAGTTCGAAGTTGCCCGAAGCGCCGCCGAAGTTGATGGCCACGTCGTTGCCGAAGACCTGCGCGCACAGCATGGTCATGGCTTCGCACTGCGTGGGGTTGACCTTGCCGGGCATGATGGAGGAGCCGGGCTCGTTTTCCGGGATGGTGATCTCGCCCAGGCCGCTGCGCGGGCCGCTTGCGAGCCAGCGCACGTCGTTGGCGATCTTCATCAGGCTGGCGGCCAGTGTCTTGAGCGCGCCATGCGCGTGCACCAGGGCGTCGCAGCTGGCAAGCGATTCGAACTTGTTGGGCGACGTGACGAAGGGGTAGCCGGTGATGCTGGCAAGCTCGGCGGCCACGCCTTCGGCGTAGCCCTTGGGCGCGTTCAGCCCGGTGCCGACGGCGGTGCCGCCGAGCGCCAGTTCGTAGAGGTGCGCAAGCGCAGCCTTCACATGCTTTTCGCCATGCTCGAGTTGCGCGACCCAGCCCGAGATTTCCTGCCCCAGCGTGAGCGGCGTCGCATCCTGCAGGTGGGTGCGGCCGATCTTCACGACGTCGGCAAACGCCTCGCTCTTGGCCTTGAGCGTTCCGCGCAGCCGCCCGATGGCCGGCAGCAGGTGCGACTGGAGCGCCGTCACGGCCGCCACGTGCATGGCCGTGGGATAGACGTCGTTGCTCGACTGGCTCTTGTTCACGTCGTCGTTCGGGTGCACGAGGCGCGATTCTCCGCGCTCACCGCCGAGCAGTTCGCTCGCGCGGTTGGCCAGCACCTCGTTGACGTTCATGTTGGTCTGCGTGCCCGAGCCGGTTTGCCAGACCACGAGCGGGAACTCCTGCGGGTGCTTGCCGCCGATGACTTCATCGGCGGCGGCCACGATGGCGTCGGCCTTTTTCCCGTCGAGCAGGCCGAGCTTGCTGTTGACCGTGGCCGATGCCCTCTTCACCTGCGCGAGGGCGTGGATGATTTCGCGCGGTTGCTGCTCGCCGCTGATCTTGAAATTCTGGATCGAGCGCTGCGTCTGCGCGCCCCAGAGCCTGTCGCAGGGAACGTCGATGAAGCCGAAAGTGTCTTTCTCCTGCCGAACAGCAGTCATGTGAATACTCCTTGAGAGAACAAACAAAAGCGGTGCGCGTGGCTGGGAGGCGTCCAGGAAATGGACATGGCTGGTGCAAGCCGCAGGGGATTACCTGTTACTGCAAACATGCTAGCGCAAGTCGCAGAGACCACGCTGGAGCGACAGATTCTGCGGCGGGCCGCAATGCGCACGCGCGCCGCGCGGAGCCGCTCCCGGGCGCGGTTACCTCGGCGGTACAGCGCCGCTCATATTCCACGATACGGTAATTCCGGCAGTCATATAGAAGACTTCTCGGGTTTTCCCTGCACGGAAATCCGTCCAGCACCGATAATTGGCAGGTTTTTCCCGCGCCGCTAGAGCGCCTCTATAACCCCCGAGAAGCCTCACGATGACCACAACCATCCGCCAGCAGGACCTGATCGACTCGATCGCAGGTGCCCTCCAGTACATCAGCTACTATCACCCCGCTGACTACATCCAGCATCTGGCCCGCGCCTATGAGCGCGAGCAAAGCCCTGCGGCGAAGGATGCGATGGCGCAGATCCTCACCAACTCCAAGATGTCGGCCACGGGCCACCGCCCCATCTGCCAGGACACCGGCATCGTCAACGTGTTCCTGAAGATCGGCATGGACGTGAAGTGGGAAGGCTTCACCGGCGGCCTGGAAGACGCCATCAACGAAGGCGTGCGCCGTGGCTACAACCACCCCGACAACACGCTGCGCGCCTCGGTGGTCGCCGATCCGCAGTTCGCCCGCAAGAACACCAAGGACAACACGCCCGCCGTGATCAACGTGCAGATGGTTCCCGGCGACAAGCTGGACATCACCGTCGCAGCCAAGGGAGGCGGCTCGGAGAACAAGTCCAAGATGATCATGATGAACCCCAGCGACAACCTGGTCGACTGGGTCCTCAAGACCGTCCCCACCATGGGCGCGGGCTGGTGCCCGCCGGGCATGCTTGGCATCGGCATCGGCGGCACGGCGGAAAAGGCGGTCCTGCTCGCCAAGGAAAGCCTGATGGAAGACCTGAACATGTACGAGCTGCAGGCCAAGGCCGCGCGCGGCGAGAAGCTCGATCAGGTCGAGGAGCTGCGCCTTGAGCTCTACGAGAAGGTCAACGCGCTCGGCATCGGCGCCCAGGGCCTGGGCGGTCTGGCTACCGTCCTCGACATCAAGATCAAGATGTACCCCACGCATGCCGCCTCCAAGCCCGTGGCCATGATCCCCAACTGCGCCGCGACGCGCCACGCGCATTTCGTGATGGACGGCAGCGGCCCGGTGTACCTGGATGCGCCGTCGCTCGACCTCTGGCCCAGGATCGACTGGGAGCCGGACTACAACAAGTCGCGGAAGGTGGACCTCAACACGCTGACCAAGGAGGAGGTCGCCAGCTGGAAACCGGGCGACACCCTGCTGCTCAACGGCAAGATGCTCACCGGCCGCGACGCCGCGCACAAGCGCATCCAGGACATGCTGTCCAAGGGCGAGAAACTGCCCGTCGATTTCACCAACCGCGTGATCTACTACGTCGGCCCGGTCGATCCCGTGGGCGATGAAGCTGTCGGCCCCGCAGGCCCGACGACAGCCACGCGCATGGACAAGTTCACCGACATGATGCTGGAGCAGACCGGCCTCATCGCCATGATCGGCAAGGCCGAACGCGGCCCGGTGGCCATCGAGTCGATCAAGCAGCACAAGAGCGCCTATCTGATGGCCGTGGGCGGCGCCGCATACCTGGTCTCCAAGGCCATCAAGCAGGCCAGGGTCGTCGGCTTCGAAGACCTGGGCATGGAAGCCATCTACGAATTCGACGTGGTCGACATGCCCGTGACCGTCGCCGTCGACGCGGGCGGCACCAGCGCGCACGTCACCGGCCCGGCCGAGTGGAGCAAGCGCATTGCCTCGGGCGAGTTCAGGGGCATCGAGGTGGCCGCAGCCTGACGGCGCAGCCACCACGCGCCAGGCCGCTGGCGCTGCTCCGGATGACTGCTCCGAATGAACACAGGCCACCTTGCGGTGGCCTTTGTTTTTTACAGCGCACGCCTGACGCTCGCGGCAAGGCGCTGTACGATC
This sequence comes from Diaphorobacter ruginosibacter, assembly GCF_040396215.1. Lineage (GTDB taxonomy): Bacteria > Pseudomonadota > Gammaproteobacteria > Burkholderiales > Burkholderiaceae_C > Diaphorobacter_A > Diaphorobacter_A ruginosibacter_A. The sequence continues at coordinate 11,719 of NZ_JBEBOW010000096.1, read as the reverse complement.
CCACGCTGGCGCCGTTATCCAGCGCGCCGCGGCTCGTCGCGGGTGCTTTGCAGCGGCGGCCTGAATATCGAAGGCACGACCACCATGCAGACAAGCTCCGTACGGCGCACCGAGCAGACGCTCGCCGCCATCCAGGATGCCGGCGAAGAAGGCCGCCGCATCTTCACCCGCGTGTATGAACAGAGCGCGCTCGCGGCCGCCCGGGCCGCGGATGAGCGCGCGAAGAGCGGCATCCATCTGGGCCCGCTCGACGGACGCATCGTCTCCGTCAAGGATCTGTACGACATCGCCGCGGAGGTGACCACCGCGGGCTCCGCCGTGCTCAGGACCGCGGCGCCCGCGCAGCAGGATGCGGTGATCGTGCAGCGCCTGCGCCAGGCCGGCGCGGTGATCGTCGGAAAGACCAACATGACCGAATTCGCCTTCTCCGGCATCGGCATCAATCCGCACTTCGGCACACCCGGCAATGCGCATGACGCGGCGCGCATCCCCGGCGGCTCGTCATCCGGCGCGGGCATCGCGGTGGCGCGCGGCCTGTCCGAAATCTCGATCGGCTCCGACACCGGAGGTTCGGTGCGCATTCCGTCGGCGCTCAATGGCGTCACCGGCTTCAAGCCGACCCAGGCGCGCGTACCGCGCGATGGCGCTTTTCCACTGTCGTTCAGCCTGGACTGCGTCGGCCCGCTGGCGCGCAGCGTGCTCGACTGCGCGCAGGCCGATGCCGTGATGAGCGGCCAGCGGCATGCCGATCTGCCCCGGCGCGAAGTGCGCGGCCTGCGCGTGGGCATTCCACGCGGACTGTTGTTCACCCAGACCGACGCCACCGTCCAGAATGCATTCGAGCAGGTGGCCGCGGAGCTGTCCCGCGCTGGCTGCCGCGTGGACGACATGCAGCTCGACGACTGGTGCGCCGCGCCGTTCAGGCTGCAGGACAACGGCACGCTCACCGCCGCCGAGGCCGCGCACATCCATGCGCGGACACTGGCCGACAACCCGGACGCCATCGACCCGTTCGTGCTGGCGCGCATCCAGCGCGGTCAGGCCATTTCGGCGGCGCACTATGTGGGCCTGCAGCGTGAGCGCGCACGGCTGCAGCAATCCCTGGACGCCCGGATCACCGACTGCGATCTGCTGGTGTTGCCCACGGTCGCCATGGTGGCCCCGCGCATCGACAGCCTGGCGACGGCCGATGCGTTCAATCAGGCCAATCTGCTGGTGCTGCGCAACACATCGGTCTTCAACTTCTACGACCTGCCGGCCCTGTCGCTGCCTATCCGCACCGGCGTCGGCCATCTGCCGGTGGGCCTGATGGCGGTGGGACGGCGCGGCTGCGACAGAGAGCTGCTGGCGATCTGCGCCGCGCTGCAAAGCCAACTGGCAACACTGCAATAGACACCGGCCCCATCCACATGCAGATCGCCATGAACCCACCCTTCTCACAGGCCTGCGAGAACAACCAGGCGCCCATTCTGCAAGTGCTGCAGCGCCACTTCGCCAACCGCAGGCTGGTGCTGGAAATAGGCTCGGGCACGGGCCAGCACAGCGTGTACTTTGCGCCGCGCCTGCCGCACCTGGTCTGGCAGACCAGCGACCTTGCGGAAAATCATCCGGGCATCCTCGCCTGGCATTCCAGGCATCCAGCGCCCAACCTGCGCGCGCCGCTCGCCCTGGATCTGGCAACCAGCGGCTGGCCGCCGGGCGGCTTCGACGCGGCCTATACCAGCAACACCGCGCACATCGTCGCGTGGCCGCTGGTCGAACGCATGTTCGAACTGGCGGGAACCCATCTTCCGGCGAATGGCGTATTCGCCGTCTATGGACCATTCAACTACAACGGCGCATTCACCAGCGACGGCAACCGGGCCTTCGACGCCATGCTGCGCCAGCGCGACCCGGCCAGCGGCATCCGCAATGCCGAGGACGTCGTCTCGCTCGCACTCAGCCATTCGCTGCGGCTCATTGAGGACAATGCCATGCCCGCCAACAATCGCACGCTGGTTTTCATGAAGGAGCGCTGAACGCTGCCGCGGCGTTGCGCCTTCGGCTTCCTTGTGTCCTACACCGACGCGCCGCGATCGCGGCTATCGTCCGATCCATCCCCCGCAGCGAAATTCCTCAACCCGTTCCAAAGAGCAGATCCAGCATGAGCAAATCCCGTATCGGCGTCATCGTCGGCAGCAACAGCCAATCGTCCATCAACATGCAACTGGCCAGGGCACTGGTCAAACTGGTCGCGGACAAGGCGGATTTCGAATTCATCGACATCGGCCAGCTACCCTTGTACAACCGTGACCACGATGATGCGCTGCCTGCCTCCGTCATCGAATTCAAGGACAGGATCCGCAACAAGGACGGCATCCTCTTCGTGACGCCCGAGCACAACCGCTCGGTGCCCGCGCTGCTCAAGAATGCGCTGGACACCGGCAGCCGCCCTCCCAAGGACCGCGCGTGGAACGGCATCGCCGCCGGCGTGATCGGCACCTCAGGCGGCGGCCCCGCCACCTCGATGGCCCAGCAGCACCTGCGCAACATCCTGGTGTTTCTCGACATGCCCACCATGCAGCAGCCCGAAGGCTTCATCCAATGGAAGGACGGCCTGATCGACCAGGACGGCAGCATCGGCCCCGCAAGCCATCAGTTCCTCACCACATGGATGGAAAAATTCCTCGCCTGGGTCAGCCTGCACGCCAAGGCGGGGTAACCAGGAACCGGGCCGCGCACCGCCATGCCCAGCGGCAACCAAGCGCCCATCGGCTCGCACGCAACCCACACCGGCTCCTGCCTGTGCGGCGGCGTGAGATTTTCGATCCACGGCCCGCTCGCGCCGATTCAGATCTGCCATTGCAGCCAGTGCCGCAAGGCGCAGGGCGGGCCGCTGGCGGCCAACATCCCCGTGCCCGTCAATCAGATCGAGTGGATTTCCGGGCAAGAGCTGCTCAGGGAATTCGAATCCTCTCCCGGCAAGCTGCGCGCGTTCTGCGCTTCCTGCGGCTCGCCGGTCTACAGCCGGCGCGCCAGCCTCGCGGGCGTGCTGCGCATCCGCGCGGGGCTGCTGGACGAGCCGCTGGACGCGGGGCTTGCATTTCACCAGCATGTGCGATCACGCGCTTCATGGTGGCCGCTATGCGACGATGGCCTGCCAAGGCACGGCGCCGCTGCGGACCCGGGCCAAAAGCGGGACAATCGCTGATTGATTGATCAGCACCTCGCGTGCCGCACGAGAATTCGGGAGTTCATCCGGCCATGCCTCAACCTCATTGCACCTCACCCATCGGCGTGTTCGACAGCGGGATTGGAGGCCTGAGCGTGCTGCGGGAATTGCGCCGCGAACTGCCGCACGAAAACTTCGTCTACCTGGCCGATTCAGGCAATGCGCCCTATGGCGAGCGCGGCGATGAGTTCGTGGAACGGCGCACCCTCGCCATCGCCCGCTACCTGCAGGAAGAGCACCGAATCAAGGCCCTGGTCGTCGCCTGCAACACGGCCACCACGGCCGCCGTCGCGCAGCTGCGCGGCAGCTTTCCAGACCTGCCCGTCATCGGAGTGGAACCCGCCCTCAAGCCCGCGGCCAGCAGCAGCCAGACGCACCGCGTGGGCGTGATCGCCACGCGCGGCACCGTGCAAAGCGCGCGATTCGAACAACTGCGGCAGGCGTTTTCGGATGGAACGGAATTCCGCGCCCAGGCCTGCGACGGACTGGTAAGCGCCATCGAGCGCGGCGTGGAAGAAGAAGACCCCGCCAATGGCCCGTCAGCACAGGAGATCCGCAGGCTCTGCGCGCGCTATGCGGGCATGCTCGGCAGTTTCGGCGTACGCACCGGAGACATCGACACGCTGGTGCTGGGCTGCACGCACTATGTCTTCATCAAGGACGAACTGCGCAGGCTGCTGGGAGCCGACGTGCACATCATCGACACCGGAGCCCCGGTGGCGCGGCAGACGCGGCGCATCCTCGTGCAGCAAGGCACCCTGGCGGCAGAATCGGACCGCGACACGGGCTCCGGCCAGGTACATCTCTACACCACGGGCCGACTCCCCGCCCTGCAGGCCGCCGCCCGGCGATGGCTGGACCTGCCCGCAACCCATTGCTCGGCACTGCCGGCCTGAAATGCCCTCGCGGCGATGACACAAAGGCGGCAGCCCGCACTACTGCCAGCCGCTTCAGGCGTCGCCCCACAGCGGCTCGCCGCCATGGTCCAGGTGCGTGAGATACAGCCGCGTATCCAGCTCGAACTGGTGGTAATCGGGCTCCATGTGCGCGCATAGCTGGTAGAACGCCTTGTCGTGGTCCTTCTCGCGCAGATGCGCCAGCTCATGCACCACGATCATGCGCAGGAATTCTTCCGGCCCCTGGCGGAACAGCGTCGCCACGCGGATCTCGTGCTTGGCGGCAAGCCGGCCGCCCTGCACGCGCGACACGCTGGTGTGCAAGCCGAGCGCATGGTGCACGACATGGATCTTGTTGTCGAACAGCACCTTGCTGACGGTGCCCGCGTTGCGCAGGTAACGCTGTTTGAGCTCCTGCGCGTAGTCATACAGCGCCTTGTCGCTGCGCACGCCATGGGCGCCGCCGTACTTGCGGGCCAGGATTTCCCCAAGGCGCCCCTGCCCGAGCAACGCCCGCGCCTGCCCCTGCAATGCGGGCGAGTAGGCACGCAGATAAGGAAGATCGGCGCTCACCGCCGTCGCGCCGCGAATACGTGAGGAAGCCATGTGATCGCTGCCTTAAAAGCCGCCGGAGCCAACCGCCCCGGCCGCCTGCCGATCAGTGCAGATGACGCGGGCGGCGGCCGCCGCCATGCCCGCCATTGCCGCCACCCAGCCCGCGTGGCGGCTTGCCGATCTCCAGCGAATTCACCAGCGCATCAAAGCGCTGGTTGAACAGCTTGTCGATCTCCGCGACGACGCCGCCCAGCTCGGACGCATCGAAATGGCGCTCCATCATGTTGATCACGTCCTGCACCAGCAGATCGCGCTGCACCTGCATGATGGCTGCCGGAGTCGGGCCGACGAACAGCATGACGAAATCATCACGCGCCTCGGCGTCTTCATCGGGACCGTCGCCTTCCTCGTCGTCGAACTCGGCATCGTAGAACGTCACCTCGATGGCCGCGCCCTGCTCGGCCAGCTCGTTCAGGCCCATGCACATCTCGTCAAGCGACTGGCGGAAGTCCTCATCGCCGTGCACGGTCCAGCACATCTGCAGCAGATGCGTCTTCACGTCGTACTGGATGCCCGGCTCTTCCTCATAGGCGCTCGCTGCACCATCGGCCAGGGAACGCGCGCCCGCATATTTCCACAGCGGACGCAGCGCTTCCTGCAATTGCTCGAAACCGGCATCGCTGCGCAGTTGGACTTGTCCATGCACGTGGATTTCGAAGGGTGCGTTGTAATGTGACATATTGAATCTAGGTGGTGCCCCGAGCCGGGATCGAACCGGCACGCCCCTGTTAGGGAAGCGGCGGATTTTAAGTCCGCAGTGTCTACCAATTTCACCATCGGGGCGCCTGATACGTGGGGAGACCAGCTTACCGCATCGGTGCGGCCCCGGCCATGTATCACGGCATATGCATATAGGTGTCCCGACCGACATGGCCCCATTGCGGACGTGGCAATCGGGCATGCGGTCCTCCATCGGCAAAAAAGGGAAGCCTTTTGAGCTTCCCTTTTTGGAAATTGGAGCGGAAAACGGAACAGGCACCAGGCCACCAGTTCTTGTTTTCCAATCGGTTTCTCCACTGTGGAGTTCAGCGAAGTCTTTGATTATAGCTTTGTTCGCCGCATTCCTGGGTTGCGGCCGCAAGCCCACACAAATCAATACCGATATCCTGGTTATACAAATGATAATGAGTATCATTTAATATATTGATCGAACACTGGGCTCAGGAACTCCCCGCCAGGAGCGTCCTGCCCGGCCCAGGAGATTGAGAACGGGTGCGTGATGCCATACCTCGAAAAAGACGATTGTGAGCTGGTGCAGGAGCACGGTGTGCTCCTGCGTCACTATGGAGAAGCCCAGCGGCGGTGCTCGGCCCAGGCCCGGTGCCAGAGCCGCGAAATCGAGCGGCTGCAGGGGCAACTCATCATCGAGCGCGCCAAGGTCATCGTGCGCGACAGCCTGCTGGCCTGGGAGCGCGAAGACCGCGATGAGCTGCTGGACACGATCGCGGATCTGTCCGGCAGCGATGCCGGAGCCAGTCCGCAGGACATTCTGCCCACCCACATCCATGGCCTCTCGCAGACCGAAGCCAGCGTGCTGCGCGCGCCCCATGCCGACCCCGGATGGCTCGAACACAGCCTGCGCTGCGCCGATCTGGTGATCTGCCAGACCGGATGCGTGAGCCACGGCGCGTTCTGGCGCGTGGCGGATCACTGCAAGCGCACCGGCAAGGCCTGCGTGCTGGTGGAGCAGCCCGGCGCCCTGAACATCGTTCGCCTGCACCCCAGCGGCCAGACCGAACGGCTGGCCCCCGATCCCTTGTGCGAAAAGGATGCGCAATGACCCAATCCACCTCCCAAGGCGGCGCGCGCGATGCGCAGCCGCACCCCCTGCTCGACGAATGGATGCGGCTGACCCGCGAAGGCCTTGCGGCCAGCCAGGCCTGCTGCGCCCGGCATGCGCTGGTCTGGCACGTACGCGCCCTGCGGGCCGCGAATCAGTTGCTGGCATCCGGGGAGACGGACGTCTGCGACGACGACCGGATCGCCGCCTTCATCGTTGCGCACCTGAACATAGCGGACTGCTACGCCGACATGGACGATCCGCACAGCGCGGCCGAATGCCTGATCTGCGCCCACCACAAGCTGATGGCGCTGCTGCACGGCGACGAGATATCGGAGTCGTTGCAGATTGCCGCAAGCAGGCATCTGCAGCAAACCTATGCGGCCCTGTGCGAGCACCGCGCCGCGCATGGCGCGCATTCGCTCATCGACAAGGCGCTGAGCGAATGCCGGGCGCACATGCCCCAGCCCGGCGCCCTGTTGCATTGACGGCTTCATGGGCCGCCACAGTTTTTCATCCACTTCCCTGACGAACAGGAACGCCATCCATGCCCTATTCCCTTCCCAAGCTCGCCTATGCCTATGACGCGCTGGAGCCCCACATCGACGCGCAGACCATGGAGATTCATTACTCCAGGCACCACCAGACCTATGTGAACAACCTCAACGCGGCGCTCGAAGGAACGGAGTACGCGCAGTGGCCGATCGAAACCCTGATCGCCCATACCGAAGCCCTGCCCCAGAAGCTGCGCCTGCCGGTGCGCAACAACGGCGGCGGACACGCCAACCACAGCCTGTTCTGGGAGGTCATGTCGCCCCAGGGCGGAGGAGAGCCCGGCGCGGACCTGGCCCGCGCCATCGACGCCGATCTGGGCGGACTGGAGGCGTTCAAGTCCGAGTTCACGAAAGCCGCGCTCAGCCGCTTCGGCAGCGGATGGGCCTGGCTTACCGTCAACCCCCAGGGCAAGCTGGGCGTGGAAAGCACCGCCAATCAGGACAACCCGGCCATGCAGGGCATCGGCTCGGGCAACACCGCCATCCTGGGGCTCGACGTGTGGGAGCATGCCTACTACCTCAAGTACCAGAACCGCCGCCCCGAATACATCGCCGCGTTCTACAATGTGATCCACTGGCCGGAAGTGGCCCGCCGCCATGCGGCCGCGCTCAAACGCTGAGGCCTGCACGCCAGCGGCATCCATCTCCCAGGCACCCATGCCCATCAAAGACCCTTGCGCGCCGGCAGCAGTCCAGCCGCTGCGCATTCAGACCCTGATCGGACTGCTCATCTGCGCGGCCGGGCTGCTGGCCTTGTGCGTGCAGATCTGGAACATGCTCCAGCATCAGCCGCCAGTGCGCAGCGCCCTGCTGGGCGGCAGCATCGCGGCGCTGGCGACCGCGCTGGGGACGCTGCCGGTGCTGCTGGCCCAGCGGCCCTCCGAGCGCGTGCAGGACACGCTGTTCGGCTTCGGCGCGGGTGTGATGCTCGCGGCCAGCGCGTTCTCGCTGGTGATCCCCGGCCTGGACGCCGCCCGCTCCGCCGGCCTGCTGGGCGGCAGCGGCTGGGCCGCCGGCGGCATCGTGGGCATGGCCATCCTGACGGGTGGCGCGGCCCTGCTCGCCATGGACCATCTGCTGCCCCACGAGCACTTCATCAAGGGCCGCGAGGGCAGCGATGCCGGGCAGTTGCGGCGCACCTGGCTGTTCGTCTTCGCGATCATTCTGCACAACCTTCCCGAGGGCCTGGCCATCGGCGTCGGCTATGCGGGCAACGAGGGACTGCGCGCCAATGCGCTGGCGATCGGCATCGCCATTCAGGATGTGCCGGAGGGCTTCGTCGTCGCCACGGCATTGCTGGCCGCCGGGTACAGCCACCGCTTCGCCATCGCGCTCGGCGTCGCATCGGGCCTGGTCGAGCCGCTGGGCGCGGTGGCCGGCGCCGCCATCATCGGCCACTCGGCGCTGCTCCTGCCCTGGGGCCTGGGCTTCGCCGCCGGGGCCATGCTTTTCGTGATCAGCCACGAGATCATTCCCGAGTCCCATCGCAAGGGCCATGAAGCGTTCGCCACGGCCGGATTGCTGACGGGGTTCGTGCTGATGATGGTGCTGGATACGGCGCTGTGAAGCGGCATCCGCGCCATGCGTGAAGGCCCGCATGCGCCATGGGGCCGCAAGCGCTTCACCGGCGCAGCACGTCATGAAGCGCTCGCGCGAATGCCTGCGCCGTTTCCTCATCCATGGTCGAAATCGTCACGCGCAGACCGTGGGCCGGCATCTGCACGCCGAACGGCTCCCCGCCGCGCACCATCCAGCCGCGCCGCGCCAAAGCCAGCACCACGGGCTGGCTGTCCTCCTCCAACGGCAACCACAGGTTCAGGCCATCGGCAGGCATCGCAACGGCGATCCCCTGTTCAGCCAGCGCCGCCGCCAGGATTTCCCTGGCGCGTGCATAGCCCTCGCGGGCTCGATCGATCTGCGCGGACACGTCGGCCGAAGACAGGCACATACCCACGGCATCCTGCAAGAGATGGCTGACCCAGTTGGTTCCCGGCGCCAGGCGCAGGCGCAGCCTCCGCGAGGTCTGCTCGTCAGTGGCGACGAAAGCCAGGCGTAAGTCCGGCCCGAACATCTTGGAGACGGAACGAATCAGCGCCCATCGGCGAGCCCTGGGGGGAATGACATCGTGGTATTCGGTGACCGCCAGGCGCGAGAAGTGGTCATCGGCAATGACCAGCACATGCGGGTAACGGGCCAGCACCGCACGGATTTTCCGCGCCCGCGTGCGGCCGAGGCTGCAGCCGGTCGGATTGTGCGCGCGCGGCGTGATGATGACCGCCTGCGCCCCCTGCTCCAGGGCCTGCTCCAGCGCCTCGGCCAGCATCCCCTGCGCATCCACGGGAACGCCCACGGCCTGAAGACCGGCGATGCGCAGCGCATTCACGCTGCTGACGAAACACGGATCTTCCACAGCCACCTTGTCCCCCGCCACCAGATATGCCACCAGCAGCCGCTCGAGCGCATCGACCGAGCCATGCGTCAGGTTGAGCGCGAAGTCATCGGGGCAGTCCCCCTTCAACCATCGACGGCCCGCGATTTCCAGCTCCGGATCGATGGGAGGCTCGCCATAGAGATGCGTGCGATAGGTTGTTCGGGCCCGTGCCGCGCCAACGTCGGGGAGCCACGCTGCGTTGGGATTGCCGCTGCCCAGATCGGCCAGGGGTGAACCCGGCAACGAGCCTTCCTGCTCGCCCGCGTCCGGCTGCTCGCGGATGACCGTGCCCAGCCGGCCTTGCGTCACGGCGATCCCCGCTGCCGCAAGCCGCTTGTAGGCCATCGACACGGTATTGCGATTGACGCCCAGCCTGGCGGCCAGATCGCGCACCGTCGGCAGGTCCCGGCCCGGCGCCAACGCGGCGGTCTGCGCCAGCATGCGGATGCTGTCAAAGATTTCCGCCGCCGTTCTTCCAGTAATTTTCTCCATGACGATCTATGCCATGATACAGTTTGGCATAGGACAATTATAATCCAAGACAATGGCCCGGGCCTCCCGCCCTCTTTCCCCGCCATTGACGTCAGACATCGAGGCTCGCGCCATGAACGCTGGAATCTCCCCGCAAACCACCACCTTGCATGGGCAGCACGGCCGCTGGCCCGAGGCCGCGTCCCTGGAGGACTTTCGCCGCAACCTCGCGGCGGTTCGGGCGCGCATGGCGGCGGCATGCGCGCGTGCCGGGCGGGCTCCCGCCAGCGTGCGCCTGCTGCCCGTGAGCAAGACCAAGGAAGAGGCGAGCATCCGCCTGGCTTACGCCGCCGGCTGCCGCCAGTTCGGCGAAAACAAGCCGCAGGAGGCCTTTGCAAAGTGGGAAGCGATGGCGGATCTTGCCGATCTGCAATGGTCGGTGATCGGCCACCTGCAGACCAACAAAGCCAGGCTGGTGGCGCGTTTCGCCACCGAGTTCCAGGCGCTGGACAGCCTGCGCGTCGCCCAGGCGCTGGAGCGCCGCCTGCAGGCCGAAGGCCGCGGGCTGGATGTGTTCGTGCAGGTCAATACATCGGGCGAAGCCAGCAAGTACGGACTGCATCCCGATGCAGTGCCGGCATTCCTGCGCGAGCTGCCCGCCTTTTCCGCACTGCGCGTGCGCGGGCTGATGACGCTGGCGCTGTTCTCGGCCGAGGCCGAGCGGGTGCGCGCGTGCTTCATTCTTCTGCGCGACCTGCGTGACCGGCTGCGCCAGGATGCGCCGGACGGCATCTGCCTGGACGAGTTGTCGATGGGCATGTCCGGCGACTACGAAATCGCCATCGAGGAAGGCGCGACGGTGGTGCGCGTCGGCCAGGCGATCTTCGGCGCGCGGCCTACGCCCGATGCCCATTACTGGCCATCATCCGGCGGCGACGCGTCTGACTGAACAACCCGCCCGCCAGCCATTTCATACGGAGAAAAAACCATGTTTTCGGGCTTGAGCGCATTTCCGCTGACCCCAATGAACGAGACAGCCATCGACGAAGCGGCGTTCGCGCGGCTGGTCGAGCGCCTGGCCGCCGCCGGCGTCGACTCCATCGGCGCACTGGGATCGACCGGCAGCTATGCCTACCTCAGCCGCGCCGAGCGATCGCGCATCGCGCAGCTCGCCGTCCGCCATGCGGGCGACGTGCCGGTGATCGTGGGCATCGGCGCGCTGCGCACGCGCGACGTGCTGGATCTGGCGCAGGACGCGCAAAAGGCCGGTGCGAGCGGCGTGCTGCTGGCCCCGATGTCCTACCAGAAGCTCTCCGGCGACGAAGTGTTCGGTCTCTTTGAAGCCGTGTCCCGCTCGCTCTCGGTGCCGCTGTGCGTGTACGACAACCCCGGCACCACGCATTTCGAGTTCAGCGACGAGCTGCATGGCCGCATCGCGCAGCTTCCTCACGTCGCCTCGATCAAGATTCCAGGTGTTCCGGCCGATCCCGCCGCGGCACGCGCCCGGGTCGAACGGCTGCGCGCCCTGATTCCCGCGCATGTGACGATCGGCGTCAGCGGCGATGCCTGCGCCGCCACCGGCCTGAACGCGGGCTGCGAAGCATGGTACTCGGTGATCGGCGGCCTGTTCCCGCGAACGGCCCTGGCCATCATGCGCGCCGCCCGGTCCGCAGACGCGCAGGACGCCACGCGGCTGTCCGAGCGGCTGGAACCCCTGTGGGCGTTGTTCCGCAAGCATGGCGGAAGCCTGCGCGTCATCGC
>NZ_JBEBOW010000095.1:0-15482 GCF_040396215.1 Diaphorobacter ruginosibacter | reverse complement strand
TCGTGTAATCCTGATAAGCAGGCAACGCCACAGCAGCCAAAATACCGATGATCGCCACCACGATCATCAATTCGATAAGGGTGAAACCCTTTTGCATCGTACGCTTCATAGTTAAGTTCTCCCCGGAGTTGAATCGTTAGGAATAAGAGTCTTGAGGTTTACTCCGAGCCTCAAGCCTTGCCTTGTCCAAGCACCATCCGTGCCAACTGTCTGACTATCGCCTGACACGCATAAATTGCAAGTTATGCGTCAACATGTGTCACATTGCTTGTGATAAGTAACATTTTTGTTCGGGCAAAAGTGTCGCCCGACACAATTTTGGCAGACAGATTGTTATCAAATCGTTAGCATCGATAGCTTTCATCAACAGCGTCAGCACTGGATGAAACGCATGCTGGTGCCGACGATCTCGATCAGGTCGCCGTCGGAGAGCTGCACGGGCTGGTCGCCTATGGGTTTGCCGTTGAGGCTGGGGTGTTCGTCGCCCTCCACGTGGGCGAGCACGAAGCCGTGGGAGCGCTTGGTGATGGAGGCCACGGCCACGCCGGGCTTGCCGAGGGTGGTGACCACCTTGACCAGCGAGACCTGGCGGCCCGCGGCCGAGCCGGTGAGCACCTTGACGTCGGCTTGCAGCGGCGCGGCCATGAGGGGGGCCGGGCGGCTGTTGGGCACCTTGAGCAGGGGCATGCCGGGCTTGAAAAGCACGGTCTTTTCATAGTTGGCGGCGTCGCTCGGGACTTCGTTGATGAAGCGCAGCTTGTAGCGGCCAAGTTCGACGGTGTCGCCGCTGCGCAGTTTCTGGCGCTTGACGGCCCTGCCGTTCACCTGGGTTCCGTTGGTGCTGCCAAGGTCTTCGATTTCCACGTCGCCGCCGCTCATGTGGATGAGCGCGTGCTCTCCGCTGACGGCGAGGTTGTCGATGACGACGTCGTTGTAGGGGCGCCGGCCAAGGGTGGTGCGCTCCTTGGTGAGCGGCACTTCCTTGATCACCACGCCGTCAACCGATACGACCATCTTGGGCATGCTCTTTTCCTTGTGTTTGTTCGAGTGTGTTCGGGTAGCCGCTATTACTAGCAAGGATCGGGCTCAATGCGGGCGCAGCAGTCTGGCCATGAGGCCGGGCTGGTGTGGTTTGCGTTTTTCGCCGGCGGCCTGGACCAGGACGACGCTGATATTGTCCCGCCCTCCCATGGCGTTGGCCAGCTGGATCATGCGCTGGGCTTTTTCGGCCAGCGGCGCGGGCGCCTTGGCGAGCGCGGCGAGGTCGGCGTCGTCGATCATGTCGGTGAGTCCGTCCGAGCAGAGAATGTACAGGTCCTGCGGCTCCACCGGGAATTCATTGATTTCGATTTGAACGCTGGCGCCCACGCCGAGAGCGCGCGTGACGAGGTTGCCATATTCGGAGTTCAGGGCCTGCTTGGCGGTGATGAGGCCCGCGTCGAGCTGCTCCTGCAGCCAGGAGTGGTCGCGCGTGAGCTGCTGCAGCGCGCCGTCGCGCAGGCGGTAGCAGCGCGAATCGCCCACGTGGCCGAGTATCAGCCGGTCGTGCTGGAACACGCCGACGACCAGCGTGGTGCCCATACCGAGCTGCTGGGGGCTGGCGAGCGCGGCTTCGAGAATGTTGCGGTTGGCGCCGTTGATGCACATATCGAGCGCGATGCGCAACTCGACGGGGCTGTAGTCGGGGCCCAGCTCCTTGAGGATGCGCAGCATGTGGGCGCTCACGTAGTCCACCGCCATGGCGCTGGCGACTTCGCCCGCGTTGTAGCCGCCCATGCCGTCGGCCAGGATGGCCACGCCGATGTCTTCGTTGACGCCGACGGCGTCTTCATTGTTGGGGCGCACGCGCCCGACGTCCGTCAGCGCGGCGAATTCATAGGGAGGAGCTGACCGGAGGATCATGGTTGAGCATGGAGCCGTGCGCTGTCCCCTCACCACAAGGGCCTGCCGGGAGGCCTGGGCCCATGAGGCCCATGTCTTCCGATGTGGTCGCGCCAAGTTACAAAAAGAAAATATCCTGGCGTGATGATAGTTGGCACAAGACTACAAATAGATACTGATAGTATTTAATTGTCAACTGCTGGAATATTTCAACCCATCCGTCGTTGCGTGCCTACGTTGGTAACCCTGATTTTTGACTTGTATCAAGATTTTTCACGCATTCTCCCGCCGTGGCCCGCCGCATGCGTCCATTGTCCGGCGAAAGCATGGAAGCCCTGATGCCAATAAAAAAGCAAGGCCCCCTTGCGGAGGCCTTGCCTTTGATCGAATGCGCGGAGCCGCGGTATCCGCCGCGGTCCGTGTTTTGCGCGGTCAGGCCGCGACCTGCTCCTTGGCTTCGTTGCGCGCCTTCATGAACTTGCCGACGGCCACGACGAGCACCGCGCCAGCGGCGGCGGCGGCGTAGTGCAGCCAGGGGTGTGCGATGGCGTAGTCGTGCAGGATGTTGTCGTTGACGATGGTTTCACCGCCCACCCAGCCGATCAGCGCGGCGCCAAGCACCACGATGATGGGGAAGCGCTCCATGAGCTTGATCATGAGCGTGGAGCCGAAGATCACGAGCGGGATGCTGATGGCCAGGCCCAGGATCAGCAGAACCATGTTGCCTTGCGCCGTGGCTGCCACGGCGATCACGTTGTCCAGGCTCATCACGAGGTCGGCGATCAGGATGGTGCGCACGGCGGCCAGCATGCCCTTGTTGCCGCTGGATTCGCCTTCTTCTTCATCGTCGCCGGTCAGCAGCTGGTAGCCGATCCACAGCAGCAGGCAGCCGCCGATGATCTGCAGGAACGACAGTTCCAGCAGCTTGGCCGCCACCACGGTGAGCACGATCCGCAGCACCACGGCCGCGCCCGAGCCGATCACGATGGCTTTCTTTTGCTGTTCAGGGGGAAGCGAGCGGGCCGCGAGCGCGATGACGACGGCGTTGTCGCCCGACAGGATGATGTTGATCCAGATGATCTTGACCAGCCCGATCCAGAAGTCGGGCGTGCTTATGAATTCCATTGTTACTCCACTGTTATGAATCGAAACGCCAGCCTGAATCAGGCTGGCGTTTCTTTTTGGAGTTCGCAGTTTAGGAGGGCGAAAAGCCCTCGTCATGCGTAGAAATGCGTAAGCATTTAAGACCTTTAGGCCGCAAAGCAGCGGCTGGCAATGTCTTGCTGCTATGAAATTATTTCAGCAGACCTTGCAGCAGGCGGCCCATTTCGGATGGGTTGCGCGTGATCGTGAAGCCACACTCTTCCATGATGGCGAGCTTGGCGTCGGCCGTGTCGGCGCCGCCGGAGATCAGCGCGCCCGCGTGGCCCATGCGCTTGCCCGGAGGGGCGGTCACGCCGGCGATGAACCCGACGATCGGCTTCTTCATGTTGTCCTTGCACCAGCGGGCGGCTTCTGCCTCGTCCGGACCGCCGATTTCGCCGATCATGATGACGGCGTCAGTGTCTGGATCGTCGTTGAAAGCCTTCATCACGTCGATGTGCTTGAGGCCGTTGATCGGGTCGCCACCGATACCGACGGCGGTCGACTGGCCGATGCCCAGCTCGGTCAGCTGCGCCACGGCTTCGTAGGTCAGCGTGCCGGAACGGGATACGACGCCGATGCGGCCCTTCTTGTGGATGTGGCCGGGCATGATGCCGATCTTGATTTCGTCAGGCGTGATCAGGCCGGGGCAGTTGGGGCCCAGCAGCAGCGTCTTCTTGCCGCCGGCGGCTTCCTTGGCCTTCATCTTGTTGCGCACTTCCAGCATGTCGCGCACTGGGATGCCTTCGGTGATGCAGATGGCCATGTCGAGGTCGGCTTCAACGGCTTCCCAGATGGCGGCGGCGGCACCTGCCGGCGGAACGTAGATCACGGAGACGGTGGCGCCGGTTTCCTTGGCGGCTTCCTTGACGGAGCCGAAGATTGGGATGTCGAAAATCTTTTCGCCAGCCTTCTTGGGGTTCACGCCCGCGACGAAGCAGTTCTTGCCGTTCGCGTATTCCTGGCACTTCTCGGTGTGGAACTGGCCCGTCTTGCCCGTGATGCCTTGGGTGATGACGCGTGTGTCTTTGTTGATGTAGATAGACATGGTGTTTCTCTCCAGGGCTTACTTGACGGCAGCGACGATCTTGGTGGCGGCTTCGGCCATCGTGTCTGCGGAGATGATGGGCAGGCCGGATTCGGCCAGCATCTTCTTGCCCAGTTCTTCGTTCGTGCCCTTCATGCGCACGACCAGCGGCACTTGCAGGTTCACGGCCTTGCAGGCGGTGATCACGCCGGTGGCGATGGTGTCGCACTTCATGATGCCGCCGAAGATGTTGACCAGGATGCCCTTGACCTTGGGGTTCTTGAGCATGATCTTGAAGGCTTCGGTGACCTTCTCGGGGGTGGCGCCGCCGCCCACGTCCAGGAAGTTGGCAGGCTCGCCGCCGAACAGCTTGATGGTGTCCATGGTGGCCATGGCCAGCCCTGCGCCGTTCACCAGGCAGCCGATGTTGCCGTCCAGGCTGATGTAGGCCAGGTCGAACTTGGAAGCTTCGATTTCAGCAGGATCTTCTTCGTCCAGGTCGCGGAAGGCCACGATTTCCGGGTGGCGGAACAGGGCGTTGGAGTCGAAGTTGAACTTGGCGTCCAGGGCGATGATGTTGCCCTTGCTGTCGCGGTTCAGCGGGTTGATTTCGACCAGCGATGCGTCGGTGTCCATGTAGCACTTGTAGAGCTTCTGGAACACGTCCACGGCCTGGGCGGTCGAGTCGGCGGGCAGGCCGATCGCGTTGGCGATCTTGGTGGCTTGCTCGGCGGACAGGCCGGTCAGCGGGTCGATGTATTCGGTGATGATCTTCTCGGGAGTGGAGTGGGCCACTTCCTCGATGTCCATGCCGCCTTCGCTGGAGGCGATGAAGGCGACCTTCTGGGTGGCGCGGTCGGTGACCAGCGACACGTAGTATTCCTTCTGGATGTCGGCGCCGTCTTCGATGTACAGGCGGCGGACCTTCTGGCCTTCGGGGCCGGTCTGGTGCGTGACCAGTTGCATGCCCAGGATCTGGCCAGCCAGGGCCTTCACGTCGTCGATGGTCTTGGCGACCTTCACGCCGCCGCCCTTGCCGCGGCCGCCGGCGTGGATCTGGGCCTTGACGACCCAGACCGGTCCGCCCAGCTTCTGGGCTGCTTCAACAGCTTCCTGAACGGTGAATGCTGGAATGCCACGGGGAACTGGCACGCCGAAACTACGCAAGATTTCCTTGCCTTGGTACTCGTGAATCTTCATGAGGTGTCTCTCGGAGAAGTGGTTGGTGCCCGAACGCCAATCAGAACAACCGGCACGATCCCGGTGAATCATTCGATTCGCCGTCGATGCCCCGCATCTGGGCGGGAAGCATCCGGGTCGGGCCGGCGGCGCCTGAAAAGGGTGCCTGGCCGCGGGCTCTTATCAGCATGGCAACTAATAAATGTATCATGTTGCGGCGCACCAATAATGTGGATATAACTTATCCCACAATATGCCTTTTTGCAGGCCCCGGAGAATCTCATGGCAAAAGTCTTTATCGATGGCGAAGCTGGCACGACCGGATTGCAGATCCGCGAGCGCCTGCAGGCCATGCCGCAAGTCGAACTGGTGAGCATTGCTCCCGAGCTGCGCAAGGACCCCGCCGCCAAACGCGCGCTGATCGAAGGCGTCGATCTGGTCATCCTGTGCCTGCATGACGACGCCGCGCGCGAGTCCGCCGCGCTGGTGGACGAGGTGAGCCGGCAGACCGGCAAGGTGATCAAGATCATCGACGCATCCACCGCGCATCGCGTGGCCGAGGGCTGGGTTTTCGGGTTTCCCGAACTCGCGCCGGGCCAGGCCGACGCGGTGCGCCAGGCCACGCGCGTGGCCAATCCCGGCTGCTACGCCACCGGCGCCATCGCGCTGCTACGCCCGCTGGTGGATGCCGGACTGCTTCCCGCCGACTACCCGGCCGCGCTGCCTTCCGTGAGCGGCTATTCAGGCGGCGGCCGCACCATGATCGAGGCCTATGAGCACGGCAACGCCGCGCCGTTCGAGCTGTATGCGCTGGGCCTGTCGCACAAGCACATTCCGGAGATCATGAAGTACACCGGAATGACGCGCCGCCCGATCTTCGTGCCCGCCGTGGGCAACTTCCCGCAGGGCATGCTGGTGCAGTTGCCGCTGCACCTGGACACCCTGCCCGGCTCGCCTTCGGTGGCCGACCTGCACAGGACGCTGGCCGATCATTACGCCGGCACGGACACGCCCGACCATTGGGTGCAGGTGCTGCCCGCCACCGAGGATGGCAAGCTGGACGCCGTCGCGCTCAAGGACACGAACAAGCTGGAAATCCGCGTCTATGGCAGCGACCGCTACCGGCACGCCGTGCTCGTGGCGCGCCTTGACAATCTCGGCAAGGGCGCGAGCGGCGCGGCCGTGCAGAACCTGAAGCTGATGCTGGGGCTCTGACGCCAGCCGCCGCGTGGCGGCGCATCGCACGATCCAGGCCGCCCGGGGTTCGCCCCTGGCGGCTTTTCTACCGCCTGACGCGATCGGTATCCGGCAATCAATCATCCATTCGCCATGCGCTGATAAAGACCGCCCGGCAGCCTCGCCACATGCCCGTCGAGTTCGAGCTGCAGCAACTGCACCTGCAACGCCGCCGCATCCCAGCCGGTGCGGGCCACCAGGGCGTCGAGCCCCATGGGGTCGAAGCCGAGCGCGTCCAGCAGATCGCGCTGCTCCTGCGGCAGCGGCACGTCGGCCGCGCCTGCGGCGCCAGACTCGCGCGGCGGCGTGTCGGGTGGACTGGCGCGGCCCGGGCGCTGCGCGCTCAATTCCTCCAGCACGTCCTGAGCGGATTCCACCAGCTTCGCACCCTGGCGCAACAAGGCGTGGCAGCCGCGTGACTGCGGCGCGTGGATGGAGCCGGGAATGGCAAATACTTCGCGGCCCTGCTCGCTGGCCAGGCGCGCGGTGATGAGCGAGCCCGATGCCATGGCCGCCTCCACCACCAGCGTGCCCAGCGACAGGCCGGAGATGATGCGGTTGCGCTTGGGAAAGTTGGCGGCCAGGGGCGGCGTTCCCAGCGGGTACTCGCTCACCAGGATGCCGCTGCGCGCGATGCGCCCAGCCAGTTCCCGGTTGGAGCGCGGATAGATGCTGTCAAGGCCCGTTCCCACCACCGCGATCGTTGCCGCCGTGGATGGCTGGGCAGGGGCTTCGAGCGCGCCCTCGTGCGCGGCGGCGTCGATGCCCAGGGCCAGCCCGGAGACGATGGTGAGTCCCGCTTCGCGCAGCGCCCTGGCGAACAGGCGGGCGTTGTCCCGCCCCTGGGGCGATGGGTTGCGGCTTCCCACCATGGCCAGGCACTGCGCGCCCGCAGCCGCCAGCCCCCCGCCTTGCAGCAGCGATCTTGCGCCTTCGAGGTACAGCATCAAGGGAGGATCTTCGGTGGCCAGAAGGCTTTCGGGATAGCCGGGATCGCCCAGGGTGCAGATTGTGCGGGCGGGCATGTCCGGCTGGCTGGCCGCAAGCTCCAGCCACTGCATGGTCCGTTGCACCTGCTCCTGCAACTCCGGCGGCGGCGCGAGCAGCGCCCGCGCCTGCGCGGCGCTGACGCAGCCTTGCAGCGCGGCGAGCGGCTGCACGAAGACGTTTTGCGGCATGCCGAACGCGGCGAGCAGGCGGCGCGCCGATTGGTTGCCCACGCCCGGCGTTCCCATGAGCCTCAGCCAGGCCGTCAATTCATCGATCTGCATGCATTTGCCCTTCCCGAAAAAGAAATGCCGGCCCGCGCTGGCGAACCGGCATTTCCCTCGTTACGTGGCGGCGCCGCTGCGTTGCCGCCGCGCCGATGCGGCGTTTACTGCGGGCTGACCAGCCGGTCGCCCACGCCCACGGCATAGCGCATCTGCAGCAGCAGCACATACGACACATGGTCGAACGTGCGGAACACCATGGCCATGCCATTGGCTTCGCTGGGCAGCTTGATCATGGAGCGGCGCGAGTCGGTCCTGTCGCGAATGCGGTCGCCCCTGGTCAGCACGGTGAGGATCATGCCGGGCTCCAGTCCATCGACGGCACCACGGTTGATGGATACCACCTGATTCTGGCCGGCGTTGTCAACGGTGACACTGCCGTAGATCGAAACCACGCGCGCATCCACATCATCGAACGGAGCGCGCGGCACGAAGTTCATGAAACTGCGCTGCGCCATGGGCAGCAGGCGGTCGCCGATCCGCACTTCTTCCTTGACCGACATGATGTCCAGGGTGGCGGGCACCGGATCGGCAGTCGTGCCGCCCCGGCCATTGGAGCTGACCTCCTCCGACTCGCCGCGCACCATTTCCGCACGCCCCACGTACTGGGCCTCATAGCCCAGGATGCGCCCCGTATCAGGATCCTTGAGCGGAACGGCGTTGCGGAACAGGCGGAAATCGCGGGTGTCGCCCGGATCCATCGAGAGCTGGCTGCCCGTGGCGCTGCGGGCATAGACACGGTCGCCGCTGCCAAGGATGGAGCGCGTCTGCGACGAAGCGACGATGCGCGGAGCCTGCTCGAGCGTTTGTTCGTCAACGATCTCGGGCTCAACCAGGAACGGCTCGATCAGGTGCTGCTGCAGGGTGGGCAGGGCCGAGCCGGATACGCTGTCCATGCGCGTGCGCGGCGTGATCCGCACGGTCTCGGTGTCGCCCGCGGCGCCGGCTCTGGTGGAAAGCCGCGCATAGCCGCCCGTCTTTTCCAGATAGAGCGTCTGGCCCGGATAGATCAGGTGCGGGTTGTGGATGGCCTGCATGTTCATGCCCCACAGCTCGGGCCAGCGCCAGGGCCGGTTCAGGTACAGCCCGGAGATGGCCCACAGCGTATCGCCGCGCTTGACCACGTAGGTGTCGGGCGCATTGGGCGCCAGCTCGGAAACCGGCACGCCGCGCGCGGCCACCTGCTGTGCCGTCGCGCGCTGCGCGGATGTAACTGTGTGATGCGACGTCTGCGCCTGCGCGCCGAAACCCGCCATGGCTCCCGCGATCAATGCCACGGCTGCCACCGTCCACGGCGCATGCGTTTTCGACTGGCCAGACATCTTATTCATCTTCTCACGCATTGAATTCGCCCTCTCAACGACCATATTGCTTTAGCAAGCCATAGAAAATATTTCTTGGCTTTTGCACGCACAAAGTTACAAACGATCTCGAATTCTCTGTTCAAGCCCTTGATAGAGCAATGATTATTGCGTCCGCGCCCCGCAGGAATCAGCAAAAGTGGCGAAAATAGCGACATATTCTTCCTCCGGACATGGCAATTCTTCCTATTCTTTGTTACCCAGACCCCCGGCTGCACAAGGTCGCCAAGCCTGTCGAAGCCGTGGATGAACGCATCCTCGGCGTGATCGACGACATGCTCGCAACCATGTATGACGCCAACGGCATCGGCCTGGCGGCAACACAGGTCGACATTCACGAGCGCATCGTGGTGATCGACGTGTCCGAGGAGCGCGACCAGCCCATGGTGCTGATCAACCCCGAAATCACCTGGCTCAGCGACGAGAAAGTCGTCGGCGACGAGGGCTGCCTGTCCGTTCCCGGCATCTACGACGGCGTGGAGCGCTCCGCCGCAGCGCACGTCCGCGCCCTGGACCGCGACGGCCGGCCGCGCGTGATCGAAGCCGAGGGCCTGCTGGCCGTGTGCGTGCAGCACGAGCTGGATCATCTGCTGGGCAAGGTGTTCGTCGAATACCTGTCGCCCCTCAAGCGCAACCGCATCAAGACCAAGCTGCTCAAGCAGAAGAAGAACGAGGAGCGGGCATGACCGCAGCCGCGGCAGGCGCTTCGCGTCCTGCCTGGCGCTGGATCGCCATGGCCATGCTGGCCGTCGCCCTGACGCTGGCGCTGACGGCCTGCGCCAGCTTCACCCGGCCGGAACCCGGCGCGCCGTCCTCGGAGGTGCGCTCGCGCATGGGCCTGCCGCTGTCCGTCAAGGCACTGCCCGAAGGCGGCGAGCGCTGGCTCTACTCCACCCTGCCCATGGGCCGCGAGGTCTTCCACGTGGACTTCGACGCGCAGGGCAGGATGCGGTCCATCACGCAGGTGCTCGATTTCCAGCACCTGTCCAGCACGCCTGTCGGCTGGACGCGCCAGAGCGTACTCGATTACTACGGCCCGCCCTACGAGATCACCGAAGTCGCCAGTTTCAGGGGCAAGGTCTGGACCTACCGCTTCATGGACGATTTCAACCTGCGCAGGCTCGCTCACATCCACATCGGCGAAGATGGCCACGTCGCCAAGGTCATGTTCACCGACGAGCCCACCGCGGACGACAACCGGGTCTCCTGAACCGAATGCACCGCGGCTGTGCCGCTCGCCCTTCATCGCCCGCCCAGAGCGCCGCGCAGCGGCCGCCCCCACACCGAGATTTGCCATGAAGATAGTTTTTGCAGGCACTCCTGAATTCGCAGCCGTCGCGCTCGAACGCCTCATCGCCGCCGGATTCGAGGTTCCACTCGCGCTCACCCAGCCCGACCGTCCTGCCGGCCGGGGCATGAAACTCCAGGCGTCGCCGGTCAAACAATGCGCACTGGAGCACGGCATCCCCGTGAGCCAGCCGCGCAGCCTGCGCCTGGACGGCAAGTATCCGGAAGATGCGGCGGCGGCCCGCGAAGCCCTGCTCGCCAGCGGCGCCGACGCGATGGTGGTGGCCGCCTATGGGCTGATCCTGCCGCAGTGGGTGCTCGACTGGCCGCGCCTGGGCTGCCTGAACATCCACGCCAGCCTGCTGCCGCGCTGGCGCGGCGCGGCGCCCATCCACCGCGCCATCGAGGCGGGCGATGCGCAGACCGGCGTCACCATCATGCAGATGGACGCCGGCCTGGACACCGGCGACATGCTCCTGATGGAGGCGCTGCCCATTTCGGAGCAGGACACCACGGCCGCCCTGCACGACAGGCTCGCGCAACTGGGCGGCCGCCTGATCGTCGAGGCTCTGGAGCTCGCTGCCTGCGGCGGCCTGACGCCAACCCGGCAGCCCGGGGAAGGCGTGACCTATGCGCACAAGATCGACAAGGCGGAAAGCGCCATCGACTGGCGCGACCACGCCCGCGTCATCTCGCGCCGCGTGCGGGCATTCGATCCATTTCCCGGCGCCACGACCACTTTCCACGGAGAAACCATCAAGATCTGGTCGTGCGAAGCGCTTGCGGAAATGGAATCGGCATGGGAGGCGCCAGCAAAGTCGGGATCGGGCAGGCACAATGTAGACGTAGGTCAAATCCTGGCGATCACACCGCAAGGCATCGACGTCGCATGCGGCGAATCCAGCGTGCTGCGTCTCACGCTGCTACAGCGTGCCGGCGGCAAGCGGCTTGCTTTTGCCGACTTCCTGCGCGGATTTGTCCTCAACCCCGGCGATATTTTCGGAACCGACAACCAGACTGCCTGACCTTCCATCCGAGCACGCTCCAGAGAGATACAGAAACAGAAACGGCCCGCCTTGAAATGACCCGTCCTTCCATGACAGAACACATGACGCGCCTTAGGCAATGGGCGGGCGAACAATGGACGCAATGGCAAGCAATGAGGCGCGAGCCGTATTTCAGGCTCGGCGTGACGGACATGATGGGCACCGGCATCGGCATTGCCGCATGGGCGCTGGTGACCGGCGTGGCCATGGTCAAGAGCGGTCTTTCCGTGCCGCTGTCCATCTTCATGTCACTGATGATCTACGCCGGCAGCGCGCAACTGGCGGTGCTGCCGCTCCTGGTGGCGGGCGCGCCGCTGTGGGTGATCTGGCTCACCGCCGCCTGCGTGAACCTGCGCTTCGTGATCTTCAGCCAGATGTGGCGCGACTATTTTTACCAGCTTCCTCGAAAAAAGCGTCTTCTGCTCGGATATTTCAGCGGGGACGTCATTTTTGTCGGCTTCATGAAGCGATTTCCCGAACTCAAGCCCCAGCCCGAGCAGATCCCCTATTTCGCCGGTTCCGCCTCCACCAACTGGTTGATGTGGCAGATACCGTCCATTGCGGGCATGTTGCTGGCCAATGCGATCCCGTTGTCGTGGGGATTGGGGTTCGCGGGTGTGCTGGCGCTGCTGGGCATCCTGCTTTCCATGGTCAATGACCGCTTCACGCTGCTGGCCACTGCGGTCGCCGGCACGGCCGCCATCGCCGCGTTCGCGCTGCCGCTGAAGATGAACATCCTGGTGGCCGTGGTGGCGGCGGTGGCGGCGGGCCTCACGTTCGAGACCGTGGACCACAACATGAAGCGCCTGAAGAAAGCCCGGGCGGTGCATGACGCCATGGCGGCGCCCCCGCAGGATCAGCCCGGGGAACCCAAGCAATGATGTACGCGCTCGAAATGATCATCGCCACCATCGGGCTGGCGATCATCACCCTGGTCACCCGTTCCTTCTTCATGATTTCAGACAAGGAACTGCCCATGCCGGAATGGCTGCGGCGCGGCCTGAAGTATGCGCCGCTGGCCGCCCTGGGCGCGGTCATCGTGCCCGAGCTGTTCATGACGCAGGGCGAGCTCATCCATACGCTCAAGGATGCACGCCTGCCCGCCCTGGCTGGCGCGGTGATCTATTACTACAGTCGGCGCGGCATCCTGGGCACGATCCTGGTGGGCATGATCATCTACCTGCCGCTGCACATCGGCCTGGGCTGGTAGGGCCTTCGACGCTCCGGACGCCTCCGGATACATCCGCGTCGCGCCCGAAATCTCCGGCGCGACGCCGCAAAAGCCCTCGCATGAAGCCCGGCGTCAGCCACGGCCCCTACAATTCCGGCAGTTTCATGTCGGCGCCGTGACAGAGCGCCGCCCGTATCCATCTCCTGGAACCCACCATGCAAATTCTTCGTTTTTCCGACATCTGCGCCCAAGGCAAGGCTCGCGGGCAGCGCGTTTTCATCCGTGCAGACCTGAACGTCCCCCAGGACGATAACGGCAAGATCACCGAAGATACGCGCATTCGCGCATCAATCCCCTGCATCCAGATGGCGCTGGACGCGGGCGCGGCCGTGATGGTGACCAGCCATCTGGGCCGTCCCACCGAGGGCGAGTTCAAGCCCCAGGACTCCCTCAAGCCGGTGGCCGAGCGCCTGTCCGAATTGATGGGCCGGGACATCCCCGTGGTGGCTGACTGGGTCGATGGCGTCGAAGTCCAGCCCGGCCAGCTCGTGCTGCTGGAGAATTGCCGCCTCAACAAGGGCGAGAAGAAGAACAACCCCGAACTGGCCCGGAAAATGGCCATGCTGTGCGACATCTACGTCAACGATGCCTTCGGCACCGCGCACCGCGCCGAAGGCACGACCTACGGCATCGCCGAATATGCCCGGATCGCCTGCGCAGGCCCGCTGCTGGCCGCGGAAATCGACGCCATCACCAAGGCGCTGGCCAACCCCAGGCGTCCGCTGATCGCCATCGTCGCGGGCTCCAAGGTGTCGACCAAGCTGACCATTTTGCAAAGCCTCTCGAAGAACGTGGACGGCCTGATCGTCGGCGGCGGCATCGCCAACACCTTCATGCTGGCCGCCGGCCTGAAGATCGGCAAATCACTGGCGGAGCCCGATCTGCTGGACGACGCCAGGGCGGTGATCGAGTCCATGAAGGCGCGCGGCGCCGAAGTGCCGATCCCGACCGACGTGGTGGTCGCCAAGAACTTCGCCGCCGACGCCGTCGCTACCGTCAAGCAGGCCAGCGAAGTGGCGGACGACGACATGATCCTCGACATCGGCCCGGACACCGCCGCCAGGCTGGCCGCGCAGCTCAAGGCGGCGGGCACCATCGTCTGGAACGGCCCGGTGGGCGTGTTTGAATTCGACCAGTTCGCGGGCGGCACCAAGGCCATCGCCCAGGCCATCGCCGAATCCAGCGCGTTCAGCATCGCGGGGGGCGGCGACACGCTGGCGGCGATCGCAAAATACGGCATAGAAAAGGACGTGGGCTACATCTCCACCGGCGGCGGCGCTTTCCTCGAGGTGCTGGAGGGCAAGACCCTGCCGGCTTTCGACATCCTGCAAAAGCGCGCCGCGTAACGCGACGGCCCGCCCGGCTCCGGGCCGGGGCGGAAACAGGCGAAGGGTGCCGGTTCGGCACCCTTTTCTTTTTTTGTCGCCGGGCCGCCCCACGACAAAACCGCCCCTCGGGGGGCTGCGGAGAAGCATGGGAGGGATCTTTTTACTTTCGTGAAAATCGCCTGGTTGTAAGAAACTGCGAACAAAACAACAAAATTGCATGAGCAATAAACCCTTGCCGCAATTTTTCTTGTTTTTTGTAACGTCTCTGCACAAAATCGATAGTAATCACGGGGCGCCCTCATGCGCCTCGCCGTTTGTTGGTATGGAGGGAAAAATGGCTATTTACCAAAAGCTCGGGCTGGCCGCGGCAGTTGCCGGCCTGGCTGCGGCATTGACCGGCTGCGCCGCGCCGGTGCCGCTTGCGAAGAATTTCGAAACGACCAGCCAATACAAGGTGCGCGCGGCAGGCCATTGGGATGCGATGTCGTACGACGTCGCCGCGCAGACACGCGCGAGCCTGGCGCGCGCGGGCTTTGCCGACAACACACCCCTGTATGTCGCGCTGCCCCCGAATCCCAGCGCCTTCGATGCGGGCTTCCGCGACCTGCTGATCACCCGCCTGACCGATGCCGGAGCCCATGTCCAGAGCACGCCCGGCCAGCGCCTGGAAGTTACCTATCACACGCAGGTTGTGAAGACTCCGGGCCACGCCAACGTCGGCGCCTATTCGGAAGAAGGCCACCCTTCGGGCTCGAACACCGAGGTGATCCTGACCGTCTCCATCACGCATGACGGCCAGTACGTCTCCCGCGCGACGGATGTCTACTATCTGGCCAATGCCGATGTGCCGCTGTTCGCCAAGCCCAGCCAGATGCGTCCGGTCAACATGAAGGTGGTGAGCCAATGAGCATGATGAAGATGAAGACTTGCGCCAGGCTCACACTCGCACTGGCCGCCGCCGCGGTGATGGCGGGTTGCGCGGGTATCGGCGGCGGCGCGCCCGTCGCTCGCATCGAGCCGACCTACAAGGACGCCAGCGAAAGTCCGTTCCTGAACAGCAGCAAGGACGCCGTGGGCAAGCTGCTGGCGGGCCTTGACGTGGAAGCCGTCGGTCCCGGGCCGGTCCTGGTGGCTACCGTGGTCGATGTCAACGACACCACGCGTTCCGCGCCGCTGGGCCGCACGCTGTCCGAGCAGTACGCGACCCACATGGCCATGGCCGGTTTCAACGTCAAGGAAATCAAGCTGCGCGGCACCGTCTTCGTGCGCGAAGGCACGGGCGAGCTGCTGCTGTCGCGCGAAGTGCGCGACATCGCGCGCCAGCACAACGCCGCGATGGTGCTGGTGGGCACGTACTCCCCCGCATCCACCCTCACCTACGTGAGCCTGAAGCTGGTGCGCACCGAAGACAGCCGCATCATCCGCGGCCATGACTACGCGCTGCCCATGGACCGTGACATCAAGCGCCTGCTGGGCGCGCCCCGTTGATCTC
>NZ_JBEBOW010000094.1:0-15570 GCF_040396215.1 Diaphorobacter ruginosibacter | reverse complement strand
TGCCCGAGTTCATCGGTCTGACCATTGCCGTGCACAACGGCAAGCAGCACGTGCCGGTCTACGTTACCGACCAGATGGTGGGCCACAAGCTGGGCGAATTCGCCCTGACGCGCACCTTCAAGGGTCACCCAGCTGATAAAAAAGCGAAGAAGTAAGGAGTAGACCATGTCTGAAACACGTGCAGTCCTCCGCGGCGTTCGCCTGTCGGTTGACAAAGGCCGTCTGGTTGCGGATCTGATTCGCGGCAAGAAGGTTGACCAAGCTCTGAACATTCTCGAGTTCACGCAGAAAAAAGCTGCTGTGATCGTCAAGAAGGTTCTGGAGTCCGCTATCGCCAACGCTGAGCACAACGACGGCGCTGACATCGATGAATTGAAGGTCAAGACCATCTTCGTCGAGCAGGGCACGACGCTCAAGCGTTTTACCGCTCGCGCCAAGGGCCGCGGCAACCGCATCAGCAAGCCTACCTGCCACATTTATGTGACCGTGGGTAACTGAGGCCTAAAGGAAGAATATGGGACAGAAAATCCATCCTACCGGCTTCCGTCTGGCGGTGAGCCGCAACTGGGCTAGCCGCTGGTACGCAAGCAACCGTGACTTCGCCGGCATGCTGGCCGAAGACATCAAGGTTCGTGAGTACCTGAAAGAGAAGCTGAAGAACGCTGCCGTGGCACGCGTTCTGATCGAGCGTCCTGCCAAGAACGCCCGTATCACCATTTACTCGGCTCGTCCTGGTGTGGTGATCGGCAAGAAGGGTGAAGACATCGAGGCCCTGAAGAAGGAACTCGCTGCTCGCCTGGGCGTGCCCGTGGCTGTGAACATCGAAGAAGTGCGCAAGCCTGAAATCGATGCCAAGCTGATCGCCGACTCGATCACCCAGCAGCTCGAAAAGCGCATCATGTTCCGTCGCGCCATGAAGCGTGCCATGCAGAACGCCATGCGTCTGGGTGCCCAGGGCATCAAGATCATGTCGTCCGGCCGTCTGAACGGTATCGAAATCGCACGTACCGAGTGGTACCGCGAAGGCCGTGTGCCACTGCACACCCTGCGCGCCGACATCGATTACGGCACCTCCGAAGCCAAGACCACCTATGGTGTGATCGGCGTGAAGGTGTGGGTCTACAAGGGTGACACTCTGGGTCGTAACGATCTGCCAGCCGCAGAAACGCCACGTCCTGAAGAAGAGCGCCGTCCACGCGGCCCACGCCGTGACAACCGCAATGGCGATCGTCCATCGCGTGGTCCACGTCGTGCCGCTGGTGGTAATGTGGCTCCTGCAGACGGTAGCGACAAGCCTGCCGGCGCTGGTGCCGATTCCGTTAAGCGCGTTCGCAAGACTGACGCGCCCGCTACAGCAGCGGACGGTAAAGGAGAATAAAGATGCTGCAACCTGCACGCCGCAAGTTCCGTAAGGAACAAAAAGGCCGCAACACCGGTATCGCCACACGCGGCAACTCCGTTGCCTTCGGCGATTTCGGTTTGAAGTCCACGGACCGTGGCCGTCTGACGGCCCGCCAGATCGAAGCCGCTCGCCGTGCGATCTCTCGCCACGTCAAGCGCGGTGGCCGTATCTGGATCCGTGTGTTCCCCGACAAGCCAATCTCCACGAAGCCTGCCGAAGTCCGTATGGGTAACGGTAAGGGTAATCCGGAGTATTACGTGGCCGAGATCCAGCCCGGCAAGGTGCTCTACGAAATCGTGGGCGTGCCTGAAGAGCTGGCTCGTGAAGCGTTCCGCCTGGCCGCTGCCAAGCTGCCGCTGCGCACGACGTTCGTGACACGTCAAATTGGTGCTTGATCAGGAGATATGAGAAATGACTAAATCTGCTGAACTCCGCCAAAAAGACGTAGCTGGCCTCGAAGCCGAAGTGAAAGCCCTGCAAAAGGCGCACTTTGGCCTGCGCATGCAAAAGGCTACGCAACAATTGGGCAATACCACCACGCTGCGCAACACGCGCCGTGACATCGCCCGTGCGAAGACCATTCTTGCTGAAAAGCAAGCCGCCAAGTAATCAGGAGCCGACATGACGGAAGCTAAAAAATCCCTCAAGCGCACCTTGATTGGCAAGGTGGTGAGCGACAAGCGTGAGAAGACCGTGACGGTGCTCGTTGAGCGCCGCGTGAAGCACCCGATCTATGACAAGATCATGATCAAGTCGAGCAAGTACCACGCGCACGACGAAAAGGGTGAGTACAAGATGGGTGACACCATCGAAATCACGGAAAGCCGCCCGCTGTCCAAGACCAAGAACTGGGTTGCCACCCGCTTGGTGCAAAAGGCTGCAATCGTGTAAGCCTTAAAGGCTTCACCGGCTGCAAGGCCTGACGAAACGACCCACAATGTGGGTCGTTTTTGTTTTTGGGCTCGGCAGTCAGGTGTGGTGGCGTATCCGCGCGCCTCACTTTCGCTGCTGGCACCTTTCCATTCATCTCAACAGGAGCAACAAGCCATGATCAAAGTTGGTGACACCCTTCCCGCAACCACGCTGATGGAGTATTCCGAAGTCGAAGGCAATGGCTGCAGCCTCGGCCCCAACGCCGTCGATGTCCAGAAAGCCGCCGCCGGCAAGACGATTGCGCTCTTTGCCGTGCCCGGCGCATTCACGCCCACCTGCTCCGCAAAGCATGTTCCCGGCTACGTGGAAAAAGCGGCCGAACTCAAGGCTGCCGGCGTGGATGAAATCTGGTGCCTGGCCGTGAACGATGCGTTCGTGATGGGCGCATGGGCGCGTGACCAGAAGACCGACGGCAAGGTGCGCATGCTGGCGGATGGCGATGCCGCTTTCGCCAAGGCAGCGGGCCTGACGCTGGACCTGAACGGCAAGGGCCTGGGCCTTCGCAGCAACCGTTATTCCATGCTGGTCAAGGACGGCAAGGTCGTGACCCTGAATGTGGAAGGCCCGGGCAAGTTCGAGGTGAGCGACGCCGATACCCTGCTCAAGCAGGCCAGGGCCTGAAGCCCGCCCCGCATCGGCCCTTGATGGCGGATGCACAATGCCAAAGCCGCTCCACCTCACGGTGTGGCGGCTTTTTTTCTTCCCGTTGCCCCGTCTCTTGCTGCGTCCGGCAGGGCCGGTCAGTCCAGATCGACCTTGAGATAGTGGGAGCCAGCCAGCGGATTGTGGTAGTAGGGCGGGATTTCCTCGAAGCCCAGATCCGTGTACAAGGCCCTGGCGGACTCCATGCCGTCCAGCGTGTCGAGCAGCACGGACGTATAGCCGCAAAGACGGGCGGTATCCAGAATGCCTTCCACGAGTTGGCGGCCAAGCCCGAAGCCTCGGAACGCCTTGCGCACGTACAGGCGCTTCATCTCGGCGGAATTGGTGTAGTCGACCGTATCCAGCGGCCTGAGCGCGCAGCAGCCAGCGAGGTTTCCGTCCACGAAGGCCAGCAGGATCTGGCCGCGCGGCGTGGCATATTCTCCGGGCAGCGTGCTCAACTCTTCATCGAAGTCCTGGAACGAGAGGTCAATGTCCAGCGAGGCGGCATATTCACGGAAGATTTCACGCACCAGATCCATCTCGTGGAGTTGCGTGGGAGTGCTCAGGGTAATGGAGTGCGAAGGGTTGTCCACAGGCAATCAAGGGCAGGAAAGCGGCTTGCCGCGGGTGCTGCGTGTTCCGCAGACCGCAGGCAGTCGAGCCTCAGGCACATAACGGCGATGTCCCAGTGTAGTCGTACCTGCTTCATCGGCCATTTCAGAATGACCCTAAGGTGGATACCCACCAGCCTACGCCGGCGGCGCAGGCCATGAGCACCAGGGCCGCCAGACGCGTCGCCACGCTGTCCCGCGAGGCGCGGGTTTCAGGCGGCAGCTGCTTGTCGCCGGTGATCATCGGGCCCACGAGTTTCTTGCCGCGAAGCGCATAGATGGCGATGGCCAGCACGTGCAGGGCGACCAGCGCGTAGAGCAGGTACTGCCCAAGCCTGGCGTGCCACCAGGTCGCCGTGCTGACCCATTCGCCCGAGACGAACCTGGTGAGGGGGCCGGAGACGGAAATCTCGTCGTCGCTCATCAGGCCGCTCGCCACCTGCAGGCAGAGCACCGCCAGCAGGGCCAGCACCGAGAGCGCGCCCATGGGGGAGTGGCCGGCGCCGTGGTCCTCCTTGCCGCTCAGGTAGCGGGCGAATTGCGCGGGCGTGTACATGAAGCTTGCAAAGCGCGACCAGTATCCGCCGAAGACGCCCCACACCAGGCGAAACAGCAGCAAGGCCAGCACCGCGTATCCCAGGAGGAAGTGGCAGTCCATGGCGTTCATCTTGGCGCTCACCACCAGCGCGATGACACAGGCCGCCAGAATCCAGTGAAAGAGGCGTGTGGGCAGATCCCATATGCGGACGGAAGTTTTAGGCATGGCGTCTTGTCTATGATCGAGATTGAAAAGAGGCGCGATTATTGTGCGTTTCCCGCGGGATGCGTACACAATGACCGATGATAGAGGGCAAACAGGCCGATGTGGTGGTTAAAACCGAACCAATAGCTTGATCTGATCCAGTGCCCGCTATTACTTTTGCATTTACCAATTCAAAGAAAGGTTGCCCCATGAACGTCAAAGCTCTTGCCATGGTCACGGCCCTGTCGGCCGGCGCGCTGTTGTCAATGCCCGCATCTGCGCAATTTGCGAAACCCGAAGATGCCATCAAGTACCGCCAGGGCTCGCTGTTCGTGCTGGGGCAGCATTTCTCCCGCCTGGGCGGGATGGCTCAGGGCAAGATTCCCTTCGATGCCAAGGCCGCGCAGGAAAATGCCGACGTCGTGGCCTACATGGCGAAGCTGCCATGGGCGGGCTTTGGTCCGGGCACCGAAAAGGGCGCGCCGAACAAGTCCAAGCCGGACATCTGGCTCGAGCCCGAGAAGTTCAAGGAGCATGCGGACAAGTTCGAAGCCGAGTCCGCCAAGCTTGCCGCCGCCGCCAAGACCGGCACGCTGGAGGCGCTGAAAGCCGCTTTTGGCCCCACCGCCAATACCTGCAAGTCCTGCCACGACGCGTATCGCAGCAAGTAAGCATGCGTTTTTGCTGAACGCCTGAGGAAAAAGCAAGAGGCCGGCTCCCGCGCGGGAAGCCGGCCTCTGTCGTTTTGGGGGCGGGCGGCGTCAGGCCTCGGCGAGCAGCTTCTCGATCAGCTTGTGCAGCTCGGCAAAGTCGGGGGCGCCGACGAAGGATTTGACGATCTTGCCCTGCTTGTCCACGATGAAGGTGGAGGGCGTGAGCTGCACGTCGCCCCAGGCCTTGGCATTGGCGCCCGTATTGTCGATCGCCACCTGGAAGGGCAGCTTGCGGGATTCGGCGAAGTTCACCACGTAGGCGGGCGGGTCATAGCTCATGGCCACGGCGAGCGTGTCGAAGCCCTTGGATTTGTACTTTTCATGCGTGGCGATGATCTCGGGCATCTCCGCCACGCAGGTCGTGCAACTGGTGGCCCAGAAATTGACCAGCGTGACCTTGCCCTTCATCTGCTCGGTCGTCCTGGTGCTGCCATCGAGCAGAACGAATGTGGACTGCGGTGCGGGCGACGTGCCGGTCCCGAGAAATACCCAGGCGCCCACGCCGACAAATGCCACGACCATGGCGGTGGCGAGCCACTTCTTCAAATTCATGTCAAGCTTCCTGCTGATTCGCCATTGTGCCGCAGGCGGCGGATGGCTTCCAGATCGATTCTCCTGTCCGCAAAAAGTTTCTCCTTATATACGGTCTTCCTTCTGTTTTCGATGCTCCTCGGATAATGGGCGGATGGAGATCAACAGCATGTCCGGGCGGCTCAGCCTGCTTCACCGGGTGGCGCAGGCTGCCGCTGCCGCCATGGTCGCCGCCGCGCTGGTGGGCTGCAGTCCCGCCTACGACTGGCGCAGCGTGCCGGTGGAAAAGGCCCGCCTGTCCGTGTCGCTGCCCTGCAAGCCCGATGCGGGCCAGCGCAGCGTGGAGATGGGGGCGGACAGGGTCGATATCGCCATGGTGGGCTGCGCGGCGCGTGGCAGCCTGTTCGCGCTGTCCTACATGACGCTGAAGGACCCCTCGCAAGTGGCGTCCACGTTGACGCTCTGGCATGACGCGGTGCGAAGGCAACTGCAACTGCCCGCGGTGGAGCCCGGCAAGGGGCCCGCCGAGCAGCCTTTCCTGCGCAAGGGCGCGCTCGACGTACCGCAGTCGATCCGCATGAAGGAAGAGGCCGTCGGGCCGGACGGCCGCAGGCTGTGGGTGGATGCGGTCTGGTTTGCCAGGATCGATGGGACGTCCGTGCAACTGGTGCATGCCGTGATGTATGCGCCCACGCGCGACGACCGGACCGCCGACAGTTTCCTCGGGTCCATCGCCTTGCAGTGAGGGCGGACGGCCCGCACGGTGAAATCAAGGATGGCGCAGGCCATCCGCGCGCCTCATCCGCTGCCCGGCGGGGAGAAGCCATAATGAGGACCTGATTCCTCAAGTCCATGAATACGCATATCCTCATCATCGCCCACGCACCGCTGGCCCACGCGCTGCGCGAGTGCGCGCTGCATGTGTTTCCCGAATGCGCCGAGGAGGTGCTCGCGCTTGACGTGCCTCCCGACGAGCCGCCCGAGGAAACCCAGGCCGCGGCCCAGGCGCTGCTCGAGCGGCAGCCGGGGCAGGTGCTGATGCTCACCGACGTATTCGGCGCCACGCCTTGCAACGTGGCGCAGCGTATCGCCACGGACGGCGCGCGCACCCGGCTGCTGTGCGGGGTGAATCTGCCGATGCTGCTGCGGGCCGTGTGCTATCGCGGCGAGGAACTGGAATCGCTGCTGTCGCGCGCATTGGTGGGCGGCACGCAGGGCGTGATGCAGGTTGCGCCAACGGCACCCCAAAATCAGATTCGAATGGCCCGTTCCTCTCATGATCAAGAAAAAAATCATCATCAGTAACAAGCTGGGCCTGCATGCGCGCGCGTCCGCAAAGTTGACCAAACTCGCGGGCGGCTGCCCTTGCGACGTGTGGATCACGCGCGGCGAGCGCCGCGTGAACGCCAAGAGCATCATGGGCGTCATGATGCTGGCGGCAGGCATAGGCACCGAGATCGAACTGGAGACCGATGGCGAGCAGGAAGAGCAGGCGATGAATGCGCTGGTGGCCCTGATCGATGACAAATTCGGTGAAGGAGAGTGACGGTCCGCACACGCGCGGATACGCCATTCAGTTGAAAAGATGCCGCATGGGCTTGGCATGAGCGCAGGGGCAGGAAATGGAGGCTAGACGACCATGACGTTCGCAATACATGGATTGGCCGTGGCTCCTGGAATCGCCATCGGGCGGGCCGTCATCGCGGCCTCGAGCCGGATGGAGGTGGTGCACTATTTCATCGAGGCGGATCAGATCGATGATGAGATCCGGCGTTTTCGCAGCGGGCGCGACGTGGTGGCCGAGGAGCTGCGCCGCATGCAGGAGGACTTGCCGGCGGACGCGCCGCACGAGCTGGATGCGCTGCTCGACGTGCACCTCATGCTGCTGCAGGACGAGGTGCTGGAAAACGGCGTCAGGCGCTGGATTTCGGAGCGCCTGTACAACGCCGAATGGGCGCTCACCACGCAGCTTGAACTCATCACGAGGCAATTCGACGAGATGGAGGACGAGTACCTGCGCGAGCGCAAGGCCGATCTGGAGCAGGTGGTCGAGCGCGTGATCCGCTACATGCGCGGCGTGGCCAGTCCGGTGGCTCCCCCAGCCAGCCCCAGACGCGCGCAGGACACGCTGCCGGGCCTGGGCGAGGAGTTCACCGAAGACCCGCTGGTGCTGATCGCGAACGATCTGTCGCCCGCCGACATGCTGCAGTTCAAGAGCAGCGTGTTCGCCGGCTTCGTGACGGACGTGGGCGGCAAGACCTCGCATACGGCCATCGTCGCGCGCAGCATGGACATTCCGGCCGTCGTCGGAGCCCGCAGCGCCAGCCAGCTGGTGCGCCAGGATGACTGGGTGGTGATCGACGGCGATGCCGGCGTCGTCATCGTCAACCCTTCGCCGATCATCCTGGAGGAATACGGCTTTCGCCGCCGCCAGGTCACGCTGGAGCGCGAGCGGCTGTCCCGCCTGCGCCACACGCCCGCGGTGACGCTGGACGGCCAGCCGGTCGATCTCATGGCCAACATCGAGCGGCCCGCCGATTGCGATGGCGCCGTGCAGGCGGGCGCGGTGGGCGTGGGATTGTTCCGCACGGAATTCCTTTTCATGGGACGCGCGGGCAAGCTGCCGGACGAGGACGAGCAATATGCCGTCTATCGCGAGGTGCTCGAGCGCATGAACGGCTTGCCGGTGACGCTGCGCACGATCGACATCGGCGCCGACAAGCCGCTGGACAAGGCGCACCGTGACGGCAGTTCGCTCAATCCGGCGCTGGGCCTGCGCGCCATTCGCTGGAGCCTTGCGGACACGGCCATGTTCCGCACGCAATTGCGCGCCGTGCTGCGCGCGGCGGTGCACGGCAGGGTGAACCTGCTGTTTCCCATGCTCTCGAGCGTGGGGGAAATCCGGCAGACGCTCGCGCAGCTGGATCTGGCGCGCTCGGAGCTCGAAGCGCGCGGCGTGCCCTGCGGAGCGCTGCGCGTGGGCGCGATGATCGAGGTGCCCGCCGCGGCACTGATGATCCGCAGCTTCCTCAAGCATTTCGATTTCGTCTCCATCGGCACCAACGATCTGGTGCAGTACACGCTCGCCATCGACCGCGCGGACGAAGCGGTGGCGCATCTTTTCGATCCGATGCACCCGGCGGTGCTGCGCCTGGTGGCCGACGTGATCCACGCCGCCAATGAGGCCGGCAAGGAAGTCTGCGTATGCGGCGAGATGGGCGGCGATGTGACGATGACGCGGCTGCTGCTCGGCTTCGGCCTTCGCAGCTTCTCGATGCATCCGGCGCAGATTCTCGCGGTCAAGCAGGAGATCCTGCGCTCCGATACGCGCAAGCTCTCTGAATGGTCCGGGCAGATCCTTGATCTGGACGAACCGCAGATATCCACGGCCTCGGCCTAGGCGCCGGCGCAGGCGCCCGGCCGAGGCTTTTATCTCAGGCGAGCGCTTCGGCGGGGCCGAAGAATTCGTAGTGCACCTGATCGTCCGGCAGGCCCAGCTGCTTGAGTGACTGCTTCACGGAGCGCATGAATCCGCGTGGGCCGAGGAAGTACACATCGGCGTCGCGCGACTCGGGCAGCCATGCGCCCAGTTGCTCGGACGTGAGCAGGCCTTGCGCGTCCACATCGTCACCAGGTGCGGCGTGGTCGTAGCAATAGCGGCGCGTGAGCTGCGGATGCTTTTGCGCGAGCGCGTCGATCTGGTCGCGGAATGCATGCACGCTGCGTTCGCGCGCG
This sequence comes from Diaphorobacter ruginosibacter, assembly GCF_040396215.1. GTDB lineage: Bacteria > Pseudomonadota > Gammaproteobacteria > Burkholderiales > Burkholderiaceae_C > Diaphorobacter_A > Diaphorobacter_A ruginosibacter_A. The sequence continues at coordinate 6,258 of NZ_JBEBOW010000094.1, read as the reverse complement.
CAGTGGATGAAGGTGACCGGACGTTCACCCTGCAGCGCCGCGGCCAGCATGGGCAGCGTGGGCGTGATGCCCACGCCGCCGCTGATCAGCACGAGCGGCCTGTCGCCTTCCTTGAGCGTGAAATTGCCGGCGGGCGGGAAGACCTTCAGCGTATCGCCTTCGCGCACATTGTCATGCAGATGGTTCGACGCCTTGCCGCCGGGCTCGCGCTTGACGCTGATGCGCAGGTGCTGGCCGTTGCTGGGCGCGGAGATTGAATAGTTGCGGCGCTGTTCCTGCCCGTCGATGAGCAGGCGCAGGCCGATGTACTGGCCGGGCTCGTGCGCCATGACCTTGCCGCCATCCGCGGGAACGAGGTGGAACGAGGTGATCTCGCTGCTTTCCTGCACCTTCTTTTGCACGATGAACGCGCGCTCGCCGCGCCAGCCGCCTTCGATGGCGGCGTTGCGGTCATAGGCCTGGGCCTCGGCGCCGATCAGGATGTCGGCCAGCTGCTGGTATGCCGCGCCCCAGGCGGCCAGCACCTCGTCGGTGGCGATGTCGGCGCCCAGCACTTCGCGGATCGCGCGCAGCAGGCAGCCGCCGACGATGGGGTAGTGCTCGGGCTGCACCTGCAGCGCCACGTGCTTGTTGATGATCTGCGCCGGCAGGTTGCCCAGCGCCTCCAGGCGGTCGATGTTCTTGGCGTACATGAGCACGCTGTGCGCCAGCGCGCGCGGCTGGGCTCCGCTTTGCTGGTGGGCGGAATTGAACAGCGGGCGCACCTCGGGGTGCTCGCCGAGCATGATCTTGTAGAAATGCGAGGTCAGCGCCTCGCCGCCGGTCTCGAGCAGGGGAACGGTGGAACGGACAATGGCTTTTTGTTGCTCGGTCAGCATCGGGGAGAACTCCTTGTATGCGGGATGCGTTGGGAATGAACTGCGTTCTCAATGGCAAATCACGTGCCAGCGCCAAAACCGTTGAGCGACAAAGGTTTGCAAAAACATGCGTCAATATGACATTTATCAAATCGCGTCGTTTTGACTGCGATAGGAGTCGGATTGACTATTTCTGCCACCTTGCACGCACTCATTCCCCTGGTCGCCGATCTGGCGCTGGAGCTTCCCGAACGCGAACGCCTGCGCCGCCTGCTGGCGGCATTGCGCACGGTGCTTCCGGCGGACGCCGTGGCGCTGCTGCGGCTGGAGGACGGCGAATGGCTGCGGCCGCTCGCGATTGATGGGCTGGTTCCCGATGCGCTGGGGCGGCGTTTTCGCATCGCGGAGCATCCGCGTTTCGCGCAGTTGATGGCCGCGGGCCAGGCCATGCGCTTCGCACCCGACAGCGGTCTGCCCGATCCCTATGACGGGCTCATCGCTCCATCGAGCGGGCCCTTGCACGTGCATGACTGCATGGGCTGCGTGCTGCAGGTCGGCGGCGCGGCCTGGGGCCTGCTCACGCTGGATGCGCTGGACGAGGGGCGCCTGTCCGATCCGCATTCGCTGGCGGTGCTGCAGGCTTTCAGCAATCTTGCCTCGGCCACCGTGAGCACGGCCGAGCGGGTGAGCCAACTGGCGCGGTCCGCGGCCTTCGCGGGCGTGCAGCGTTCACCGATGCATGAGGAATCCGCGCCGCGCAGCCTGATCGGGCAAAGCCCGGTCATGCAGAAGCTGAAGGCCGATATCGCGCTGGTGGCCGAGAGCGACTTGACGGTGTTGATCGCCGGCGAGACCGGCGTGGGCAAGGAGCTGGTCGCGCAGGCTGTGCACGCGCGTTCGGCCCGCGCGAGCCGGCCGCTGGTCAGCATCAATTGCGCCGCGCTTCCGGACAGCCTGGTGGAGAGCGAACTCTTTGGCCACGTGCGCGGAGCGTTCACGGGGGCGCTGTCGGAGCGGCGCGGCAAGTTCGAGCAGGCGCACGGCGGCACGTTGTTTCTGGATGAGGTGGGCGAGCTTTCGCTGTCGGTGCAGGCCAAGCTGCTGCGCGTGCTGCAAAGTGGGCAACTGCAGCGCCTGGGCTCGGACCGTGAGCATCATGTGGACGTGCGCATCATCGCGGCCACCAACCGCGATCTTGCCGCAGAAGTGGCGGCCGGCCGGATCCGCGCGGACTTCTATCACCGCCTGAGCGTGTACCCGCTGCATGTGCCCGCGCTGCGCGAACGCGACAGCGACGTGCTGCAGATCGCGGGGTACTTCCTGGAAGAGAACCGCTCGCGTCTGGGCCTGGGCGGGCTGAGGCTCGATGCCGACGCGCAGGCGGCGCTGCTCACGCATGGCTGGCCCGGGAATGTGCGCGAACTGGAGCATCTGGTGAGCCGAGCGGTGCTCAAGGCCCTGAGCCGCGCGCCGGGCGGCGGCGGTTCAAGGCATGCGCATCGGCCGCGCATCCTGACGCTGGGCGTGCATGACCTGTGGGCGGAACTGCCGGCGCGGCCCGAGCTGGCGCCGTTTCGCGCATTGCCTGCCTTGTCGCCCCGGAGCTTGCACGGGGAGGAGCAGCGTGGCCTGCGCATCGCGGTCGAGAACTATGAGCGCCACCTGATCTCCCAGAGTCTTGCGCGCAATGATGAAAGCTGGGCCGCGGCAGCGCGCGAGCTGCAGGTGGACCGGGCGAATCTGCAGCGCCTGGCGAGACGTCTTGGGGTGCAGGCGGGCATGAAAAAGCCGCGCTGACGGGCGCGGCTTTCGGGATGGAAGGCCCGGCGGGCCCGGCCATCAGACGCCGGCGGCGTGCGCCTGCTGATCGGCGTGATAGCTGGATCGGACCATGGCGCCCACGGCGGCGTGCGAGAAGCCCATCTTGTAGGCTTCCTGCTCGAACATCTTGAACGTGTCGGGGTGCACGTAGCGGCGCACCGGCAGGTGGCTGTTGGATGGCGCGAGATACTGGCCGATGGTGAGCATGTCGATGTCGTGCTCGCGCATGTCGCGCATCACCTGCAGGATTTCCTCGTCGGTTTCGCCAAGGCCCACCATGATGCCGCTCTTGGTCGGCACGCTGGGATGCAGCGCCTTGAACTTCTTGAGCAGGTTCAGCGAGAACTGGTAGTCCGAACCCGGGCGAGCTTCCTTGTACAGGCGCGGCGCGGTTTCGAGATTGTGGTTCATCACGTCGGGCGGCGCGGCCTTGAGGATTTCTAGCGCGCGGTCATCGCGGCCCCGGAAATCGGGGACGAGGATCTCGATCTGCGTGTGGGGGGACAGCTCGCGGATGTTCTTGATGCATTCGACGAAGTGGCCCGAGCCGCCGTCGCGCAGGTCGTCGCGGTCCACGCTGGTGATCACCACGTACTTCAGGCGCAGCGCGGCAATGGTGCGTGCCAGGTTCAGCGGCTCGTTCACATCCAGCGGGTCGGGGCGGCCATGGCCCACGTCGCAGAACGGGCAGCGGCGCGTGCACTTGTCGCCCATGATCATGAACGTGGCCGTGCCCTTGCCGAAGCATTCGCCGATGTTGGGGCAAGAGGCTTCCTCGCAGACGGTGTGCAGCTTGTTCTCGCGCAGGATGTCCTTGATTTCATAGAAGCGCGTCGTGGGGCTGCCTGCCTTCACGCGGATCCAATCGGGCTTCTTGAGGACTTCGCCCTGTTCGACCTTGATCGGGATGCGCGCGAGCTTGGCGGCGGCTTTTTGCTTGGCCAGCGGGTTGTAGGCTTGCGCCGGTTGTGCTTCGCGCACGACTTCGGGAGTGCTCATATCTGCTCGACTCTTTCAGGGGGCGAGGCGGCGTTGGAGTTGCTCGGTCAGAACTTCGGCGGCCTCGTCACTGGTGACATTGACGCCCATTGTAGAAAGATCGACCGTCCTCAGCCCCGCATAGCCACATGGGTTGATTCGGGTATAGGGTTCCAGATCCATGTTCACGTTGAGCGCCACGCCGTGGTAGGTGCAGTGCTGCGAGACCTTGATGCCCAGTGCCGCAATTTTCCCCAGTCCCGTGAAATCCAGCGCATCGTCCCGGGCAAGACCCTTTTGCGGACGCTGGGCGAGCATGGCGTTGCTGCCCGGGTCATCCAGCCGCACATACACGCCGGGCGCATGCGCGACGCGGTGGCCGACCACGCCGAGATGCGCCAGCGTGCGGATCACGGCTTCTTCCAGCCGGTAGACGTATTCCTTGACGAAGTAGCCGCGGCGGCGCAGATCGATCAGCGGATAGGCGACGACCTGGCCCGGGCCGTGGTACGTTACCTGGCCGCCGCGGTTGGTCTGCACGATGGGAATGCCGCCGGGCGCGAGCAGGTGATCGGTCTTGCCTGCAATGCCCTGCGTGAACACGGCCTCGTGCTCGCACAGCCACAGCTCGTCCGGGCTTTCGGTGGTGCGCTCCTCGGTGAAGCGCTGCATGGAAAGGGCGGTGTCGATGTACTCGACCCGCCCGAGTCGGCGAACCAGCATGGCCATCGCGCGCCTCAGAGCACGACCTTGACCATGGGGTGCGAGGTGAGCGCGCGATAGATGTTGTCCAGCTGCTCGCGGCTGGTGGCGTTGATGGTGATGGTCACGCCCAGGTACTTGCCGCCCTTGCTGTTGCGCAGCTCGATGGTGCTCGCGTCGAAGGTGGGGTCGAAGCGCTCGGCCACCGTCGTGACGGCGTGCACGAAACCCTCCACGTCGTCGCCCATGACCTTGATGGGGAACTTCGAGGGGTATTCGATCAGGGATTCCTTGCGTGGATCAGGGGTTTGTGTGGTGGTTTGTGTCGTCATGGTGTGTACTCGCACGGGGTGTCACCATGATGTAAGGGCGACATGCACAATCTCAAGCCTCCGCCCGCGCGGGCCTTGGCTACACTCTCTTACTTCAGGGAGCGCCCGGGTGCAAGCCGCGTGGCGACACGCCGTTGGTTGAGAACTACATTCGGCGGGGCTGGGCGCCGTGAATGTAATAAACACAGGGGGCTCTGGAGATAGATACGGGTTTCTATTTATAATCAAGAGCTTTGTAGAAAGTTTTGGTCTGTTACGCGGACGTCAGCCAAGGATCACAACGACATGACGCGCGTTCCTGAAATCGAAACTGAGGATGAGGATTCCGATTTCAAGCCCCTGTCTGCGCAGGAAGCGCAGGAGTGGCGCCGCCGCCATCCGATGCTGTCCATATGGTGGATCGTTTTGGCGCAGGTGCTGGTGGGGTTGATGGCCGTGCTGGTGGCATGGCTGGTGTCTTCAAGGGTACAGGTGGTGTTCTCGGTGGCATACGGGGTGTTGGCAGTCGTGCTGCCTTCGCTGGTGTTTGCACGAGGCCTGGCTCGCCGAAGCGGCTCCGCAGGAGGGGCCATGGCGGGCCTCTTCGGCTGGGAACTGGTCAAGATTTTGTTGACGGTGGCCATGCTGGCGGCTGCACCCCGGGTCGTTCCGGGAGTGAGTTGGCTGGCTTTGCTGGCAGGCATGGTTGTCACTATGAAGGCGTACTGGGTTGCCCTGTTGTGGCGGCCGGGTACACGAAACTGATTGATTAATTGAGAGAAGAGTTGTCCGATGGCCGCAGACGCGCACGCACCAACAGCAAGTGAATACATCGTTCACCACTTGCAGCATCTTCAAAACATCAAGCAGAAGTCCATCATCGACTTCTCGGTGGTGAATCTGGATTCCATTGCGATCAGTGTGATCCTGGGAGCGGTGTTTTTGTTCCTCTTCTGGCTTGCCGCGCGCAAGGCGACCTCCGGCGTGCCCGGTCGTTTCCAGGCGGCGGTGGAGATGCTGGTCGAAATGGTGGACAACCAGGCCAAGGCCAACATCCACAATGCCCAGTCGCGCAAGTTCATCGCTCCGCTGGCTCTGACCGTGTTCGTCTGGATCTTCCTGATGAACGCGATGGACCTGCTGCCCGTTGATCTGCTGCCCCTGCTGTGGCAAGGCGCGACAGGCGACTCTCACGCCTATCTGCGCGTCGTTCCGACCGCCGACCTCTCCACGACCCTGGGCCTGTCCAGCGCCGTGCTGATCCTGTGCTTCATCTACAGCATCAAGATCAAGGGCATGGGCGGCTGGGCTCACGAATTGGTGACCGCGCCTTTCGGTACCAGCAAGAATCCTGTCTTCGCCCTGATTCTGGGCGTTGTGAATCTGCTCATGCAGATCATTGAATACGTTGCCAAGACCGTGTCGCATGGCATGCGACTGTTCGGCAACATGTACGCTGGTGAGTTGGTGTTCATGCTGATTGCCCTGATGGGTGGCGCAGCCGCTATGTCGCTCTCTGGTGTGTTGCTCCCCGTGGGGCACATCATTGCAGGCTCTATCTGGGCGATCTTCCACATTCTGATCATCAC
>NZ_JBEBOW010000093.1:0-15614 GCF_040396215.1 Diaphorobacter ruginosibacter | reverse complement strand
CCTGTGCGCCCAACCCCACAGGGCGGCTCCCGCCAGGATCATGGGCAGGCAAAGCCACTGCCCCATGCTCATTCCGAGCGACAGGATGCCGAGGAAATCATCCGGCTCGCGGAAGTATTCCGCAACGAAACGGAAAACGCCGTACCCCACGAGGAACGCAGCCGCCACCTCGCCGGTCCTGCGCGGCTTGCGCGCATAGAGCCACAGCAGGATGAACAGCAGCAGCCCCTCCATCAGGAACTGGTAAATCTGCGAAGGATGGCGCGGCAGCATCGACCCGCTTTGCGGAAAGACCATGCCCCAGGGCAGGTCCGGACTGGAGAAACGCCCCCAGAGTTCGCCATTGATGAAATTGCCGATCCGTCCCGCCGCCAGGCCTGTCGGCACGCACGGCGCGACGAAGTCGGCCACCTCCAGCCACGGCTTGCGGCGCGAGCGCGCGAACCACAGCATCGAGCCGATAACGCCCAGCAGGCCGCCATGAAAGCTCATGCCGCCCTGCCACACGAAAAAGATCTCGAGCGGATGGGCCAGATAGTGTCCGGGCTTGTAGAACAGGCAATACCCGAGCCGCCCGCCGATCACCACGCCGACGACGCCCAGGAACAGGATGTCCTCGACGTCCTTGCGCGTCCAGGCGCGATCGCCGCTCATCGACGCGTAGGGTTCGTGCCGCAATCGGAGCACGCCCAGCAGCATGAACAGTCCGAAGGCCACCAGATAGGTGATGCCATACCAGTGGATGGCAAGCGGCCCAACTTGCAGGGCGACGGGGTCGATATGCGGGTACATCAGCATGGCGGGCATTGTGCCGCATGCGCCGATCCACTTTGACGCAATCGGAATTGACCTTCCCGGCTTCTCCCTCGGGCAGGTATGCGCGATACTTGGACCATTAAAGCCCGGAACACAGGAAGCGTCAGATCATGCAAGGCCAACCCGAAGTCATCGAATGCCTGAAGGAACTGCTGCGCGGCGAGCTTGCCGCGCGCGACCAATACTTCATTCACTCGCGCCAATACGAGGACCAGGGTTTCGTGCGGCTGTATGAACGCCTGAACCATGAGATGGAAGAAGAGACGGCGCATGCCGACGCCATCCTGCGCCGCATCCTGATGCTTTCGGGCAAGCCCGACATGCGCCCACACGCCTTCGAGCCCGGCGATACCGTGGTCGAGATGCTCGGGAAAGACCTGCAGACCGAATACAGCGTGCGCGAGAACCTTCAATCCGCGATGAAGCTGTGCGAAGCGCACAAGGACTACGTCAGCCGCGACATCCTGCTGTCCCAGCTGCGCGATACCGAGGAAGATCACGCCTACTGGCTCGAGAAGCAGCTCGGCCTCATCGAGCAGATCGGCCTGCAGAACTATCTGCAGACGCAATCTGCCCCGTCCACCAATACATGACCCTGACCTGACCCTGTTCACGCCAAAAGCAAAAGGCATCGTGAGGATTCCATCACGATGCCTTTTTTCTCGCGCGCTTCGCAGAGCCCGCATGGGCGGCCGCATTCAGCCGCCAAGCGGGCGGCGCTCCGCCGCGTCAATCAATCATCCAGCAGCGTCACGTCGCGCACCGCGCCCTTGTCAGCCGATGTCACGAGCTTGGCATAGGCCTTGAGCGCCGTGGACACCTTGCGCGAACGCGGCTTGGCAGGCTTCCAGCCTTTGGCGGCCTGCTCTTCGCGGCGCTTGGCGAGTTCTTCATCGCTCACCAGCACGTTGATCGTGCGGTTGGGAATATCAATGCGGATCCTGTCGTCATTGCGCACCAGGCCGATCGCGCCACCGGCAGCAGCCTCGGGCGAGCAGTGGCCGATCGACAGGCCCGACGTGCCGCCGGAGAAACGGCCGTCCGTGAGCAGCGCGCAGGCCTTGCCCAGGCCCTTGGACTTGATGTAGCTGGTGGGATACAGCATCTCCTGCATGCCCGGCCCGCCCTTGGGGCCTTCATAGCGCACGACAACCACGTCGCCGGCCTTGACCTTGTCGGAAAGAATGTTCTCCACCGCCTCGTCCTGCGACTCCACGACGTGGGCCGGGCCTTCGAACACCAGGATGGAGTCGTCCACGCCAGCCGTCTTCACCACGCAGCCGTCGAGCGCGATGTTTCCGGTCAGCACCGCCAGGCCGCCCTCCTTGGAGAACGCATGATCGTAGGAGCGGATGCAGCCCTCGGCGCGGTCCAGGTCGAGGCTGGGCCAGCGGGTGTTCTGGCTGAACGCCACCTGCGTCGGAATCCCGGCGGGGCCGGCCATGTAAAAGGTCTTCACCGCGTCGTCATCGGTGACGGTAATGTCCCACTGCCTGAGCGCCTCCTTCATGGTCCCGGAGTGAACCGTGGGCACATCGGTGTGCAGCTTGCCCGCGCGATCGAGTTCGCCCAGGATCGCCATGATGCCGCCGGCGCGGTGCACGTCCTCGATGTGGTATTTGTTCGTGTTCGGCGCGACCTTGCACAACTGAGGCACCGAGCGCGAGAGGCGATCGATGTCCTTCATCGTGAAATTGATGCCGGCTTCCTGCGCAATCGCCAGCAGATGCAGGATGGTGTTGGTGGAGCCGCCCATGGCGATATCCAGCGTCATTGCGTTCTCGAACGCCTTGAAGCCCACCGCGCGCGGCAGCACGGATGCGTCCTCCTGCTCGTAGTAGCGCTTGCACAGCTCCACCACCAGATGGCCTGCGCGCTTGAACAACTGCTCGCGGTCGCCATGCGTCGCCACGACGGTGCCGTTGCCCGGCAACGCCAGTCCCAGCGCCTCTGCCAGGCAGTTCATGGAATTGGCGGTGAACATGCCGGAGCAGGAGCCGCAGGTCGGGCAGGCGGAACGCTCGACTTCCGCCACATCGGCATCGCTCACCTTGTCGTCGGCGGCCATGACCATCGCGTCGATCAGGTCGAGCTTCTTGATCTGAATGGTCTTGCCGCCATCCTGCGCCGGAATGGCCAGGCGCACCTTGCCGGCCTCCATCGGGCCGCCGGAGACAAAGACGACCGGAATGTTCAGGCGCATCGCGGCCATCAGCATGCCGGGGGTGATCTTGTCGCAGTTGGAGATGCAGACCATCGCGTCCGCGCAGTGCGCATTCACCATGTATTCGACGGAATCGGCGATCACCTCGCGGCTGGGCAGCGAATACAGCATGCCGTCGTGGCCCATGGCGATGCCGTCATCCACGGCGATGGTGTTGAACTCCTTGGCAACGCCGCCCGCGGCTTCGATTTCACGCGCCACCAGCTGGCCCAGATCCTTCAGGTGCACGTGGCCGGGCACGAACTGCGTGAACGAGTTCACCACCGCGATGATGGGCTTGGAGAAGTCGCCGTCTTTCATGCCGGTTGCGCGCCACAGCGAGCGGGCTCCAGCCATGTTGCGACCGGCGGTGGATGTTTTGGAACGGTATGCGGGCATCGTGGTGTTGGAAGAAAAACTGAAAAAAATCGTTGCACGCCACCCATGCGCCATGGGTTCACGGATGGCTGCCGGCTGGGGAGAAACCGGGGCCGTCAAGGCGCTCCGGGATTCCATCAACCTTCTTGACTCAGGCCCGCGGGTAACCGGGTCCTCTTCCCTGATGTGCGAAAAACCCCATTGCCTTGTGGGCGGCCTTCGGCGCATTGCGGGCGGAATCCGCCAATTATGTCGCACCGCCCCATTCCTATCCGTTCCGGTGATTTAGCCCTACCCTCGCAATAGGAGATGCGAGCGCTCACGAGCAGGGCGACACGGGCCGCATAGGGCACGAGGCAATCCATCCCACGGGATGGATTCTTTGGGCAGAATCCGTCGGGCGGTCAGCGGCGCTGGCCGCGGCCCATCGACGCCTTGGCCCGATCGATCCGTTCCTGCTTGCGCTGATCCATCTTCTCCATGGCTTTGCGCTTGCTGTACCCGGAGGCATCGGCCCAGGCCCACCAGGCCGCGGTCACGGCAAAAGGAGAAAGCACCCACCACCACGACCAATTGACGACGGGGCTGACTTCGAGATATTTGAGCAAGACCAGCGCAATACCCAGGACCAGCGTGTACATGGCAACCTTCTCCTGACATGCTTTTTGATAAAAGTGAATCACATGAGCAGCCCGTATCCAACAAGCAGCATGGACTCCATCAAGGCTCGAAATTCTTGAACGAGATCATCGAACCCGATCAACCTCGATCACTACAATCGCGTTAATTAGTTGTAACTGTAACCCACGGAAGATAGGAAAAAAGATGAAGCGCACCCTGATCACCCTGGCCATGACGCTCGCTGTAGCCGCGCCGGCATTCGCCGACCAGGCCATGGCAACGTCCAAGAACTGCATGGCCTGCCACTCTGTGGACAAGAAGCTCGTTGGACCCGCCTTCAAGGAAATCGCGGCGAAGTATGCCGGCCAGGCTGGCGCGGCCGACAAGCTCGCGGACAAGATCGTCAAGGGCGGCTCCGGCGTGTGGGGTCCGGTCCCCATGCCCGCCAATGCGCAGGTGAATGCCGCCGAAGCCAAGAAGCTGGCCACATGGGTTCTCTCTCTCAAGTGATCGGGTGACGCCCTCGCCTGGCCGGGTTCTTCGCCACCCGGCGCACTGGGCGGGCAAATGAATGAAAAAATGCCGCGCTGCCTTCATCGCAGCGCGGCATTTCTTTTGCCTGTGACAATGCAGCGCATGCGCTGCAGGGCCGCCGGATCAGGGCCGCACAACCGGCGAATCGATGTGCGACGGGCTTGCCGCCGCCGTGACCGGATGCTTGCGCAACTGATCTTCCAACTGACCCATGTAGGCCGCCGTCACGTTCTCGGCTTCCTGCGTGCGCGCGGCGATGCGCGCCTCCATGGCATCCATCCTGGCGTTGAACAGATCCTGCGACTGGCGCTGCTGGGTTTCCAGGAACTGGCGCAGTTCGGTGAAACGAGAAAGCTCGGCCTTGTCGGCCAGATCGCGCTGCGCGGCCATTTCCTTCACGTGGCGGCGCGTCTCCATGAGAACGGAGCCATGCAGACTCAACACATAGGCCAGAAAGAAAATGCACAGAAGCACCGTCAGCGCAAGCATGATGGCGCCCAGCGGCGCCTGCACATCCGTCACGCCGAGCGATACGGTGGCAGGTGTCATCAACGCCCCCCAATTCAGGGCGGCAAGCCCTGCGATGGCGAGCGCGATCAGCAGCAAGATAACGGTTCTCAGGTTCATATGTATTGCCCCTCTTACAGAAAATGTCCGATGTCCGGACGACGGCGGGATGTTCCACCATTCGATCTGCATTGAAGAATACATGCTGCGCCATCCGGGACAGAAAACCAGTTTTACCCCATAGATCAACCCAAGCGCGGAAAACCGTGCTTTTTTCGCTGAAGTCCTACAGGCGCGGAGACAAAGTCTTGCGAATCAAGCGCGATGAGCAGCAAAAGAAAAAAGACCAGCCCCGCGAAGCGCGGCTGGTCTTCCTGAATAGGCTGGCGATTCGAGAACCCGCAGCGCTCCGCCGTCATGCGAAGCGCGCCGTGGATCAGTTGGTTTCGGCCAGTTGATCCAGAATGGCCGGATTCTCCAGCGTGCTCGTATCCTGGGTAATGGCCTCTCCCTTGGCCAGCGAACGCAACAGGCGGCGCATGATCTTTCCGCTGCGGGTCTTGGGCAGGTTCTCTCCGAAGCGGATGTCCTTGGGCTTGGCGATCGGACCGATTTCCTTGGCAACCCAATTGCGCAGTTCGGCGGCAATGGCCTTGGCCTCGTCGCCGCTCGGGCGGCCGCGCTTGAGCACGACGAAAGCGCAGATCGCCTCTCCGGTCACGTCGTCGGGACGGCCCACGACCGCTGCCTCGGCCACGAGGTCGGTCTTGGCCACCAGCGCGGACTCGATCTCCATCGTACCCATGCGGTGGCCGGAGACGTTCAGCACGTCGTCGATACGGCCCGTGATGCGGAAGTATCCCCGGTCTTCGCTGCGCACCGCGCCATCGCCCGCCAGGTAGTAGCCCTTGAGCTCCTCGGGGAAGTAGCTCTTCTTGAAGCGCTCGGGATCGTTCCAGATCGTGCGGATCATCGCGGGCCACGGCTTCTTGATCACCAGGATGCCGCCAGCCCCGTTGGGCATGTCGTTGCCCGACTCATCGACGATGGCTGCGGCGATGCCCGGCAGCGGCAGCGTGCACGAGCCCGGCACCAGCGGGGTCGCGCCCGGCAAGGGCGTGATCACATGCCCGCCGGTCTCGGTCTGCCAGAAGGTATCGACGATGGGGCAGCGCTCCTCGCCCACATTGCGGTAGTACCACATCCAGGCTTCGGGATTGATGGGCTCGCCCACACTGCCCAGGATGCGCAGCGACGACTTGTCCCAGTTCTTCGGATGCACCTTCTCGTCGGAATCCGCTGCCTTGATGAGCGAGCGGATCGCCGTGGGCGCCGTGTAGAAAGTAGTGACCTTGTGGCGCTCGATCATTTCCCAGAAGCGGCCGGCATGCGGGAATGTGGGAATGCCCTCGAACACCACCTGCGTGACGCCAGCAGCCAGCGGGCCGTAGGCGACATAGGTGTGGCCGGTGATCCAGCCGATGTCGGCGGTGCACCAGAACACGTCGTCGGGCTTGACGTCGAAGGTCCAGTCCATGGTGACCTTCGCCCACAGGAGATAACCGCCCGTGGCGTGCTGCACGCCCTTGGGCTTGCCCGTGGAGCCGCTGGTGTAGAGGATGAACAGAGGATGCTCGGCCTCGACGGGGACCGGCGCGCATTCACTGCTCTGCCCCGCCAGGATTTCACCAAAGGTCTTGTCCCTGCCCGCCACCATGCCGCAGGCGGTTGGGGTGCGCTCGAACACGAACACGTTCTTCACACCCTCGCAACCGCCCATGGCGATACCTTCGTCCACGATGGCCTTGAGCGGCAGTTCCTTGCCGCCGCGCAGCTGATAGTTGGCCGTGACCACCGCCACCGCGCCCACGTCCACGATGCGTTCGTTCACCGCCTTGGCGGAAAATCCGCCGAACACCACGCTGTGCGTTGCGCCAATGCGCGCGCACGCCTGCATGGCGACCACGCCTTCGATGGTCATGGGCATGTAGATCAGGACGCGATCGCCCTTCTTGATGCCGTGCGCCTTGAGCGCGTTGGCGAACTGGTTGACGCGCGCGAGCAGTTCCTTGAAGGTGACCTTGGTGACCGCGCCGTCGTCGGCCTCGAAGATGATCGCGGTCTTGTTCTCGGTGGGGGTGCCGAGGTGTTTGTCCAGGCAGTTGGCGCTGGCGTTGAGTTCACCATCGGCAAACCACTGGAAGAAAGGCGCGTTCGACTGATCCAGCGTCCTGGTGAATGGCTTGGCCCATTGCAGGTTTTCTCGCGCGAGGCGGGCCCAGAAACCCTCGAAGTCTTTCTCGGCCTCGTCGCAGAGTGCCTGGTAGCCCGCCATGCCGGATACACGGGCCGCCTTCACAAAATTATCGGCAGGGGGAAACACACGGTTTTCCACCAAAACGGACTCAATGGCGCTCATAAACTTGTCTCCTGAGTGAACTGACTTTGCCGATAATATCGAACGCGGCTCTTACGTTTCTCTGACTCAGGTATTGAAAAACGCCTCGGGTTTTCCCGGTATTTCAAGGACTTTCGTACTCGCCGCCGCCTCCTTCCGAGCCCCGCGGAACGCCTTGCGGCACGAACCGAAAAGCGCGTCAAACGAAAAGGCCCGGGCCAGCCGGCACGGGCCTTGCCGCTCAAGCAGCACGTATCAACGCAGGGTCAGGATCAGGCGGGTTGCGCCAATTGGCCGCGCAGCTCCCTGGCGGTTTCCTTGGCGCGATCGTTCTCGGCGCGCATGCGCGCCAGCTCCTCGGCGCTCACGCGCTCGACGTTGGAATAGTCCAGTTTCCACTCCCAGTTGTCGCTCCATACGAGGGGAGACTGCACCGTGGTGCGCGCCGCCACAGCAGACTCGAGCACGCGAAGCCCCAGCTCCAGGGTCTGGCGCTGCGATGCCGCATCGTGCGGCTTTCCCGCGCCGTTGCCGAGCGGAAAATCCGAGAACAGGAAACGCGGCACGCCCACATATTCCACAATGTCCTTGGCGCACCCCATGATGACCGTGGGCATGCCCGCGGCCTCCAGGGCGCGGGCGACGAGCGACATGGTCTGGTGGCAGATCGGGCAATTGGGAACCAGCACCGCCACGTCCGCGCCGTCCGCCTTGCAACGCTCGATGATCAGCGGTATGTCCACCTCCAATGTGTGACGCTGGCTGCGGTTGGTGGGCACGCCATGGAAGTGCTTCGTGAGTTTGCCCACGCGCCCTTCCTTCACGAACTCGCGCATCAGCGGCAGCGGAAACCAGCAGTTGCTGTCCTCCATCGATGTGTGCTTGCGGTCGATGCCCACGTGCGCGATACGCAGATCATGGTCCACGGCGGTGTCGCCCATGTACGGCTCGTAGAACTTGGCGGCGGCATTGTAGGCCGCGCCGGGACCCTGCGGCCCCTTGTCCGGCTGGTACGGCGCAGCGGTGGTGAGCAGCGCCACGGCGCATTCGGACAGCGGCTTTTTCAGGGCCGTGAATGGCGCCCGCGCGTAGTGCGAATAGCGATAGGGATTGTTGTAGCCCAGCGCCAGATACCAATCGCGCGTGCGCTGGATGTAGGGAACAGGCACATCGCCAGCGCTGGCCATGCCCAGGCTTTCGCCTGATTCCGCATTGGCCTCTTCAACGCTCGGCAATCTGTGGATACTGTCGTTCATCGTTCGATCTCCAAGTGGTGCGCTTTTCAGACCTGCGCCATTCCAGCCTGCCGGGCGATGGCCCTGAACCGCTGAATCTGCTGCTGGATCAGCGCGGTGACTTCCTCGGGCGACTGCCGCATCAGCTCGCCCCCCAGGCTCTCGTCCGCGAAGCGTTTGGCCTCGTCGGTCTGCTTGATTTTCTCCACCGCCTGCGCAAGCGCCTGGCGCAGGGGCTCGGGCGTGCCTTTTTTCACGAAGAAGCCTACCCAGCTGTAGTGGTCGTACTCCGGGTAGCCGCATTCACGGACGGTTTTCAGCTCGGGCACCGCATGATGGCGCTCCACGCTGGTGATGGCCAGCGGCTTGAGCTTGCCCGCCTTGATGCTGGAGACGGCGCCGCCCCAATCGAGCAGCCCCGCCTGCACCTGATCGCCCATGAGGTCCGACATGAGCGGCGCCTGTCCTTTATAGGGGATGTCCTGGAATTTCGCTCCGGCCAGGCTCGCCAGATAGGCCGCGCCCAATTGATAACCCTGCGAATACGTGCCCACGCTGACCGCGCCGCTCCTGGAGCGGGAGATCAGCTCTTCCAGGGAGTTGATCGGCGAATTGGCCGCCACCGCATACACGGCCGGCCCGCGGTACAGCCCCGACACCGGCACGAAGTCGTTCACCGAATCGTAGGGAATGTCCTTGAGCATCACCGGGTTCACCACCATCAGAGAGATGTTGCCCAGCAAGATGGTGAAGCCATCGGCGGGCGCCCCCTTCACCGCGGATATGGTGATCAGGCCGTTGCCGCCCGGCTTGTTCTCGACCACGACGCTCGACCCCAGCAGCTTGCCCGCGCGCTCGCCGAAAAAACGGGCCGCCGTGTCCGAACCGCTCCCCGGAGTGAAAGGAACGATCACGCGCACCGGCTTGCCCGCGAACTCGCCCTGGGCAAACGCGTTCTTGAGCAGGGTTGCGCCCCATGCCGCCAATGCGACGGCGCGCAGCGCTTCGCGGCGAGAGAGCAGATGTTGGATTTCACGACTCATCGACAGGACTCCTCAATTGCCAAAGTGCGGACGAAAACCGGTGACCGTCAAAATGCTTCATGCGCGGGGATCAGACAGCGCGGGCCGCGCGGCCCGGCTCCTCGCTCCCGAGGGACGCCAGCACCTCCTGCGTATGCTGGCCCAGGCGCGGCGCCGGCGAGTGAATCACCCCGCCGCCCTCCTCCCCCAGGTGGAACCCCGGACCGACCATGGTGTGCGTGCCCAGGTCCGAGCCAACTTGCTGCAGCACCCTGCGCGAGCCGGGCTGCGGATGCTCCACGATCTCCTCGATGGAGAACACGCGCGCGCACGGCACATCGGCCCGGCTGAGCACCGGCTCCCAATAGGACGGCGGCCGGGCCCCAAAAGACGACTCGATGATTTCACGCAGCGCGCCGCGGTTCTCGTAGCGCTTGAACCAGTCGGCAAAACGCTCGTCGGCGAGGACGTCCGGGCGGCCGAGCGCCTGGAAAAGACGCTGGAACTGCGGCTCCGTCATCGCGGCCAGCACGATGAAGCCGTCGCCGCAGCGAAAACGGTCGGCCGTCGGCTTGCGGCTCATGGAGAGATTGCCCGCCTGCCGCTGCGGCGCTCCGGTGATCGTGTAGTCGGCCACCTGCGTGGACAGAAAGCTCAGGCTGGCATCCAGCATGGAAACATCCACATGCTGCCCCTTGCCGGTCTGCGTGCGCTGATAGAGCGCCGCCGCCACGGCGAAAGCCGCCGTCATCCCGCTGAGCACGTCGCACAGGGCGAAACCCGCGCGCATCGGCCCGTGTTCAGGCTCTCCCGTGATGGACATCAAGCCCGACATGGCCTGGATCTTGCCGTCGAATGCCGGCGCCGCGCATTCCGGCCCCGTATGGCCAAAGCCGGAAATCGAGCAATAGATGAGCTTCGGATTGATCATGCGCAGCGCATCAAACCCCAGGCCCAGCTTGTCCATCACGCCAGGGCGGAAGTTCTCCCACACGATGTCAGCGCTGCGCACAAGCTGCTTGACCGCATCCGCGCAGGCCTGTTCCTTGAGGTCGAGCACCACGCTTTTCTTGTTGCTGTTCACGGCCATGAAGGCCGGCGCCATCTTGTCCGCCGCCAGTTCCCGGTCCACGGTGATGGTGCGCGCATCGTCACCCGCGGGCGGCTCGATCTTGATGACCTCAGCACCCTGCAATGCGAACTGGTGCGTCGCATAAGGCCCCGAGAGAAAGCGCGTGAAATCAAGAATCCTGACACCGTGAAAAGGAGAGTTCATGACTTTGCGAGGTTGGCCGGACAACGCCGGGTTATCTGATCTTGCAAATATTTATTCTAAATATTGGAACATCATTTCACAATATTCATTGTATGGATCGATCAGGAAACGTCAATCGAATCCTGCTCGTGTTAACCCTGTCGTCTCGTGGAATCTATCCACGTCACGATGACGGCAATACGAAGCAATTCTCATAAGGAAATCACCTGATGACATATGAATGAACCAGGATCAATGAAAACTCGCACGGAACCGACCATCAAACCTTTGCTTTTTTAAGACGGAATAGTTATAATCAACGAATGTTTCACAACCTGCAACGCAGGTAATTCGTCCTTGCAGGGCGAATTTCCCAGTCGGATCAAGGTTCACTTCGTGGACATGGCATCCGGCACTCGGCCGAAGTTCCGGCCCTGATGCCAGCGGCGTCATCAGGTCTCGCAGACCTGCTGAATAGCGCCAGCGCCATTGCGGAAGTCCTCCCAGGGAGGTCGCTTCCCGGCGCGATACAAGACCCTTGCGCAGCGCTCACGCGCGCCATTCGGGTCGCTCTCCGGTCACATCCATCGTGTCCGCCCCTCTTCCGTCTGGAGGTGGTGGGGCCTTGCGGGTCCTGTACATCTCCATTCACAGTGCATCAGGGAATAGCGGTTTATCGCGCAACGCCTTTTTGGGCGTTGCCCATGCTTCAGCCATCGTGCCTTGGCCGCCGCACCGGCGGCCGGGGTGAGTTCAACCGAAGGCAGCGCTGAAAAACGTCCATTCATCCCACGGCCCGCGCCGTGGGGCCGTCCATGGATGTTTCTCCGCGATGCCTTGACCAGGAAGGACCCACAACGTGGCCAAACAAGTAGTTATCGATCATGTCTTCAAGGTATTCGGCGATGAACCGGAAACCGCGCTCGCGCTCGTCCAGCAGGGCCTGAGCAAACAGGAGATCCTTGCCCGCACGGGCCAATCCATCGGCGTGTTCGATGCGAACTTCACCATCGAAGCCGGCGAGATCTTCGTCGTCATGGGCCTTTCCGGCTCGGGCAAGTCAACGCTGGTGCGCATGCTCAATCGCCTGATCGAGCCAACGGCGGGCCGCATCGTCGTCGACGGCCAGGACATCAACACCCTCGGCGACAGGGCGCTGCGCGCGCTGCGCCGCAAGGACATCTCGATGGTGTTCCAGTCATTCGCGCTGATGCCGCACATGAACGTGCTGGACAACACCGCCTTCGGCCTTGAACTCTCGGGCATCGATCGCGCGGAACGCCAGCGCGCCGCGCAGGAAGCGCTCGAGCTCGTGGGGCTCGGGGGATGGGGCCAGAGCTTTCCCGACGAGCTTTCGGGCGGCATGCAGCAGCGCGTGGGCCTGGCCCGCGCACTGGCTTCCGACCCATCCATCCTGCTGATGGACGAGGCCTTCTCCGCGCTCGATCCGATCATCCGCACCGAGATGCAGTCCGAGCTGCTGCGCCTGCAGCAGATCAAGCGCCGCACCATCGTTTTCATCTCGCACGACCTGGATGAGGCCATGCGCATCGGCGACCATATCGCGATCATGAAGGATGGCCAGGTGGTGCAGGTGGGCACGCCCGACGAGATCCTGCGCAGCCCCGCCGACGATTACGTGCGCGATTTCGTGCGCGGCGTGGATGCCGCCGCCGTGTTCAAGGCCTCGGACATCGCGCGCCAGGCGCTCACCGTGGTGTCCGAGCACGAAAACCGAGGCTGCCGCGCCGCGCTGCGCCTGCTCGAAGATTCCGACCGCGACTACGCCTATGTGCTGAACGCGCGCAAGCGCTTCCTGGGCGTCGTATCGTCGCAGTCGCTGCGCGACGCGCTGCAAGGCCACCGCGGGTCGCTCGGATTGAAAAACGCATTCCTGCCCGAGGTGCAGCCACTTCCCGCCGGCACGCCGGTCGCGGAGCTGTTCGGCCCGGTCGCAGCCCATCCCTTCGCCCTGCCGGTGGTCGACGAGGATGGAAAGTACCTCGGCGTCATCAGCCGCACCACCATGCTCAAGTTCCTGGACCGCGACACGCCGCCCGTGCCGCCGCCGCAAAGGGAAATCCCGCCAGTCACGCTCGATACGCACACCACGCCGGGCACGGCCGCGCCCGCCAGCCCGTCACAACAATAAGGAGGACCATGCATGAGTGAGAACATCATCCTTGCACAGAATACGAACGACAGCGCCAGCACGATGGATCCATGGGCGGCAGCGGAGTCCGTGCCAGCGGATTCCGGCCTGAGCACGGCGCAGGAAGCCGCCTCGTCCCAGGCTCCCGAATCCGCCGACCCCTGGGCCGACAGCGCCGCCGATGCATCTTCGGCAACCGCTGGCGCCGACGCTGACCCATGGGCAGCGGCCAGCCCGGAATCCACCGATCCTGCAGCCGGCACCGACTGGCTTGACGCCGCCTCCGGCGGCGGCGCGGCAACGCCGACGGACGACGGCGGCATCGCCCAGCTATGGCACCAGGTTACCTCCAGCGGCCAGCACGTGCAGGGCTGGATCAACGACGGCCTGAGCTGGGTGGTCGATCACTTCCGGCCCTTCTTCCAGGGCGTGCGCATGCCCATCGACGCCACGTTGAACGGCGTGACCGACGCCCTGCTGGCCGTGCCATGGCCCGTCCTCATCGCGGTCATCGCGCTGCTGGCGTGGCAGTTCGCCGGTCGCGCGCTTGCCATCGGCACCGCCGTCTCCCTGCTGCTGGTGGCGGTTCTCGGCATCTGGCCCGATGCGATGGTGACGCTCGCGCTGGTGCTGACCTCGCTGCTGTTCTGCGTGATCATCGGCCTGCCTGTCGGCATCGCGCTGGCGTCCAGCGACCGGGCCCAGCGCATCACGCGCCCCTTCCTTGATGCGATGCAGACCACGCCCGCGTTCGTCTATCTCGTGCCGGTCGTGATGCTGTTCGGCATCGGCAATGTGCCCGGTGTGATCGTGACCATCGTGTTCGCGCTCCCGCCGCTCATCCGCCTGACCAATCTCGGCATCCGCCAGGTACGCCCCGACCTGATCGAGGCCAGCCGCGCCTATGGCGCCTCGCCCCTGCAGTTGCTGTGGAAGGTGCAGTTGCCGCTGGCCATGCCGTCCATCATGGCGGGCATCAATCAGGCGCTGATGCTGTCGCTGTCGATGGTGGTGATCGCCTCGATGATCGCTGTCGGCGGCCTCGGCCAGATGGTTCTGCGCGGCATCGGCCGCCTCGACATGGGTCTTGCAACGGTGGGCGGGCTGGGCATTGTGCTGCTCGCCATCGTGCTTGACCGCATCACGCAGGCCATGGGCGAGCCCAAGCGCGGTGGCGCCCATTGGTGGCACACCGGCCCGGCGGGGTTCGCCGTGCGCATGCTCCGCGGCAAGCCGCAGGCGGCCACGCCCGCCTCCGCCACGGCCGCCGCGCCCCAGGACATCAGGCGCAACCCGCCGGCCGCCAGCCTGGGCGCGATGGTCGGCAAGGAAGCCGCCTGACCAGGTGCGGCAAGCCCTCCCCCGCACGGAACCCCATGCGCTGGAGCTGGCGCCAAGCATTGTTCCTCACCCGAAAACTTCAAGGAGAAAACACCCATGTTTCCACGCAACAACGCACTCAACCGACTGATGCGCGCAGGCGCCGCGGCCTGCGCCCTGGCTCTTGCCGGCGCGTCGGCGATCGCCGCGGACCTGCCCGGCAAGGGCGTGAAGGTGCAGCCGCTCAAGAGCTCGATCGCCGAGGAAACCTTCCAGACGCTGCTGGTGATGAAGGGCCTCGAGAAACTCGGCTATGAGGTGTTGCCGATCAAGGAGGTGGAATATCCCACCGCGCACATCGCCCTGGCCAATGGCGACGCCACCTTCATGGCCGACCACTGGAACCCGCTGCATTCCGACTATTACAAGAACGCCGGCGGCGATGCCAAGCTGTTTCGCAAGGGCGTTTTCTCCGCCAATGCCGCGCAGGGCTACCTGATCGACAAGAAGACCGCCGACGCGCACAAGATCACCAACCTCGGCCAGCTCGCCGATCCGAAGATCGCCGCCCTGTTCGACACCGACGGCGATGGCAAGGCCGACCTGACCGGCTGCACGCCCGGCTGGGGCTGCGAGGCGATGATCGAGCATCAGCTCACCGCCTACAAGCTGCGCGACACCGTCACGCACAAACAGGGAACGTACTCCGCGCTGATCGCCGACACGATCACGCGCTACAAGGCCGGAAAACCCATTCTCTACTACACCTGGACGCCCTATTGGGTCAGCAACGTGCTCAAGCCCGGCAAGGACGTGGTGTGGCTGGAAGTGCCCTTCTCCGCCCTGCCCGGCGAACAGGCCGGCACCGACACCAAGCTGGCGAACGGCAAGAACTACGGCTTCGTCGCCAACAACCAGCAGATCGTCGCCAACAAGGCCTGGGCCGAGAAGAACCCGGCTGCGGCCAGGCTGTTCGAGATCATCAAGCTGCCGGTGAACGACATCAACGCGCAGAACTTCCTGATGAGCCAAGGCCAGAACTCGCCAGCCGACATCGAACGCCACACCAACGCCTGGATCAGCGCGCACCAGAAGCTGTTCGACGGCTGGATCGATCAGTCCCTGGCCGCCGCCAGGCACTGAAAACCGGATCGCTCAATGGATCGACGGGCG
>NZ_JBEBOW010000092.1:0-15618 GCF_040396215.1 Diaphorobacter ruginosibacter | reverse complement strand
CGTACGCTTGTACTGCCTGCGGCTTCGCGCCTCGTCTCGATCGCAAACCTTTGGTTTGCTGGGTCGTGTTAGCAGCTCTTAATTCCCTGCATCGAAAAAGACATTGCACAAGTACTTCACGGGAATGGTATTGACTTTGCCGCCGCTGTGGCAATAGCAGGCAGAAACATTCTGTGCGTTGTACATCGTCAGATCACCGTTGAGTGCACGTTTTTGAGCCATGAAGCAGGCACCCTGCGCAGTGCCGTCCTCACCCAAGTCCATCCAGCCGAAGGTGTAGAGGCGGCCCTTGTAGCAGTCCTGCGGCGGACTGGCCATCAGCACCGGGCCGATTCCCGAACCTCGGGGTGATCCGCTGTCGGGTGTGCATCTGGCTGTCTCAGGTGGCGTGGATAAGTCTTCTGGCAGGTCTATATCTCTCCGCTCGAATTCCTGGCGTGCGTTCTCTACAGCGGTGGGTGCCTCATCTGCAAGAGCCTTGACGATTGCGTTACCCAACACGGAGGTAATGACCTTGGTTGGAGGCATCTTGCCGTTCTTGTGGAGCCACTGCAACATCCTGTTGAATTCGTGCTCCACTTCATAAATATAGGCGACGATCTCGGGTGTTTCCTCGTCTTGTAAATCCTCGTAGCTGACGAATTTCTCTGTGTGAAGCGGTATGCAATTGGCAAGATCAACACAGTATCTGAACTGATAGGTCTGCCCCATCTGAGGCACGACGCCGATCCATAGTTTGACTCCCATCGGAGCCACGACCAAGCCGTCGCCGGGCGCCACGCATTTCCCTTGAGCCCAGTACTGATCCTCGGGGCATTGGCCGGCATGGTCGCGCGGGCTGGGCTGGCCGCCGTTGAAGTCGAACGCCTCCACGCTCACGTCCTTGCCGTTGGGCAGCAAGAGCACGCCGTCGCCGCTGTCGGACAGGCTGAAGGTGGCCTTGCCCGAGTTGCCGGGCACTTGCACGGGCTCGCGATAGGCGCCCTGCAGGGGTTGGCCCTGGCTGAACTGCACCAGCGGGGCCGTCAGCGCCAGCGTCTGGGTGAGCGTCGCGGTCATCGTGTACCAGGTGGGCCTGCCATCATCCTTGTACATGAACGAGGCGATGAACGCCGTGGAACCCTGGACCTCGATGAAGTAGCCGCGGCCGCTTTCATTCTTGCTCCAGTACCAGCCGTTGCGGAAGGGCGCATTGGACGGCTGGAACGCCGGGACGGAAATGGGAAAGCGCTCGAGCAGGATGGTTGATGGAGCCTTCCCGTTGGGCGCGACCTGCATTTCCGCATGCATGTCCGTGTCGAACGCCAGCGTGGCGGAGCCCACGTTGGAGGAGGTGGGCACGCGGTAGGCGCCGAGCAGCGATTGCCCGTTCTGGAACCGGTCGAGCTGGCCCGCATAGGCGCCGTTGGGCTGCAGGGTGAGCGTGGACGTGTACCAGACAGCCTCCCCGCTTTCCTCATACATGAAGCCGGCGAGGAACAGCCTGTCGCCCTGCCGCTCGATCGCAAAGCCGCGTCCGCTCTCGCTGGCGTTCCAGTACCAGCCGGTGACGGGCTCCACATAGGGCTCGGCCAGCTTGGCGACGGATGGCAATGGCGATGCGGACTGCGCCTGCGCGGGCAGGCCGGTGCCCAGCACGGCCGTATACAGCAGCGCGCCGGCAAGGCGCGCCAATCGTTGAAGGGTCTTTGTCATTCCTCACTCCGCATGAAATGTTTGCTTACATGCAGTATCCATGGCGCAGCTTTCGGCTTCAAGCAGAGATAAACCCGGGTATTACGGACCGCCTCATGGCAGCGCTCCCACCCTATGCTGGCATGGCCGGGTACTGGCGCCGCTGCAGCGCGTCGCTTGGCTCGCTCTGGAGACGAGACGCGCGCGAGCGTCTATGACCTCGTTCCCTGGGCGACAGGGCGTAGGCACTGCCCCTCGCTCAGGGAACTTTTCGGGGAATTCGGCGGGTTTTTCTGTCGCGCCGTGTCCCATGCTTCGGAGTGGAGACGCGACAGAATGCGACCCGATTCCCCTGGATTGATGGTTCGAGTTCGATCGCGCCTACCAACCAACCATTAGTAAAAGCCTTCCAGATCAACGATCTGGAAGGCTTTTACTATTTCCCGCTCCAGTGTTCGGTGAACTTGCGGTGGTATGCCCTTCCTGGCTGATCACCCTTTGGCGCTGCTTTTGCCTTCTTCCACAAAGGCCTTGAGCGCTTGTTCGAGCTTGGACGGCTCTCACCCACGATTTACGCCATCGATCCATTTCTCATGGGCGTTGAAGAGCGTCCTGGCGTTCTTGTGTCCCATCTGCCGAGCGATGTACGTTGGCTTCTTGCCCCGGCGCCCAGGGCGATGGTCGTATAGCTGCGGTGCGTCTGGGGTGGGGCGCCAGAACGTACCCGCTGGCTGTCGAGGCTACCTGTGGGTGATGAACTTGGTGGTCAAGTACCCGTCGAAGGTTTCCATGCCTCCCTCGCTGCCCATTCCGCTGTCCTTCACCCCGCCAAACGGCATTTCCGCCATTCCGCTGCCGTAGTGGTTGATGTTGACCATTCCGGCCTCCAGGGCGTTGGATACCCGCGTGGATATTTGCAGCGAGCGTGTGAATACATAGGAGCTCAGGCCATAGGGCAGACTGTTGGCAAGCGCCAGTCCATCGGCTACATCGTCGAATGCAACGACGGGGACGACGGGGCCGAACGGCTCTTCGACCATGATTCTCGCGCGCGCCAGGTCGCCCGTCAGAACCGTCGGCGCGAAGAAGGAACCAGGCCTGTCCAGGCGGGCTCCGCCCATTGCCACGGTGGCCCCGTTGTCCTGGGCATCCTGCACCAACTGTTCCATCACGCGCACTCGCCGCTCGTGAATCAAGGGACCCATATGGACGCCTTCCTCAAGGCCGGATCCCACCTTGAGAGAGGAGAGAACGTTGGTGAAGCATTGGATGAAATCGTCGTATACCCCGCGCTGGACGAAGAATCTCGAAGGCGAGATGCACACCTGGCCCGCATTGCGCATTTTGAAATGCCCGAGCATCCTGGCTGCCTGCTCGATGTCGGCATCGTCAAAGATCAGCACGGGGGCGTGTCCTCCCAGCTCCATCGTCATGCGCTTCATGTGGCTGGCGGCCAGCGCGGCCACCTGTTTGCCTACCGCGGTGGAGCCCGTGAAAGAGACTTTCCTGACGATGGGCGAGCGGATCAGGTAATCGGATACCTCGGCCGGGACCCCCCAGACCAGATTCAGGCAGCCCGGGGGCAGGCCCGCATCGTGCAAAGCGCGCACCAATGCGATGACGCCGCTTGGCGCATCCTCTGGTCCCTTGATGATGAGCGTGCAGCCTGCTCCCAGCGCCGCCATGACCTTGCGGGCGGCTTGTCCGATTGGAAAATTCCAAGGGGAGAAGGCGACGCAGACACCCACAGGCTCACGCACGACGATCTGCCGCACATCGGCTTCGCGCGGCGGGATCACGCGGCCATAGATGCGGCGCCCTTCCTCGGCATGCCAATCCGCGTGCTCAGCGCTTTTTTCCACTTCGGCAATCGCTTCGGCCAGAGGTTTGCCCTGGTCGAGCGAGATGTTCGTGCCGATGTCCCGGGCGCGCTCGCGCAGGAAATCCGCGGCGCGGCGAAGTATGGCGGAGCGCTCCAGCGGACTGGTGTTTCGCCAGCCTTCGAAGGCGCGGTGCGCGGTCTGCAGCGCCTGGTCGAGATCTTCGCGGCTCGCATGCGGCAGTTGCGCCAGGACGCTTCCCGTCGCGGGATCGTATACCGGCTGCGTCACGCGTCCATCGGCGGACAGAAAACGGCCATCGATGTAAAGCTGCAGATTTTCGTACACGCAATGTCTCCTGATAACTTTGACGTGGAAATCGTAGCAGCGAGGCCGGGGTTCCTCTTTCATGAATCAAGAACCCGCCGTTTCCCAAATGGCAAATCTTCGCGGTGATCCCAATCCTAGAATTTTTCATCCGCAACGGAATCGGCCTCGCGAAGAGGCTGCCGTACGAAGAACGGGATCATAAGGAGACACGTCATGCAAAAGTCACTACCGTCATTGGCCATCGGCCGCCGAACATGCGCTGCCGCGATGGCGCTCGCGCTTGCCCTTGGGGGCGCAGCCAATGCAGCGCCGCCCGCTTATCCGACCAAGGCGGTCACCGTGGTGGTGCCATGGCCGGCGGGAGGCTCCGCAGATCCGTTTGGCCGCCTGTTCGCGCAAGAGCTCAGCAAGAAATGGGGCCAGCCGGTGGTGGTGGACAACAAGGCTGGAGCGAATGCCGTGATCGGTACGGGGTTCGTCGCCAAGGCGCAGCCGGATGGCTACACACTGCTGACGGCCTTGGGCAACCATTCCATGAACCCCGCCTTCTACAAGGACCTGCCGTTTGATACGGCGAAGGCGTTCACGCCGATCGCGCTGCTGGCGATCGCGCCAAACGTCCTGGTGCTGCGCAAGGATTTCCCGGCCAACAACATGGCGGAGTTTCTCGATGCCGTGCGCAAGAATCCGGGCAAGTTCACCTATGCTTCATCAGGCAATGGGGGGACGCCGCACCTGGCGGGCGAGCTGTTTGCCTTGAAAACCGGTACATCGCTTCTTCACGTTCCCTACAAGGGCGCTTCTCCGGCCATGACCGACCTCATTGGAGGAACCGTGGATATGTCGTTTGCCACCTTGAGTTCGGCATTGCCCTATATCCGCTCGGGCAAGGTCAAGGCCATCGCACTGACATATGACGAACGCGTGCCGCAGCTCCCCGACGTTCCCTCCATGGCGGAGCTGGGTGTCAAAGGCGTCAAGGTGGCCACATGGTATGGCTTCATGGCGCCGGCGGGAACGCCCCGGAACATCGTCGACAAGATCCATGACGATCTGGTCGAGATCGCAATGCGCCCGGAAATCAAGGAAAAGGTCACCGGCATGCTGGGCACCATGGTGATTTCCGAGGACTCCAGGCAATTCCAGTCGCGTGTCGAATCGGAGATCGCGGAATGGATGTCCGTTGTCCAGGCCGCCAATGTGAAGATCAACTAACCAGCACGCACAATGAGCATTCTCCAGTTCCTCACCAAGGCACACTTCGACTTTGGCGCGCGCCGTGAATTGCAAAATGAACTCCAGCGCCATGGCTGCAGGCGGCCGCTGTTCGTCACCGACAAAGGGGTGATCCAGGCGGGCGTATTCGCCAAGGCGGTTGAATCGTTGTCCAGCCTGGATTCAGAGTGCATATTCGACGAAACGCCCAATAACCCGACGGAAGATGCCGCTGTGCAGGGATTGGCGCACTATAACGACAAGCGATGCGACGGCATCGTGGCGGTCGGAGGCGGCGCGTCGCTGGATCTGGCCAAGGCCATTGCCGTCCTGTGCGGTGACCCCGCGCCGCTGTGGGAATACTGCAACCGCAACGCAAACGTGCGCCCCGTCCGCAATACGCCGCCGCTGTTCGTCTTGCCGACCACGGCGGGAAGCGGCAGTGAGCTGGGCCGCTCGGCGGTCATCATCTTCGCCAATGGCGTCAAGGCCGGCGTGGGCTGTCCCCATGTCGTGACGGCGGCCATTTGCGACCCCGAGCTCACGCTGGGGCTTCCCCGCGCGATGACCGCGGCGACAGGCATGGACGCGTTGTCGCATTGCATCGAGACTTTTTGTTCCCCGACCGTCAATCCGCCCGCCGACGCGATTGCGCTGGATGGCCTGGAGCGGCTGTATGCCCACATCGAACGCGCCTGCAATCACGGAGGTGATGCGGATGCCCGCTGGAACATGATGATGGGCGCGATGGAGGGGGCGATCTGTTTCCAGAAGGGCATGGGCGCCGTTCATTCGCTGTCGCACGCGCTCGGTGCCTACGGCCATCATCATGGGACGCTCAATGCGCTTTTCCTTCCCACGGTACTGGCATATAACGCGAGCGAACTGGCGGGCAAGATGGACAGGATGCGGCATGCCATGAAGCTGCCGCCGGATGCTGATCTTCCGAAAGCCATCTCCGATCTGAATGCGCGCATTGGGTTGCCCGGCGGGCTCAGGGAACTGGGCGTGAGCACCGCGGATTTTGACGCCATCGCATCCGCGGCGCTTCTTGACAATGCCCACAAGACCAATCCGCGCCCGATCGCGCATTCCGACTATGTCACGCTGCTTCACGCAACTTACTGAAGCGCTGCTTCGAATGCCCGTCTGGTAACTGGGAGGCGTTGCGAAGCATGAACAAAAGCTCGTTCACGGCCTGGTGGTGCCTGGGACGCTCGTCGATGCAGATGAAGAATTGACGGCATGCCCAGTCGTCCTTGAGCCTGAGCAGCACCAGTCCCATGCTGGCGAGATAGTTCGCCGCGATGTGCTCGGGTATGAGCGCGATGCCAAGGCCCTCGCGCACCATGCGGCAGCGGGCTTCGAAGTTCATGACCTGCAGCTTGACTTTCGGAGGGCGGGAGAGCGTCGATTCCGCGTAGGCCATGAAGGCATCGAGGGAATGCCGGGGAAAATAACCGAGCAGATCGTATTCGAGCGCCTCTTCGAAGTGCAGCTCTTCCCTGAACGCCAGTGGATGTCCCATCGGAACGACCAGGCCAACGCGGTCGCTCATGTAGGGGAAGGAGCGAACCCCGGGAGCCGGATGGGAGGCATGGTAGATACCGAGATCGACCGCGCCGCTCGCCACCATGCGCGGCACGTCGTAGCTGTGGCCCTCCACCAGATCGACACTGGTATTTTCGCGCCCCTCCAGAAACCGGGCCATCTGGCGAGGCAGCATGTGCAGGATGACCGAGCGCACCGCGGCCAGCCTGATATTGGCGTAGCCGTCGGTATCGAACACCGCGATCTCCTGCTCGGTAGCCTTCATGCTCTTGAGCAGGACCTTGGCCCGCTGGTAAAGCAGTGTTCCGGCGGGCGTGGGCTTGACTCCGCGCCCGTGGCGGTGCAAGAGCGCCTTGCCCAGATACTGTTCAAGGTCGGTGATGCGTTTGCTCACGGCGGATGTCACCACGTTCTGTCTTTCTGCCGCCTTGGACAGGCTTTTTTCCTCAATGGCGGCGACGAACATCGAAAGAGCCGGGAAATCCATACCTTTCATGATCAAAACCTCCTTGTGTTTGTTTGATCGAGTGATCCTTCTTGGCGAGTGCGGATTGAGCGGGATTCCAAGGCTGGTGGCGGGCGCTCATGCCGCGTGGGAAGCCGCAGGCGCCTGTTGCCGGTCGAGAGGGCGCTATCGGGAGATTTTTCCCAGCGCGTCGGAATTCACATAGTGCAGTAGCGAAGCGTTGGCGAACGCATTGATATTGTCGAAAGCCATCCCGAAATAGCGCTCGAAATTGTCCTTCTCGACATAGCCGATATGCGGTGTGCAAAGCACATTCGGTAACTGCAGCAACGGATGACTGGCACCGAGCACCGGCTCGCTCTCGTACACGTCAACGGCTGCGAATCCGGGAGAACCGCTGCGCAATGCGGCCAGCAGGGCGCCCGCCGCGATGAGCTCCGCACGGCTGGTGTTGACCAGCAGGGCCGTGGGTTTCATGCGCCGTAGATCCTGCCCGGTGACGATGCCCGTGGTCTCGTTGTTGAGCCTTACATGCAGGCTTACGACGTCGCTTTGGGCGAAGAATTCCTCGCGCGACGGAGCCACTTCAAACCCGTCCTGCCGCGCTGCTTCGGTGGACGTCTCGCGTCCCCATACCCAGACCTTCATTCCAAATGCCCGGCCATAAGCGGCCACCTGCCTGCCTATGCGGCCATAGCTCCAGACGCCAAGCCGCTGCCCGTGGAGCTGCTGTCCCAGATGGCCTTGCCACAGCCCGCTTTTCAGGCGTGTGGCTTCCTCCAGCAAGTGCCTGCGGCTGGTCAGCATCAGCGCCCAGGTCAGCTCGGCGGTCGCGGAGCCCGCGCCGCTGCCGTCCGCCACGACGATGCCTCGGTCGGTGCAGGCCTGCAGATCCACATGCGCGGCCAGCTTGCCTGTCTGGCTGATCATCCGCAGCCGTGGCAGCCGCTCCAGCAGGCTGGCATCGATACGCGTGCGTTCACGGGTCAGCACGATGGCGTCCGCGCCCGCGAATCGCTCGGCGAGCGCGTCCGTTCCCTTCACATTGTCGTTGTAGATGCGTACATCGTGATGCGCCAGCTTGGAAAAACAATCCAAGTGGCGCACACAATCCTGAAAATCGTCCGAAATCACTACTCGCACTTTTTTGCTCCTTTGCGCGCCCGGTTTCAATTGTTCTGATGATGTGAGTTTGTCTTGCCGCTACCGCGAAGCCATGCGCACTGGATGCAGCCCCGCCGTGTCCGGCGCATCGTCGAGCATCCAGATGGCTTGCCTGAGTGTCTGCACGCCTTCCGCGCCCAGTGCCGCATCGATTGCCGCGAAGGTATGGCCGCAGCCGACATGGTTCTTGAACGTCAGCCGGGTGATGTGGAAGTCCCGGCCCAGCGTGCTTGCGGCATTCTTCCAATCCACGCCATTGCTCATGGCGTTGCCCATGCCGGATTCTCCATCGAGCACGTCCGCCGCGCCTGTCAAACCCTTGTCCGTCAGGGATGCCGCGAGCACACCCGCCTCCGCGGCGCGGCCGGCGTGCAAGGGCTTGGACATGGAGTCGCTGCGGAATGCCTGCTGCAGGCCCGCCGCAAACGTGGCGACGGTGGCCAGCGCATGGGCGAATCGGGATTCGTCGAGCTTCAGCAGATATCCGGCGGCCGCGGCTGCTCCGAAGCTACCCACCGTGCCGGTGTTGTGCCAGTAAGCGTAATGGTCCCTGCCCAGAGCCACGCCGATCCTGGTGGAGATTTCGTAGCCGAGAATCACCGCCTTGAGCAATTCAAGCCCGCTGGCGTTGACGTGCTGCGCCATTGCGAGCGCGGCGGCAATCGTGGCCGCGCCGGGATGGTACATGGCGTCACGAAAGCTGCCGTCCAGCTCCGCTGCATGCGCGGCGGTTCCCAGAATCAGCGCCGCCGCGCGCACCGTTGCGGCCTGTCCATCGGGAAGCAGGCACTTGCCTCGCCCGATGTCCTCCGAAAGCGCCTCCCTCAGTATCGCCGCGGGAGGCATGGACCAACCAGGGAATACAGCCGCGTGCCAGTCCATCATGGCGCGCTTTGCATGGTGAATCACATTCGCGGAAACTTCGGCGTGCCGGAAGTCCGAGGCGTATTTCGAAAAGGCTTCAATGGGGCGCATGACGGAGTATGGTGTTCCTGCAACTGTGGGGAGAGGGCGGGCCGGGCCTCTTGTTCTCGGGCTCGATCCGTCCGCGTGGGGACCCGCTCATCCGAGTACCGCGACGCCATCCACGGCGCGGACTCCCTGGCCTTCGGGTAACACGATGATCGGATTGATCTCGGCTTCCACGAGCCGGGTATCGAGTTGCGCCAGCATCCGGGAGAACGCCGCGATGGCCCTGGCGAGCGCCGCCACGTCCAGCTTGGGACGGCCACGGTATCCATCGAGCAGCGGCCAGCTTTTGAGCTCGCGCACCATGGCCAATGCCTGGGATTCGCTCAATCCGCACAGGCCCTCGTCGGTCTGGGGCAAAAGGCGCATCGTGGTGTCCTGGAGCAGTTCCGCCGCCACGCCTCCCATGCCGAGCAGCAAGGCCGTCCCCATGGGGTCGCGGTGCATGCCGAGAATGAGTTCGGCGCCGCCATGGACCATTTGCTGGACCAGGAAACGCTCGGGCGCCGTCCCGGTCTTCGCATCGACCTCCGCGCGCATCCGTTCGAGGCGGGATCCGATGTTTTCCTCCGTAAGCCCGACAGCCACCCCGCCCACATCGCTTTTATGCGTGATGGTCGAGGACAGTATCTTGAGCGCGACATGGCCTTGCAGCGCCTGTGCCGCCTGTCGGGCCTCTTGCTCATTGCCGACGACGCGCTCACTGGCGCAAGGCACGCCGAAGCGGGCGAACAGGATCTTCGCCTGCGCCTCGTCGAGGCTGCCTGAAGGCCAGGTATCGCTGCTCCCCGGCATCGCCCTGGGTTCGACATCCTGCGAGAGCGCGGGCGATGCCGCTGCGTGGAGCATGCCCTGGAGAGCCGCGGTGCAGGCTTCCGCAGCCGCATAAGCTGGCACACCCTCGCGCGTCAACAGGGCTCCGACATGGGGTGCGTGAGGGCTGATATACGCCAGCACGGGCTTCGAGGAGAGAGGCAGGCAGTCCCGGATCGCTCCCGCCATCAGCTCGGGCCTGGCGAGGCTGGACGAGCCCACGACGATCACGAGCGCGTCATAGACGGGACTTGCCAGGAGCGCCGTGATGGCTGCGCGCAGCAGGTCGGGCCGGAGCCCGGCGAGCGTCACGTCGATCGGGTTCCTGTCCAGCACCGCTTCGCTGCCGGTCTGCAAGGCCCGCAGCGCGCCGGCGGTGGCCTCGTCCGGCGCGGGCGTCTCGAAGCCGGCCATGCCCAGATCATCGGAGACGAGCGTGCCGGCTCCCCCCGTCGAGGTAAGGATCGCCACGCGCTTGCCCTGCAACTGTCTGCCGGTCGCCAGCGCGGCGGGAATGTCCAGCAGATCCGAGAAGGTCTGTGCCCGGATCACGCCGACCTGCCTGAACAGGGCGTCATACATGCGGTCCGATCCGGCCATGGCTCCGGTGTGCGAGACCGCGGCCTGGGCGCCAGCTTCCGAGCGTCCCACCTTGAACGCAACCACGGGCTTGCCTGCCCGGGCGGCCTTCAGGCATGCGGCGCGAAACCGCCTGGGGTCGCGCACGCTTTCCACATACAGCGCGATGACGCGGGTGGCCGCATCATCGGCCAGAAAATCGATGAAATCAGCCAGTTCCAGATCTGCTTCGTTGCTGCTTGAAATCAGCTTCGACATGCCGATGCCGCGAGCGGCGGCGCGCGACAGCAGCGCGCCCAGGATCCCCCCGCTCTGGGACACCACGCCGATGCCGCCGATGGGGAACTCATCCATCTCCAGCGCCCCGGATGGAGAGAGCACGATCCGGTCGGTGAGGTTGACCAGTCCGATGGTATTGGGGCCCAGCAGACGCATGGGGCCCGCGGCCTCGACCAGTTGCTCTTGCCGCTGCGCGCCATGAGGGCCGGTTTCCGCATATCCGCTGGCAAGGACGATCGCGGCAGTGCATCCCATGGCGGCCAGCTCCCTGACGGCTTCGGTGGCGCGCTCCGCGCCGAGCAAGACGATGGCGACATCCGGAACGACGGGCAGGGACGCAATGTCGGGATAGCAGGGCAGCTCGCCCATGCTTTCGACCTTGGGATTGACCGGCAATATTCTTCCCGGAAACCCATGCTTGAGCAGGTATGCCACGGGCCGGCCGGCGGTCTTGCCAGGATCGGCCGATGCGCCGATCACCGCGACGCTGCGCGGCGAAATCAGTTTGGAAATGGCGGCGCTCATGGCATCACTCCTTGCCGGCTGTCTTGGCCAGGAAGGCTTCGACGGCTGCGCGATGCTCGCTGCTGGTGTAGCAGATGCCCTGGGCCTGGCTGCCTTGAGCGAATACGTCATGCGCCGAGAGTTCGAAGCTCTGGTTGAGTATGGTCTTGGTGAGCGCGATGGCCGTGGAGGATGCCTGGCTCAGCTCCAGCGCCCAATCCGTGGCTTCCTTGAGCAAGTCGTCGGCGCTGGCCTTGCGGTCGATGATTCCCAGCAGAAGGGCTTCGTCGGCGCTTACCTTGCGGCCCGTGAAAATCAACTGCTTCGCCTTGGACAGTCCCACGCGGCGTGGAAGAAAGTACATGCCCCCGCCATCCGGAACGATGCCCCGCAGCATGTAGCTCCAGGTAAAGCTGGCCCATTCGCTGGCGATGATGAAATCACAGGCCAGCGCCGTGTCCGCCCCCAGGCCCGACGCCGCGCCGTTGACCGCCGCGATGACCGGCTTGGGCATGGTGTGCAGCAGGGACTGGGTGTGGTGCACGCGCTGCTGGCGGTGCCAGCCGTTGAAACCGACTTCCCCCGATGGGGCGTTCATGCGCTTTTGCATGCCGCTGATGTCGCCGCCCGCGCAGAAGCCCTTGCCGGCTCCGGTCAGTATCAGCGCCTTGATGCCCTTGTCGCCCGCAACGCGCTCCAGCGCGTGGATGAACTCGGTGCGCATGTCGTCGCTCATGGCGTTGCGCTTATCGGGCCGGTTGAAGGTGATCGTCGCAATCGCATTGTTCACCTGAAGGTCTATCAGTTGGTATTTCATTGGATTTTTCAGAGTCATTGAACGCAGTTTCATTCGGGCTTGATGCCGTTTTCCTTGACCACCCGGGACCAGCGCCGCTCTTCGGCCTGGACATGGCTCTCCAGTTCTGCCGGGGTGCCCGCGCTGACGGCCAGTCCTTCGCCTTCGATCTTTCGGGCGAACTCGGGAGCGCGCGCCGCGTTGCGCGCGGCCGAATTGAGGCGCCCGATCACGGCCGCGGGCGTAGCCGCTGGCACGTAGAGGCCATACCAGCTCTCGACCTGGCAGCCGGGAACGCTGCGGGCCACGGGCGGCACGCCCTTGAACACGGGGGGGACGGCTCCGAAGTCGTCACACCCAGTGCGCGCAGCTTTCCTGCTTCGAAGAATGACGACACGGCGGTGGCCGTGAATCTCTTTGGCATCTGTTTGTCTCCTGGTATCCAGGCCCGCAGGGAAGCTGGAAAGTCCGGCTGCCGGCTCGGCAACTGTCACGACAGCATAGAGCCGAACCCTGGATTCGCGTACCATTCAATTTCAAACAGTGGAATTGAAAATGCCCGAAGGATGACGCTTGGCGGCTGGTTTGCCCGAGCGCGAAAGTCATCGGGCACGGGACATGCAGGCATGGCGACACCTCGAACTTTCATCGTCAACGAGAAACCGGGACGCTCCCCCGGCAATCGCTCATTGGAGCGTGGCGTGGAGATACTCCGTGCGTTTCGCCCCGGCTCGGAGTTGCTTGGAAACAGCGATATCGCGGAACGCACGGGTCTGTCCAAGGCGACGGTGAGCCGCTTGACGCAGACCCTCGTGGGCAGCGGCATGCTTCAAATCGAAAAAGGCGCACGGGCATATCGGCTGGCGCCTGCCGTGCTGAGCCTCGCGCATGCCATGCGCACCGGATCGCAACTGCTCGGCGTGGCGGCTCCGTTGATGCGCTCCCTGGCCGAGGAGCTTCGCATCAACGTCGGCCTGGCCGCGGCGGACCGGGACGAAATGGTCTATCTGGAATCCTTCCGCTACAGCCGGCGCATCGCGCTCAGGCAGGTGGTGTCCGGGCTGCGCGTGCCGATGGAACTTACGTCGCTGGGTCATGCCTATTTGGCGACGCTCTCCGATACAAGGCGCGGAGCCTTTCTGGATGAATTCAAGCGTCGCCGCCCGCAGCAATGGTCGGCACTCGGACATGCCCTGGATGCGGCGCGTGAATCCATCAGGCAGCGGGATGTCTGCGCCGCCTCATGGCAGCCCGAGGTTGTCGCGGTGGCTACCCCGATGGAGAACCAGGACTCCACGTATGTCCTGAACGTCAGCGTTTCGAGCGCCGATCCGATCGAGCGTGTCGTTCGCCAGCTGAGACCGCGCCTGCTGGAGCTGAAGCAACGGATCCACGCGGAGTCGCCCGGTTTTTCCTGATCGCTTTCGGGTGAGAAAGCCTGCGCGCCGCGCGCTTGGGGCCATGCGTTCCGCATCGAGCTGCTTCAAACCAGCGCGCAGCTTCCTGGAGAGGCTCCCTACGTCCGCTCCCCGCGCGTTGGCAAGCCGGCGGCCTTTGCCGCCAGGCTGCGCAGCTCGTTCTTCAATACCTTCCCCGTGGGGTTCTTGGGCAGGTGCTGCAGGTAGATGTAGCGCTTGGGGCGCTTGAAACGGGCAATGCGTTCGATGCAGGTGGCGTCCAGTTCCGCATCCGTGACTTCGCCATGGGCCACCACGATTGCGGTCACCACTTCGCCCCAGTCGTCATCGTGCGTGCCGATCACGGACACTTCCTGTACGGCGGGGTGGCACAGCAGGGCGTCTTCCACTTCGCGCGGATAGATGTTGGTGCCTCCGCTGATGATGACGTCCTTGGATCGGTCCCGCAGATGCAGCAACCCGTTGGCATCCACCAGGCCGACGTCGCCGGTGCGCAGGCCGCCGTTCACCAGGGTCTTTGCCGTGGCGGCTTCGTTGTTCCAATAGCCTTGCATGACGGTCGCGCCATAGACCACGATTTCACCGAGCGCGCCCGGTGGCTGCTCGATGCCTCCTTCGTCTTCGATGCGTACGTCCACCGTGGTCTGCGGGTAGCCCACGGAAGAGAGCACGTCGGCGTTGTCGTCGTGGACCGCCTGCGCCAGCTTTTCGCAGCGGATGGCGGAGATGGTCATCGGTGTCTCGCCCTGACCGTACATCTGGGCGACGCGCGCGCCGAAGGTGTGTACCGCCTGCTTGATGTCTTCCGCGTAGAACGGCGCGCCGCCGACCAGGAAATTGCGCAGCCCTGTCAGTGCCTGGCCGCTGCTGCGGACATGCTGCACCATGCGCGTGACGATGGTCGGAGCGGCGAACAGGCTGGCCTTGCCGTAGCCTTGCAGCAAATGCGTGAGCTCGGCTTCGTCGAATCCGCCGCTTTCGCTGACGACCTGCAGGCCGCCCCTCATGACATACGGAATGCCATAGAGACCGCTGCCGTGCGACATGGGCGCGACGTGAATCAGCGCGTCGTCGCTGTCGATGGCCAGCATGTCGGCGTGGAAATTCAGCGCCATCGCCACCAGATTGGCATGGGTGAGCATCACTCCCTTGGGCTTGCCGGTGGTGCCGCTGGTGTAGAAAAGCCAGGCCAGCTCATCCGCACGGTGGCTGCCCGAATGGGCCGCGTGCAGCGGGGCTGCGGGGTTCCCGGGCGACTGCCATTGCGGGCCGTTCACGTCCAGGAACTCCGGACCGTTCGCCGCGGCGCATTGCCTGAGTTCCTCGAGAAACGGGCCTTGGGAGATGCAGAGTCTCGCCTGCGAGTCTTCAAGGATGTATGCGACTTCCTTGGGATGCAGCTTGTTGTTGACGGGCACCACGCAAAGCTGCGCAGACCAGCAGGCCCACATGGCCTCGGCATATTGAGCGCAGTTCTTCATGGCGATGCCGACGCGGTCGCCGGGCCGCAGGCGCAAACCGTCGCGCAGCAGATGCGCGAGCGCATTCACGCGCGCGGCAAATGCCGCATACGTCAGGGGCGCGGCCATGCCGGTTGCGAGTGCGGGGCGGTCGGCGTGCATGTTCACGGTCCGCTGGAACAGGTGGCTCAGGTGCATGGTCGATGTCTCGGTGGTTATCGGAAGGCCGGTGCGGTGCCGGTTCAGGCTCCTTTATGCCACGAGACCGCGGCCTGCTTTCTTTTCCTTCGTTCCAACTTGCAGAATGAGGGAAAACCGCAGTGCGCGGATGGCTTCTGTAGCGGTTCGGGGTTGCGCTGGCATTCGCCCCGGGACGGTGGCGTGGAGGTAAAACCGGCTACCCGGGCAGGCTGCTTGCGCAGGGTATGCGTGACTTGAGGTTTTCAAAAACCTGGCGCGTGACCGGGTTGATGACGCGGCTGCGGATATAGAGGTGATACACCAGATCGGGCAGGGCGGGCATTCCGTCGCCCTTGCCCAGCACGCGCAGGCCAGGATCGAGATTCTCCACCCCGCGCGA
>NZ_JBEBOW010000091.1:0-15619 GCF_040396215.1 Diaphorobacter ruginosibacter | reverse complement strand
GACCTACGGATTAACAGTCCGGCGCTCTACCAACTGAGCTATTGAGGAACAAGACTTAAATTATATACACAAAAGAGGGCCTCTTTTGGAATCCAGCCCCGGGAGTGACAAATTCCCGCCATTTTTTCATGGCTCCGCCTCCGCTTTCGGGGGCTCGGGCCTGAACCATAGCCAGACCAGGACGCAGGCCATGCAGACGTTGGCTCCCACCTTCACTCCCAATGGCGCGCCACTGAGCAGAAGTATGCAGGCGCACAGCGCCATGACGATGGCGGCGCTCCATTTGGCGCGGCGGCTGACGCGGCCGCCGTTGGCCCAGTTCTGCAGCATGGGGCCGAACAGCCTGTGGTTCCACAGCCAACCATGCAGCCGGGGTGAGCTGCGCGCCGCCGCCCATCCCGCCATGAGGATGAAAACGGTGGTCGGCAGGCCGGGCACGATGACGCCGATGACCCCCATCACCAGGCACAGGACCGCAAACGCCATGAGCAGCCAGCGCACCACGGCGGGACGGGGCTGGTAGGGCGGCGGGGTGGGGTGGGTGGGCGGTGTATGGCTGATGGGCTCGTCGCGCTTTTCCGGCATGACGTGATTGTGCGCGAGTCTGCGCGCCTTGGGGTATTGCGCATGGGCGGAATCCCGTTTGCGCGGTAATTTCTTCGCGCATGGGCTATCCTGAGCGCCAACGATCCATCACGCCGGTTTCAGCTTCGGTTTCCATTTCATTTTCACTTCCATGACAGTCCAGGCCATACTCAAGATGGGTGATCCACGATTGCTGCGCGTGGCGCAGCAGGTCGGGCGTTTTGACACGCCCGAGTTGCACCAACTGGTCGCCGACCTGCGGGACACCATGAGGGCCGCGAACGGCGCGGGTATCGCAGCGCCGCAGATCGGCGTGGATCTGCAGGTGGTGATCTTTGGCTCGAGCGAGGCCAATCCACGCTATCCGGACCGGCCGCTGGTGCCTTTCACGGTGCTCGTCAATCCGGTCATCACGCCGCTCGGCGACGAGGAGGAAGAGGACTGGGAGGGCTGTCTTTCGGTCCCCGGCCTGCGCGGCAAGGTGCCGCGTTTCCTGCGGATACGCTATCAGGGGTTCGATCCGGAAGGCCGGGTGATCGACCGGGAGGCGCAGGGATTCCACGCGCGCGTCGTGCAGCACGAGTGCGACCATCTCTGGGGCAAGCTCTACCCGATGAGGGTGCGCGACTTCACCCAGTTCGGCTACACGGACATTCTGTTTCCGGGAATCAGCGCCGCCGAGGACGATTGAGCCTTCGGCTCAGGCCGGAGCCAGGGCCTTCAGCAGCTCGGTCTCGATCTCGATCTGCCGCGCACCATGTTGGAGCTCGCTGCCCTGCACCAGAAAGGTGTCCTCCACGCGCTCGCCCAGGGTGCTGATCTTGGCGAGCTGCAGGCTGAGCTGATGCCGCGCCAGGATGCGGGCCACGGTGTAGAGAAGGCCGGCGCGATCGCTGGCGGTGATGCTCAGGATCCAGCGCTGCGCCTTTTCGTCGGGCTTGAGCGACACGCGCGGCGCGAACGGAAAGCTCTTGACGCGGCGCGACACGCGCCTTTTCGTGGGCTCGGGCAGCGGGCCGGTGGCGGTGATTGCGCGCACAAGATCGCTTTCGATCAGCGTCATCAGTTCGCGGTAGTGGCCCGACAGCGTCTCCGAGGGAACGACCTGGAAGGTGTCGAGCGCATGGCCGTCGAGCGCCGTGTGCACGCGCGCGTCCAGGATGGAGAACCCGGCGCGTTCGAAATAACCGCAGATGCGGGCAAACAGCTCCGGTTGATCGGGCGAGTACACCAGCACCTGCAGGCCTTCTCCCGCCAGTGACTGCCGGGCGCGCACCACCGGCATGGCCGATCCGACATGGCGCGACAGATGCCGCGTGTGCCACGCGATGTCCGCCGCTTCGTGGCGCATGAAGTAGCTCACGTCCAGCGTGTCCCAAAGTTTCCTGTGGGATTCGAATGGCTGGGAATTCAGCGCCAGCTGGATCAGCGCCTCGCGCTTGCGGGCCTCCACGTCGGCGGCGGCGTCGGGCGCGCGGCCGCCCAGGACGCGCAGGGTGGATCGGTACAGGTCTTCCAGCAGCTTGCCTTTCCAGCCGTTCCACACCTTGGGCGAGGTGCCGCGGATGTCGGCCACGGTCAGCAGGTACAGCGCCGTGAGCTGGCGCTCGGTGCCGACGCGCCGGGCGAACGCCTTGATCACGTCCGGGTCGGCCAGGTCCTGCTTTTGCGCCACCTGGCTCATGCTGAGGTGCTCGCGCACCAGGAAGTCGAGCAGCGCGGTGTCTTCCTTGCCGATGCCGTGCTGCTTGCAAAAGCGCCGCACCTCGATGGCGCCGAGCTGCGAGTGGTCGCCGCCGCGGCCCTTGCCGATGTCGTGGAAAAGTGCGGCGAGATACAGGATCCACGGCTTGTCCCAGCCGCCCGCGAGTTGCGAGCAGAACGGGTACTCGTGCGCATGCTCGGGCATGAAAAAGCGGCGCATGTTGCGCAGCACCATGAGGATGTGCTGGTCCACCGTGTAGACATGGAACAGGTCGTGCTGCATCTGGCCGACGATGCGCCGGAACGGCCAGAGATAGCGGCCGAGCACGGAGGTCTGGTTCATCAGCCGCATGGCGTGGGTGATGCCCGCGGGCTGCCGCAGGATCTGCATGAAGGCGGCTCGGTTCACCGGGTCGCGGCGGAACTCGCTGTCCATGATGGAGCGCGAGTCGTAGAGCGCGCGCAGCGTCCTGGCCGAGAGATCCTTCAGCCCGACGGTGGTCTCATACAGCAGGAAGGTTTCCAGGATCGCGTGCGGATCCTTCTTGTACAGATCGTCCGAAGCCACCTCGATGAGGCCGGCCTTCTCAAAGAAACGCTCGTTGATCGGACGCAACTCGTGCGAGCCGGGGTCGAACCGTTCCTCGATGTTCAGATACAGGATCTGCGTGACCTGCTGCACCGCCTTGGCGGCCCAGTAGTAACGGCGCATGAGGGTTTCGCTCGCGCGCATCGCCAGCTTCTTGC
Organism: Diaphorobacter ruginosibacter; assembly: GCF_040396215.1. Taxonomy (GTDB): domain Bacteria; phylum Pseudomonadota; class Gammaproteobacteria; order Burkholderiales; family Burkholderiaceae_C; genus Diaphorobacter_A; species Diaphorobacter_A ruginosibacter_A. The sequence continues at coordinate 12,583 of NZ_JBEBOW010000091.1, read as the reverse complement.
CCTCCGGCGTGGTCGAGCGGTAGCCGAATGCCTCGGCCACGGCGGTCTGCAGGTCGAACACGAGCCGGTCCTCGCGGCGGCCCGCCACCGCATGCAGCTTGGCGCGGATCAGAAACAGCAGAGCCTCGTTGCGCTGGATCTGCTGCACCTCGAACGGGGTGGCCAGGCCCGTGCGGGCCAGCTCATCCCAGTCGCGGCCAAAACCCGCGGCGCGCGCGGCCCAGCTGATGAGCTGCAGATCGCGCAGGCCGCCGGGCGACTCCTTGCAGTTGGGCTCCAGCGCGTAGGGCGTGTTCTCGTACTTGTTGTGCCGCTGCCGCATCTCGAACGTCTTGGCGATCAGGAAGGCGCGCGGATCCATCTGTTCGTCGTAGCGCTGCTGGAATTCGGCGAACAGCGCCTGGCTGCCGCAGAGCAGCCGCGCTTCGAGCAGCGAAGTCTGCACGGTCACATCGGCCGCCGACTCGCGCAGGCAGTCGGCGATGGTACGCACGCTGGAGCCGATTTCCAGGCCCGCGTCCCAGCAACTGCCGATGAAGGCCTCGATAGGCGCGCGCCAGGAGGCGGCCGGCTCATTGCTGGCGCTCTCGGGCAAGAGAACGAGCACGTCCACGTCGGAGTGGGGAAACAACTGCGCGCGTCCGTATCCGCCGACGGCGATCAGGGCCGCCGCATCGGGCAGCCCGGCGCGCCGCCACAGCTGAGTGAGCAGGTGATCGGTATGCGCCGAGAGCCGGCCGAGCAGCGCGCGGATGCCGCGCGTGGTGGATGCCGGCGTGAGCAGCGTCGCGATCACCGCCGCCTTGGCGGCCTTGTATTGATCGCGCAGCCCGGCCAGATCGCCGGTCTGTCCCTGCGGGGAGGCTGCATGGGTGTTTCGAGTGGACATGTGATGAGACATGCGGTTTGGCTAGCAAGAACCGTGCAGCCAAGAAGGAAGGCGCCTGGCCTGCCTGGCTCGATCAGGTTCGGGTCGCGGTGACGAAAGGCGGCAGCGCCGGAGAACCCTCGGACAGGGTCAGCACGTCATAGCCGGTTTCGGTCACGAGAATCGTGTGCTCCCACTGGGCGGAAAGGCTGTGGTCCTTGGTGATGATGGTCCAGCCATCCTTGCCCAGTTCCTTGATTTCGCGCTTGCCCAGATTCAGCATGGGCTCGATGGTGAACGTCATTCCAGGCTCCAGCAGCTCGCCGGTTCCAGGGCGTCCGTAATGCAGCACCTGTGGCTCTTCGTGGAATTTCCGGCCGATGCCGTGGCCGCAGAATTCGCGCACCACCGACAGGTGATTGCCTTCGGCGAAGGTCTGGATGGCGTGTCCCACATCGCCCAGGCGCGCGCCGGGCCTGACCTGCTGGATGCCGATCCACATCGCATCGAAGGTCAGGGCGCACAGGCGCCTGGCGGCGATGGAGCATTCGCCGATCTGGTACATGCGGCTGTTGTCGCCGAACCAGCCGTCCTTGGTGATGACGGTGACGTCCACGTTGACGATGTCGCCTTTCTTGAGCGGCTTGTCGTTCGGGATGCCGTGGCACACCACGTGATTGACCGAGGTGCACAGGTGGCCGGGGTAGGGCGGATAGCCGGGCGGCTGGTAATTGATGGTGGCGGAGACCGTGCCCTGCCGGTCCATGCATTCCTTGCCCAGGCGGTCGATTTCAGCCGTGGTGATGCCGGGCCGGATGTGCGGGGCGATGTAGTCCAGCACTTCGGATGCCAGGCGGCAGGCTTCGCGCATGCCTGCGATATCTTCTGCGGTTTTGATGGAGATGCTACTCATGGGGATCGATTATCCCACTCATGATTTTTCCATGCTGCCGCCGTGACCGCGTGGCGGTGCCCGACGGATTCAAGGCCCCGCGCGCCCAGGAAATAGCCCGCGGCGGGTAAAATGCCGGGTTTTCACGAATCCGACGTTTTCCACCCGGACCCCATTCAGCGGTACGGTCGCCGAAACCGTCTTTGCAACGTATCTCCCACTCACGACAGGCCGCCACCGTGACCTTGCACATCACCCAGTTCGACGGCGGGAACGCCATCAGCGCTTTCCGCGTACAGCAGCTGCAACCGGCTCTTGAAGCCATCCACCCCAAGATCACAGGCATTGCGGCGCGCTTCGTGCACCTGGTGGCATCGGAGAAACCGCTGGAGGACTCGCTCGGGCAGCGCCTTGCCGCCTTGCTGGCCTATGGCGATCCCTACGAAGGCGCTACGGACGGGCAGGTGCTGGTGGTCACGCCGCGCCTGGGCACGATCTCGCCGTGGGCCTCCAAGGCCACGGACATCGCCCGCAACTGCGGGCTCGACGTGTACCGCATCGAGCGCGTGACCGAATTCCACCTCAGCCTCCAGTCCGGCCTGCTGGGCGGCGCGTCCAGGCTGAGCGAGGAGCAGATCGCCCAGGTCGCCGCGCTGCTGCATGACCGCATGACCGAATCGGTGTTCGGCACGCGCGACGAGGCGCAGCAGCTGTTTTCCACGCTGCAGGCGCAGCCGATGGAGTTCGTCGACGTGATCGGCGGGGGCCGCGCGGCGCTGGAGCAGGCCAACAGGCAATGGGGGCTGGCGCTGGCGGACGATGAAATCGACTACCTGGTCAACGCATTCAACGGCCTCAAGCGCAATCCGAGCGACGTCGAGCTGATGATGTTCGCGCAGGCCAACTCCGAGCACTGCCGCCACAAGATCTTCAACGCCACGTTCACGATCGATGGCGTCGCGCAGGACAAGTCCCTGTTCGGCATGATCCGCAATACGCACCAGCTCGCGCCGCAGCACACCGTGGTGGCCTACTCCGACAACGCGTCCATCATGGAAGGCCACGAGGTGGAGCGTTTCATCGCGCGCTTCGACGCGCAGAAGGCTCCGAGCTACGGCAGGCAGGCCGCCGTGAACCAGGTGCTGATGAAGGTGGAGACGCACAATCACCCCACGGCGATTTCGCCGTTCCCCGGCGCATCGACCGGCGCGGGCGGCGAGATCCGCGACGAAGGCGCGACGGGCCGCGGCTCCAGGCCCAAGGCGGGGCTGACGGGCTTCACGGTCTCCAAGCTCTGGGGCAGCGACGTGGGCAGGCCCGGGCACATCGCCAGCGCGCTGCAGATCATGATCGAGGGCCCGCTGGGCGGCGCCGCGTTCAACAACGAGTTTGGCCGTCCCAACCTGACCGGCTATTTCCGCGAGTACGAGCAACAGGTCGGTGACATCACGCGTGGCTACCACAAGCCCATCATGATCGCGGGCGGCCTGGGCGTGATCGACTCCGAGCAGGTCCGCAAGATCGAGTTTCCCGCCGGCTCGCTGCTGATCCAGCTTGGCGGCCCTGGCATGCGCATCGGCATGGGCGGCGGCGCGGCCAGCTCGATGGCCTCCGGCACGAATGCGGCAGAGCTGGACTTCGACTCCGTGCAGCGCGGCAATCCGGAGATCGAGCGCCGCGCGCAGGAAGTCATCAACCACTGCTGGGCGCAGGGCGCGGCGAACCCGATCCTGGCGATCCACGATGTGGGCGCTGGCGGCCTCTCCAACGCCTTCCCCGAGCTGACCAATGACGCGGGCCGTGGCGCGCGTTTCGATCTGCGTGCCGTCAAGCTCGAGGAGTCAGGCCTGGCGCCCAAGGAAATCTGGTCCAACGAAAGCCAGGAGCGCTACGTTCTGGCGATCGACCCGAAGTCGCTCGACATGTTCACCGCCTTCTGCGAGCGCGAGCGCTGCCCGTTCGCCGTGGTCGGCGTGGCGACCGAGGAGCGCCAACTGATCCTGGAAGACACGGCAGTCGCATCGGGCGACCAGAAATTCCCGGTCGACATGCCCATGGACGTGCTTCTGGGCAAGCCGCCGAAGATGCACCGCGACGTGAAGACCGCCCGGCGCGAGCTTGCCCCCATCGACCTGACCGGCGTGCCGCTGGAGAAGGCGGTGATCGAGGTGCTGGCGCACCCCACGGTGGCATCCAAGCGCTTTCTCATCACCATCGGCGACCGTGCCGTGGGGGGGCTCACGCATCGTGACCAGATGGTCGGGCCGTGGCAGGTGCCGGTGGCCGACGTGGCCGTGACGCTGGCCGATTTCAAAGGTTTCAAGGGCGAGGCGATGGCCATGGGCGAGCGCACGCCGCTGGCCGCGATCAACGCGCCGGCGTCGGGGCGCATGGCGGTGGCCGAGGCCATCACCAACATGCTGGCAGCGCCCATCGAGCTGCCGCGCGTGAAGCTGTCCGCCAACTGGATGGCCGCCTGCGGCGAACCCGGCGAGGATGCCGATCTCTACGCAACGGTGAAGGCCGTCGGCATGGAGCTGTGCCCCGAGCTGAACGTGTCGATTCCGGTGGGCAAGGATTCGCTGTCGATGCGCACGCAGTGGAGCGAGGCAGGAGAGGTCAGGAAGGTCACTTCGCCCGTGAGCCTGATCGTCACCGGCTTTGCCTCGATCGATGACGTGCGCGGCACGCTGACGCCGCAACTGGATGCGCAGGTGGACGACTCCACGCTCGTGCTGATCGATCTGGCGCGCGGCAGGATGCGCATGGGCGGCTCGATCCTGGGCCAGGTGCTCGACCAGCCGGGCAACGAAACGCCCGACCTGGACAATGCAGGGGACCTGATCGCCATGGTGGACGCGGTGAACGCGCTGCGCGCCAAGGGACTGATTCTTGCCTACCACGACAAGGGCGACGGCGGCCTGCTCGCCGCGGCCGCCGAGATGGCGTTCGCGGGACACGTGGGCGTGGCGCTGAATGTGGACATGCTGATCACCGAGGGCGACGGCATTGCCGACAGCCGCATGGATTCGGGCGAGGGCAAGAACTGGGGCGCCCAGATCAGCGGCCGCCGCGAGGACATGACGCTGCGCGCGCTGTTCAACGAAGAGCTGGGCGCGCTGCTGCAGATCCGCACGAGCGATCGCGCCGAGGTCATGCAGATCCTGCGCGAGCACGGCCTGTCCACCTGCTCGCACACGGTCGGCAAGACGCGCCCGGCGTCGTCCAGGCTGGACGACGGCAAGGGCGAGCTGCAGGTGTGGCGCGATGCGAAGAAGGTGTTCGGCGCCAAGCTCTCCGACCTGCATCAGGTATGGGATGCCGTGAGCTGGAAGATCGCCCAGCAGCGCGACAACCCGGCCTGCGCCGACAGCGAACACGCCGCGGCGGGTGTGCAGCAGGATCCCGGCATGCACGTGCATCTCACGTTCGATCCACGGGACGACGTGGCGGCGCCGTTCCTCAACCTTGCCAGGCCGCGCGTGGCCGTGTTGCGCGAGCAGGGGGTGAACTCGCATGTCGAGATGGCGTATGCATTCGCCGAGGCAGGGTTCGACGCGGTTGACGTCCACATGAGCGATCTGCAGTCGGGCCGGGCAGGGCTCAACGACTTTGCGGGCGTGGTCGCCTGCGGCGGCTTCAGCTACGGCGACACGCTGGGCGCGGGTATCGGCTGGGCGCGCTCGATCACGTTCAACGAGCGCCTGTCCGCCGAGTTCCAGCAGTTCTTCGGCCGAGCCGACACGTTCGGCCTGGGCGTCTGCAACGGCTGCCAGATGTTTGCCGAACTGGCTGACATCATCCCCGGCGCGCAGGATTGGCCGCGCTTCACGCAGAACCAGAGCAACCGCTTCGAGGCGCGCCTGTCGATGGTGGAAGTGCTGCAATCGCCCAGCCTGTTCCTGCAGGGCATGGCGGGCAGCCGCCTGCCCATCGCCGTCGCGCATGGCGAGGGGTTCGCGAACTTCAAATACCGCGGCAACCCCGTCGGGGCGATCGCCGCCATGCGTTTCGTGGACAACGCAGGCCAGGCCACCGAGCAGTATCCGTTCAACCCGAACGGCAGCGCCGGCGGCCTGACCGCCGTGACCACGGCGGATGGCCGTTTCACGGCGATGATGCCGCACCCCGAGCGCGTCTTCCGCAACATCCAGATGAGCTGGACCAGCGGAAACCGGGATGAATTCAGTCCGTGGATGCGCATCTGGCGCAATGCAAGGAAGTGGCTGGGGTAACGTCTCGCCGCACCTTCCGCGCCTGGGCGCGGAGCCATGAAGCCGGGTTGCGTCCCGGCTTTTTCTCGCCTTGGGGAAGCAATAACCACAATCGTTGTGTTGCTTATTGGCAACGTAGACGCTTTAGTCGTGATGAGCAAGTGGCTAATTGATTTGCAGCAAATAGTCGGATTTTCTGAATTGATGCAATGGGACACGTACAAATTGTTTCCATCACTACTTGAGGTAATCTCGATGAAGAAAACTCTGTTGGCCATTGCAGCAGTCAGCGCATTCACTTCCGGTGCGGCATTTGCTCAAACGTCCGAGGCAGCCGGTCCTTTCATGGTGCGCGTGCGTGCTGTTCATCTGGATAGCCGCAACCATGACACCACCGGGCTGGACCTGTCGATCAACAATAAGTGGATTCCTGAGCTTGACGTCTCGTACTTCTTCACACCCAACTTTGCCGCCGAACTGATCCTGACCTATCCGCAAAAGCATGACCTGCGTGCGGGCGGCGACAAGATCGGCACGCTCAAGCACCTGCCGCCCACGCTGCTGGCGCAATACCACTTCACCAACTTCGGCGCGTTCAAGCCCTACGTCGGCGCAGGTGTGAACTACACGCGCTTCTCCAATGTGCGCTTCGACTCCGCGGTGGCGGGCGCCCTGTCTCCGTCCATCAAGAAGAACAGCTGGGGCGGCGCGCTGCAGATCGGTTTCGACTATGCGCTGGACAAGAACTGGTCGCTGAACTTCGACGTCAAGAAGGTCTATATCGGCACCGACGTGTACTCCTTCGGCAGCAAGGTGGGCACCTTCAAGGTGGACCCGGTGCTGGTCGGCGTGGGCGTGGGCTACCGCTTCTGATATAGAACCCCTGGCGGGAACTGGCCGGCGCGCATGCCCATGCGCGCCGGCCTTGTCGTTTCAACCGGCTCTCAGAGCCTGTAGAAGCGCTGGGCGGTATCGTGGTAGAGATGGCGCTTTTCGTCGGCGGACATCCCGTGGGTGATGCGCTTGAACGCGTTCCACAGAACCTGATAGCTGCATGTTCCCTTGTCGACGGGAAAGTTGCTCTCGAACATGCAGCGCTCGGGCCCGAACAGTTCGATGCAGGTGAGGATGTAGGGCTTCCACGCCTGGGCGAGCTGCAGCGAAGTGGGCGGCTGGGCCTGCTCGTGGAACGGAAAGCCGAACACGCTCATGCCCATGCCGCCCAGCTTGATGCTCACATTGGGCAGCAGGGCGGCGGCCTGCAACTGCTTCTTCCATTGCGTGAACACCTCATCACGGTGACCCGCATACGGGCCCACGCCCAGCGGCGCGCCGATGTGGTCGATGACGATGGGCGTGTCGGGAAACGCTTTGGCCAGGTCGATGAACTCCTCCAGCTGCGTGTGATAGGCCCACGAATCGAAGCTGAGCCCGAACTGCGCGAGCTTGGCGAAGCCCTCGCGGAACCGGGGGCTCAGATAGACGTGCAGCGGTGGCGAATGCATCACGCCGTACTGGAACTGCGCGTGCGTGGCCGCATGGCAGCGTATGCCCCGCAGCAGTCCGGCGCCCGCCTGCGCCTGGGCGGCAAGCACTTCCTCCACGCGCGCGCCCAGCGAGAGCTCGGCAAAGCCGACGATGCCCGCGCAGATCCGGGTGCTGTTCTGCCGGGCGTTGGTTTCCCTGGCGATGGCGACGACGCGCTCCGTCTCGCCGACGGGCTTGAGGTGCTCCGGCCCGTCCTCGCGGTAGGCGAAGCCGACCTGGATGAACACGGTGGATTCGATGCGGTGGCCGCAATTGAGGTCCGCCAACAGCTCCGGTGACAGATAGCCACCCCAATTCTTGTCGGCCAGATGGTGGTGCGGATCGATGATGGGCAGCGCCGGCTCCAGCGCTTCTTCGCTGTGTTGCGCAAGCCAGGCGGGGCGCACCTCGGCGCGGGGAACGACGGGAAGGGAAGTCATGTGGTTCATGTGGTTGTTCATCCGTATCTTCAAATACCCAGGAATGCCTTTTGCACGAACGCGTCGTTGAGCAGCTCCTGCCCGGAGCCAGAGCGGATCACCAGCCCCTGCTCGAACACATAGGCGTCGTCCGACATCTTCAGCGCCAGGCGCGCGTTCTGCTCCACCAGGATGACGGAAATACCCGTTTCCCTGTTCAGGCGCTTGATGACCTGCGCGATCTCCGAGACGATCTTGGGCGCGATGCCCAGCGAGGGCTCGTCGAGCATCAGGATCTGCGGGTTGGACATCAGCGCGCGCCCGATCGCCACCATCTGCTGCTCGCCGCCGGACAGTGATCCGGCGAGCTGGTCGCGCCGCTCCTTGACGCGCGGGAAAAGCTCGTAGACCAGTTCCTGAGATCTGCCGCGCTGCTCGGCGCTGCTCACGGTATGGGCGCCGACCATCAGGTTTTCCCACACAGTCATGCGCGGAAACAGGCGACGGCCCTCGGGTGAAAGCGCAATGCCCATGCCCACGCGCTGCGCGGCATGGCTGGTGTCGATGCGCTTGCCGTCGAGCATCAGCGAACCCGACGTGAGCCGCTTCAGTCCCATGAGCGCCTTGAGCGTGGTGCTCTTGCCCGCGCCGTTGGAGCCGACCAGCGCGACGATCCTGCCCGCCTCGACCTTGAAGCTCACGCCATGCAGCGCCTCGACCAGTCCGTAATGGACGACGATGTCCTTGACCTCAAGCGTGCGCATCTTCATCCACTCCCAGGTAGGCCTCGATCACGGCGGGGTTGTTGCGGATTTCCTCCGCCGTGCCTTGCGCGATCTTGCGTCCCTGCACGAGAACGATGATCTTTTCGCAGGTTCCCATCACCAATGCCATGTGGTGCTCGACGAACAGCAGTGAGATGCGGTGCTCGTCGCGCAAGGTCTTGAGCAGCCGCCCGAATTCGGCGCACTCCTCGGGATTGAGGCCGGCGGCGGGTTCGTCGAGCAGCAGCAGGCGCGGGTTCGTTGCCAGGCCGATGGCCACGCCGATGCGCTTTTGATGGCCGTAGGCCAGCTCGCCGGCAATCTCGTTGCGGTAGGGCGCAAGGCCGGTGATCTCGAGCACCTTGTCCACCTGCTCCTGGATCCGCCGGCAGGCTTGCCGGTGGGCGGCCGTCTGCGCGATCTGCGCCCACACGGGCACGTCGAAATGGCATAGCGCGCCACGGTAGACGTTCTGCTGCACGGTGGCCCGGGGATAGACGGTGGCCGACTGGAACGTGCGCGCCAGCCCGTGCCGCACGACATGGCTGGGCTTGCGGCCCGTGATGTCCTCGCCCGCGAAAGCGATCTTTCCAGCGGTGGGCGCGAGCGAGCCGCTGATCATGTTGAACGCGGTGCTCTTGCCCGCGCCGTTGGGGCCGATCAGCCCGACGATCTCGCCTTCCTGCAGCTCGAAGCTGAGGTCGCGCACGGCGGCGAGCCCGCCGAATGTCTTGCCGAGTCCCTCGACCTTGAGTAGCGCCGCCATCACTTGCCCGCCTTGCCGAAGAGTTTGGAGTGGATGCCCACGAGTCCGGAGGGCAGGAACTTCAGCACGAGGATCAGCGTGATGCCGTACATGATGTTCTGCGTCTCGATGGCGCTGCGAAACAGCTCGGGCAGCGGCGTCATGATCAGCGCCCCGAGAATCGGCCCCAGCACGGAGCCGCGTCCGCCGATCACGAGCATGATGATCGCCGCGACGGAGATGCTCTGGTTGAACGACTCGGGAGAGACAAAGCCGAGGTAATGGGCGAGCAGCGCGCCGGTGAAGCCCGCGAAAGCGCTGCCCAGGACGAACGCGAACATCTGCGAGCCCTGGATGCTGATGCCGCTGGCTTCGGCCAGGTCGGGGTTGTCGCCCACGGCGTCCAGCGAGTTGCCCTTGGGCGTCCTGAACAGCGCGAGCAGCAGCAGGATGGATGCGAAGGCGCATGCGGCCGCCAGCCAGTAGAACGAGAGCTTGGTATCGAACGCGAAGCCCAGCAGGCTGGCCGGCGGGATGTTGGCGATACCGTTGGCCCCGCCGGTCAGCTCGCCGCCCTCCAGCAGCACCAGCCGGAACAGCTCGCCAAAGCAGAAGGTGACCAGCACGAAATACACGCCCTGCAGGCGCAGGATCACCGCGCCCAGCAGGTAGGCCAGCACCATGGATACGGCCACGCCGGCCGCCACCGAGAGCAGGAAGGGCGTGTGAAGGCGCGTGCTGCAGATGACCGAGACAAATGCGCCCATCCCCATGAAGGCGGCGTGGCAGAAGGACAACTGGCCCGTGCGGTTGATGAGGGCCAGCCCGTTCACGAAGATGATGTTCAGGCAGATCAGCACCGCCAGGTGGATGTAGAACGGATTGCCCGCGAACAGCAGCGGAATGGCGAACAGCGCCAGAAGGCAGGGAATCCAGGTTTTAAAGACGCCGCCGGGCTGCCGCGCCGGCGTGGTCGCGGACACGTTCGCGGGCACATTCGCGGACACGTTTGCGGACGCATTCGCGCCGCCATCGGAATGAAGTGATTGAGAGTCGTGCATGGCTCAGCGACCTGCCTTTCCGAGCAGGCCCGCGGGACGGAAGATCAGCATCAGGATCACAAAACAGAAAAGCAGCATGTCCGAGAAGCTGCTGGACATGAAGGTGTTGGCCACGCTTTCAAAGACGCCCAGCAAGAGCGCGGCCAGCGCCGCGCCCGGAATGCTGCCAAGGCCGCCCAGGATCACCACGATGAACGCCTTGAGCAGCGGAGTGGAGCCGATGCTCGGCGATACGGAGAACACCGGCGCCATCAGGGCGCCCGCGACCGCGGCCAGCGCCACGCCGATGCCGAAGCCCAGCGGATACATGAACTGTGAGCGGATGCCCTGGGCGTTGGCGATCTCGATGTCCTGCACCACCGCGCGCAGCGCCCGTCCGCCCTTGCTGTGCATGAGAAAGCCGTACAGCAGCGCGAGCACCGCGATCGAGAATGCGACGACGTAAAGGCGCGACATGGGCAGCACCACCGGCCCGAGCGACACCACGCCTTCGGCCACCGCGGGCATCGACTGCGGATCGGGGCCGAAGACCATCAGCGCGCCGTTCTGCAGGATCATCGCCAGGCCGATGGTGGCGATCATCCCGTTGAGCTCGTCGCCGCGGAATCCTTTCATCACCACGACCTCGATGATCCAGCCGATCACCAGCGTCAGCACGAAAGTGGCGAGCACCGCCGCGAGAAAGGGCAGGTGCAGCTTCGTGACGCATACATAGGCCGAGAACGCGCCGAGCATGTAGAACTCGCCATGCGCGAAATTCACGACGCGCATCACGCCAAACACCAGCGTGAAGCCAATGGCCATCAACAGGTAGAGAAGCCCGATGATGAGGCCATTGGTCAGCGCCTGGCCAATCAGAAAGGTAAAGTCCACGGCGGTATCCCCGAACGGCTCTGGTCAGGATTACTTGCAGGCGGCGAGCGAGCAGGTGGCCTCGATCACTTCCTGGCCGTCCTGCACGCGGGCGATGTAGAACGGCGCGCTCACCTGGTGGGCCGTGCCGTAGACCTCTGCGCCCGTCCAGTTCAGGGTGCCGAGAATGCCCTTGTAGTCCTTGACGTTCTCCAGCGCCACGCGCACCTTGTCGGTGTCCGTGGCCGTGCCCGCCGCGGCCATGGCCTGGAACAGCATGTGCGTGCCGTCATAGAACGCCGGGCTGAAGCCGTTCATGCGCTTCTTGTACTTGGCGGAATAACGCTCCGAATAGGCCTTGACGGCGGCATTGGCCGGATCGACGGGCGTGTTCACCAGCATGCCGTTGGCGGCGGTGTTGCCCGCCACGTTCACGATCTCGGGCGTGGCTGGTCCGCCGCTGCGGATGATGAAGCCCTTGAACCCGAGCTCGCGCGCCTGCTTGACGATCAGGCCCGCCGTGCCGGGCGCGTTGCCGTCCAGCTCGATCGCATCCACGCCCTTGGCCATCAGGCGCGTGAGCAGGGGCATCATGTCCACGCGCTCGCGCTCGAAGAACTCCTTGGCGTTGAGCTGCGCCCCGGCCTTGCTGTAGGCCTTCTCCAGGTCCTGCGCGATCTGCTGGCCGGTTTCATCGTTGGGGAACAGGCCGCCGACCTTCTTGATGTTCTTGGCCTTCACGATCCAGTCGATCTGGGGCTGCGAAGTCTCCATCGTCGTCAGGTTGGGGCGGAAGTTGAAGGGCTTGTCCTTGCCCAGCGCCTTGTCCGTGAAGCCCAGCGTCAGCATCACGACCTTGTTCTTGTCCACGATGGGCGTGACGGCCAGCGCCGCCGCGGAGCCTACCGGGCCGATGATGTACTTGACCTTGTCCTCGAACACCAGGCGGTTCGCCGCCGTGACGGCCTCGCCGGCCTGGTACTTGTCGTCATACGGAATGACCTTGACCTTGTATTTCTTGCCGCCCACTTCCAGCCCGCCCTTGGCGTTGACGTCGTCGGCGGCCAGCTCCGTCGCGTAGAGCATGGCCTGACCCCAGGCCGCCCCGGCGCCGGACAGCGTGACGATGGCGCCGATCTTGAGTTCTTCCTGCGCGAATGCGCTGCCCGCCAGGCACATCAGGGCGACGGCAAGTGTTTTCTTCATGGGTTGTCTCCTTGGGAATATGGAATAGGAATAAG
>NZ_JBEBOW010000090.1:0-15820 GCF_040396215.1 Diaphorobacter ruginosibacter | reverse complement strand
ATCCCGATTGCACTCCAACGCGGCTGCGTAGAGATCGTAAACACGTTCTCAGGCGAGAGGCGCCGGAAGATCAGTCCGCGCCGCTGGCGCCCCGCTGCGCCAGCAGGCTGCGGCCCGCATCCGTCAGCGACACCGTCCAGCGGCCCTCGTCGTCATACAGATGCAGCAGCCCGGGCCCACGGCGGCCACCGATCTGCATATCACCGAGCAGCGCGGCCTCGCGCATCAGGGAGCTGGCGCTGGCATCCAGCATCTTGCACAGGCGGGACAGCGCGACGGGCGAGCCGCCGCGCTCGCGCTGCGCCGAATCGAGCGCCATGAGAATGCGCAGCGCAAGCGGCAGCCCGCTGGCGCCGCTCATGCCGCCACGGCCCGGTGCCGCTCGAGCACGACGGGTATCGATTTCGACGTGGGCGTGCCCGCATTCGCCGCCACCGCCGACAAAGGCACCAGCGGATTCGTCTCGGGATAATAGGCCGCCAGATTGCCGCGCGGAATATCGTAGGCCACCAGCCTGAAGCCGTCCGCGCGGCGTTCCTGTCCGTCATCCCACACGGTGCGGATGTCCACCCAGTCGCCGTCGTTCATGCCCAGCGCACGGATGTCCTGCGCATGGATGAACACCACGCGCCGCTGGCCGAAGACGCCGCGATACCGGTCGTCCATGCCGTAGATGGTGGTGTTGTACTGGTCGTGCGAACGCGTGGTGAGCAGGGTGAACACCATCGCGTCGCGCACCCGGCCGCGCGCGCGGTGTGACGGCGTATCGCGCGGCACATCGTGCGGCTGGAACGCCGCCTTGCCCAGCGGCGTGGCCCATACGCGCTCGCTGGCCGTGTTGCGCAGGCGAAAGCCGCCCGCGACGGCCACGCGCTCATTGAAGCGCGCGAAGTCGGGAAACACCTTTTCGATCTCGTCGCGGATGAGCGCATAGTCCTTGATGAGCTCAAGCCACTTCACGCGGCTTTGCCCGCCCAGCGTCGCATGAGCCAGCCGGGCCACGATGGCGGGCTCGGACAGCAGATGCTCCGAAGCGGGCGGATTGATGCCCATGGAGACATGCACCATGCTCATCGAATCCTCCACCGTCACGCCCTGCGGCCCGCCGTCCTGGACGTCGATCTCGGTGCGTCCCAGGCAAGGCAGGATCAACGCTTCGCGCCCGTGCACCACATGGCTGCGGTTGAGCTTGGTGGCCACATGCACCGTGAGGTCGCAGCGCCGCAGCGCCTTCCAGGTCTCGCAGGTATCCGGCGTGGCGGCCGCGAAGTTGCCGCCCAGCGCGAAGAACACCCTGGCCTGTCCATCGCGCATGCGCCCGATGGCCTCGACGGTGTCCACGCCGTTCTTGCGCGGCGGCTCGAACCCGTAGACGTCGCGCAGCCTGTCGAGCAGCGCGGCGGGCGGCTTTTCCCAGATGCCCATGGTCCGGTCGCCCTGCACGTTGCTGTGCCCGCGCACCGGGCAGGCCCCTGCGCCGGGCCTGCCGATGTTGCCGCGCAGCAGGAGCAGGTTCACGATCATCTGGATGGTCGCCACCGAATGCATGTGCTGCGTGATGCCCATGCCCCAGCAGGCGATCACGCTTTCAGCGCCGATGTAGACATCGGCTGCGGTGCGCATCTGCGCCTCGCTCAGGCCGGACTCTTCCTCCAGCACCCGCCAATCCTGCGCGCGCAGGCATTCGGCGAGCTGCGCATAACCCGCCGTATGTTCTTCGATGAATGCGAGATCGAGCACATCCCCACGCTGGCCGTGCTGCTCGATCACATGTTTCATCATGCCGCTGACCGCCGCCAGATCGCCACCCACGCGCAACTGGAAATAGTGCGTGCTGATGGGCGTCGCGCCCAGCATCGCCATCTCCAGCTTGTCCTGCGGATCGGCGAACCGCTCCAGCCCGCGTTCGCGCAACGGATTGAAGCTCACGATGCGCGCGCCGCGCCGATGCGCCGCGCGCAGTTCGCCCAGCATGCGCGGATGGTTGGTTCCGGGATTCTGGCCGAAGATGAAGATGGCGTCGGCGCGCTCGAAATCGGCCAGCTCCACCGTTCCCTTGCCCACGCCGATCTGCGGGCGCATCGCGCTGCCGCTGGGCTCGTGGCACATGTTGGAGCAGTCGGGGAAATTGTTGGTGCCGAACTCGCGCACGAACAACTGGTAGAGAAACGCCGCCTCGTTGCTGGTGCGTCCCGAGGTGTAGAAGATCGCCTGATCAGGGTCATCCAGCGCCTTGAGATGCCGCGCGACCAGCGCGAACGCGTCGTCCCAGGAGATGGGCCTGTAGCGATCGTCCCGCGCGTCATACGCCATGGGGTGGGTGAGGCGGCCCTGGTCTTCGAGCCAGAAGTCGCTTTGCCCGGCCAGTTCGCTCACCGTGTGCCGGGCGAACAGCCCGGGATCCGCGCGCCGCGCCGTGGCCTCGGCGGCCACCGCCTTCACGCCGTTTTCGCAGAACTCGAAGGTGGAGGCGTGATTGCGGTCCGGCCAGGCGCAGCCGGGGCAGTCGAAGCCGTCGGGCTGATTGGCCGCCAGCAGCGTCCTGGCTCCCTTGATCGGAATGTTCTGCGCCAGCAGCGTGTTCTTCACGCTGTTGAGCGCGCCCCAGCCGCCTGCGGGGCCGGTGTAAAACTCGATCTTCTCTTCCTTCAAGGCCGTCTCCTTGCCTGCCCGCGCGCATGCGCCCCGGCGCTTTGCGGCGCTCAGGTGTTCTTGCTGACCGTGATCGTCGGGAACCTGGACGAGAAGTCTTTCGCCTGACCGGCGATCTTCACCGCCACGGAGCGCGCGATCGATTTGTAGATCTTCGCCACGTCGCCCTCGGGGTCGGCGACGACGGTCGGCTTGCCGCTGTCCGCCTGCTCGCGGATCGACACCGCCAGGGGCAGCGCGCCCAGATAGTCGATGCCGAACTTCTCCGCCATCTTCCTGCCGCCGTCCACGCCGAAGATGTGCTCCGCATGGCCGCACTGGCTGCAGACATGCACGGCCATGTTCTCGACCAGCCCCAGGATGGGCACGTTGACCTTCTGGAACATGTTGATGCCCTTCTTGGCGTCGAGCAGCGCGATGTCCTGCGGCGTGGTCACGATCACCGCGCCAGTCAACGGCACCTTCTGCGACATGGTGAGCTGGATGTCGCCGGTTCCGGGCGGCATATCCACCACCAGGTAATCCAGGTCCTGCCAGCGCGTTTGCATGATGAGCTGCTCCAGCGCCTGGCTGGCCATGGGGCCGCGCCAGATCATGGCCTGCTCCTCGTCCACCAGGAAGCCGATGGAGTTGATCTGCAGGCCCATGCTGCGCTTGGGCTCCATGAGCTTGCCGTCCAGGCTCTCGGGCTTGCCCGACGTGTTGGTCATCAGCGGCTGGCTGGGGCCGTAGATGTCCGCGTCCAGCAGGCCGACATTCGCGCCCTCCGCCGCCAGCGCCAGCGCCAGGTTGACGGCGGTGGTGCTCTTGCCCACGCCGCCCTTGCCCGACGCCACGGCGATGATGTTCTTCACGCCCGGCAGCAGTTGCACCCCGCGCTGGACGGTGTGCGCGATGATCTTGCTGATGATGTTGACCGACACGTTCCCGACACCGGCCATCCCCTTGACCGCGCCAACCAGCTGCTGGCGCAGCTCGGGCACCAGGCTCCTGGCGGGATAACCGATTTCCACGTCGAAGGCGACGTCGCCGCCGTTGATCGACACGTTGCGCACCGCGCGCGTGCTCACATAATCCTTACCGCTGTAGGGGTCACGAACCTGGGCGAGAGCCTCCATGAGACCCTGTTCAGTAATGGCCATACTTCATTTACTCCTGAGTAGTCGGGTAGTCTATCGAAGCCGAGTGCCATATGCTGGTCCATGGCATTACAGAACTCCTTCCCGTTTCCAACATCAAAGCTAGGTTTCCAGTGAAATTGAAGATGGCACAGAACTCCCTGTTCGCGATTCTCCTGCGTTCGCCATGGTGGATCAGTTTTGCCGTGGTGCTCGTGATCGCGGCCGTTTGCGGCGCCTTTCTGCCGCGCGAAGTGGCGCCGTTCGGGGCGCTGGGCGCCTTGCCCATCTTCGTGATCGGCTGCGTGGCGGCATGGCGGCAATTGCGCGCGCCCAGCAGCACGAGCCTGCACAGCATGCGCGCGCAGGCGGCCTCCATGTCGTGGAAGGATTTTTCCACCGCGCTCGAGTCCGCCTGGCAGAGCGAAGGCCAGCAAGTGAGCCGGGTGCAGGGAAACGGCCAGGCGGCCGATCTGCGGCTCGAAAAAAACGGAGCCGTCACGCTGGTGAGCGCCCGCCGCTGGAAAGCCGTCAGCCACGGCGTGGAGCCGCTGCGCGAGCTGCGCGACGCCGTCGAGCGGCAGAAGGCCGATCACGGCGTCTATGTGGTGCTGCAAGGCGCGCTGACCGAGAACGCACGCGCCTTCGCCAACGAATGCGGCCTGCTGCTGCTCGAGGGCGATGCCCTTGCCGCCATGCTGCTCAAGTCCCGGGGCCGCCGATAAGCCCATGAGCGATCATCACAGCCCGACGACAGGCCTGGTCCTCTCTGGCGGCGGCGCGCGCGCGGCCTACCAGACCGGCGTGCTCGAAGCCATTGCGGATTTGCGCATCGCCTGCGGGCTGCCGCGCCGCAACAGCCCGTTCCAGATACTCTGCGGCACGTCGGCCGGGGCCATCAACGCCTCGGCGATCGCCTGTGGCGCCGACCATTTCGACGACACCGTGCGCCATCTCGCCAGGATATGGCGGAATTTCCAGGCCTCGCACGTGTACCGCGCGGACTCCCTGAGCGTGCTGCGCAGCGGCGCCCACTGGCTGACGCTGCTCTCGCTGGGCTGGACCGTCGCGCGCTGGCGCAAGGCCAATCCGCACGCCCTGCTGAACAACCAGCCGCTGGCGGAACTGCTGGCCGAGCAGATCCGCCTGGACCGCCTGCCCGGGCTGATCCAGGACGGCCACCTGAGCGCCCTGGCGGTGACCGCCTCCAGCTACACCACGGGCGAGCACATCACCTTCTACCAGTCGCACGACGCGCGCCCCCCGTGGATACGCTCGCAGCGCAAGGCCGTGCGCACCCGCATGACCCACGCGCACCTGCTGGCCTCCTCGGCCATTCCCTTCATCTTTCCCGCGCGCGCGGTCAACTATGACGGGCAGATGCACTACCTGGGCGACGGCTCCATGCGCCAGACCGCGCCCATCGCGCCCGCCATCCACCTGGGGGCCGACCGCATACTGGTGGTGGGCTCCGGACGCATGAAGGAGCCGGAAGCCGTCGTCCCGCGCGGCGTGGAGCCGGCCTACCCCTCGCTCGCCCAGATCGGGGGCCACGCCCTGTCGAGCATCTTCCTGGATGCCCTTTCGGTGGACATCGAGCGCGCCGAACGCGTCAACCAGACCCTGTCGCTCATTCCGCCCGAGGCCCGCGCGCACAGCCCGCTGCGGACCCTGAACCTCCTGGTGCTCACCCCCAGCGAACGCATCGACGAGATCGCCTCGCGCCATATCCACGAACTGCCCGGCACCATCCGGGCGCTGCTGGGCACGGTCGGCGTGAAAGAGCCCGAACCCGGGCAGGCGCTGGCGGGCGCCGGCGGCGCGGCGCTGGCAAGCTATCTGCTGTTTGAAGCGGGCTTCACCAACGAGCTGATGGCGCTCGGGCACAAGGACGTGGACACCAAGAAGGAAGAGATCTGCGCCTTCTTCGGCTGGACGCCGCCCCGCCCCAAATCCACCGGATACAACGAATACCAGCACCAATTAGAATAGAAGGTTCCGCCGCGATCCGCGCTCCAGCCGCATTTCGCAGGCTCACCGAAAGTTTGAACCAATGACTGCACGCAAGATATTCGTCACGACCGCGCTGCCGTACGCCAACGGCAACTTCCACATCGGCCACATCATGGAATACATCCAGGCCGATACCTGGGTGCGCGCGCAGCGAATGCAGGGCAATGCGGTGAACTTCGTGGGCGCCGACGACGCACACGGCGCGCCCATCATGATTGCCGCCGAGAAGGCAGGCAAGACGCCCCAGCAGTTCGTGGCCGATATCGCTGCTGGCCGCAAGCAGTATCTCGACGGCTTTCACATCGCCTTCGACAACTGGAGCAACACGGACAGCCCCGAAAACCACGAGCTGTCCAAAGAGATCTATCTCGACCTGAAGAAGGCCGGCTTCATCGAAACGCGCACCATCGAGCAGTTCTTCGACCCCGAGAAGAACATGTTCCTGCCCGACCGCTTCATCAAGGGCGAATGCCCGCGCTGCCACGCCAAGGACCAGTATGGCGACAACTGCGAAGTCTGCGGCGCGGTGTACGCGCCCACCGAGCTGATCGAGCCGTACTCGGCGCTCTCGGGCGCCAAGCCGGTGCTCAGGACGTCCGAACATTTCTTCTTCAAGCTCTCCGATCCGCGCTGCGTGGAGTTCCTGAGCGAATGGACCCAGAACGGGCAGCACGTGCAACCGGAGGTCGCCAACAAGATCAAGGAATGGTTCGGCGTGCGCACCAACCCGGACGGCAGCACCAGCGAAGGCCTGGACGACTGGGACATCAGCCGCGATGCCCCCTATTTCGGCATCGAGATCCCGGACGCGCCGGGCAAGTACTTCTATGTGTGGCTGGATGCGCCGGTCGGCTATCTCGCCTCGCTCAAGGAACTGCTGGGCCGCCGCGGCGAAGACTATGCGAGCTACATGGCCGACCCGGCGCTGGAGCAGTACCACTTCATCGGCAAGGACATCATCACCTTCCACACGCTGTTCTGGCCCGCGATGCTGAAGTTCAGCGGCCGCAAGACGCCGACCCGGATCTGCGTGCACGGCTTCATGACCGTGAACAACGGCGAGAAAATGAGCAAGAGCCGCGGCACGGGCCTGGACCCGCTCAAGTACCTGAGCCTGGGCATGAACCCCGAATGGCTGCGCTATTACCTGGGCGCCAAGCTCAACGGCAAAAATGAGGACATCGACTTCAACCCCGAGGACTTCATGGCGCGCGTGAATGCCGACCTGATCGGCAAGTACGTGAACATCGCGTCGCGCGCGGCGGGCTTTCTCGTCAAGCGCTTTGGCGGCAAGCTCGGTGAAATGAGCCAGGACGGGCAGGAGCTGATCGCCCGGCTGCGCGAGCAAAAGGACGACATCGTCGCGGCCTACGAAAACCGCGACACCTCCCGCGCGGTGCGCGAGGTCATGCTGCTGTGCGACCGCGTGAACGCCTACGTGGACGCCAACAAGCCCTGGGAGCTGGCAAAGAAGGAGGGGATGGAGACCCGCCTGCAGGACGTGTGCACCACCTGCATCGAAGCCTTCCGCATCCTCACCATCTACCTCAAGCCCATCCTGCCGCAGGTTGCCGCCGAGGTGGCGAACTTCCTGATCGTGCCGCCGGAAGCGTTTGCCGACATCGGCAGGCCGCTGGGCAAGGACCACCAGATCGGCGAGTACAGGCACCTGATGCAGCGCGTCGACGCCAAGCAGCTGGACGCCCTGTTCGAGCCCCCCGCGCCGGTGGTCCAGGCCGTGCTGCCCGGCGGCGAGGAAATCGCGCCCACCATCAAGATCGACGACTTCGCGAAGATCGATCTGCGGATCGCCAGGATCGTCGAATGCAAGGCGGTGGAAGGCTCCACCAAGCTGCTGCAGCTCACGCTGGATGTGGGCGAAGGCCGCATGCGCAATGTCTTCAGCGGCATCAGCAGCATGTACAGGCCGGAGCAGCTCGAAGGCAAGCTGACCGTGATGGTCGCCAACCTCGCGCCGCGCAAGATGAAGTTCGGCGTGAGCGAAGGCATGGTACTGGCGGCCAGCCACGCGGATGAAAGCGCGAACCCCGGCATCTACGTGCTCGAACCGTTCCCGGGCGCGACGCCGGGCATGCGCATTCATTGACCCGCCGCCGCCCGCGAGCATGACGGATCAACAGCCCCTCGGCTCCCGCAGGCGAGGGGCTTTTTCATGGGCCGCCGCCGCATTCGCCGCCAGTGCGCTCGCCGGATGCACGGTGGTCAGCGTCACCACGTCCGTGGTCGGACTGGCCGCAGGCGCGGCGATAGGCACCGTCAAGATCGTGGGCAAGGGTATCGGCAAGGCGGCCGACGCCATGCTCGATGGGGATGAGGAAAAGGACGACGGCAGCGGAATCCGCATCCGCTACAGGGAGTCGTCGCACGATGCCCACGAAGCGCATGATGAGCCACCGGGGGATGGCCTCTCCCCGGCCCGCCCGCCGGACTCCGGCTGGCCGGCCAACGTGCAAAACCCGGCGCAATGAATGCGCGCGCGGCCGGCTCCGCGCACTGCGGCGGCATCAGGGCCCGTCGTGCAGTTTCTCGGCGCTGTAGCTGTTCTTCACCCGATTGTCCGGCCCGAACACCACCGTGAAGTGCATCTGGCGCGTGGGCGGATCGATCCAGTTCCAGTCCCATTCCGTGGTCTGCTTGAGCTGGTAGGGCACCACCTTGGCGGGCATGCCCAGCGTGCGGCGCACCTGCTCCTGGCTCATGCCCGGCTGGATCTTCTCGAAATTGTGCGGCGCCAGCACCTGGCGCAGCGCGCTCATCTTGCCGTCCACGCCGATGGTGATCATGTAGTTGCGCGCGCCCATGGGCTGGCGGTTGTACTCCAGCGTGCGCGAGCCGTCGGACTCCCGCCAGATGTACTCGGGCTCGCCGAACCGGGCGCGCACATCCACCTCGGTGGAGACGCCCTCCTCCAGCTCCCTGATGCGCTGGTCGTCACATCCCGTGAGCATCGCCGCCACCGCCAGAGCCGCCGCCAAACCCGCGCGCGCCATGCGCATCAATGCCATGAGGTTTCCTTCCTGTTGGTTCAGTCGAATCCATAGCCGCCATTGTGATTCTCCATGAATCATCGTGCAGACAGCGGATCTTAGAATGCATTGCGCCCCCAGTCCGGCAGGCAAGCCAGCTCCAACGAATGTTTGCAGTTCCACCGGAGACACGAAGCCTTGTTATCAAAAACAGAGCACCCCCGGCCCGCCGAGCGCAGCCGCACCCATGGCCCCGCTCGCGGGCTAAAATAGCGGGTTCAATTCCTTTGTCCCCACCCGCGCATGCCGCGCGTCACGAAAAACAAAGCCATGTCCTTCTTCCGCCGCCCCGACTATCAATCCGACACCACGCAGTTCATCAACAAGCTCAAGGAACAAAAACCCGAGCTGGACACGCAGCAGCAGGCGGGCCGCGCGCTGCTGTGGGACAAACAGGTCGACCGCGACATCTGGAAGGAATACAACGAAGGCCGTGTCGCGCAGAAGCCCTATGTCTATCAGACCAACACCTGATGCCGCGCCCATGTCCGCGCTGAGCTGACACGACATTCCGCCGGCGCGCACCCATGGCCGATAACGATCCCTCCATCACCGAAGACGAGACCGCCACGCGCACGTCCGGCGCCGATGGCCTGCCCGAAGTCATCGACCAGGTGGCGCTCGCACGCCTTTACGGCGAGCCGCTGTTCGCGCTGCCGCAGGATCTGTACATCCCGCCCGACGCGCTCGAGATCTTTCTGGAGGCCTTCGAAGGCCCGCTCGACCTGCTGCTCTATCTGATCCGCAAGCAGAACTTCAACATCCTCGACATCCCGATGCTCAAGGTCACCCAGCAGTACCTGAGCTACGTGGAGGAGATCCGCAGCCGCAACCTCGAGCTGGCCGCCGAGTATTTGCTGATGGCCGCCATGCTCATCGAGATCAAGTCGCGCATGCTGCTGCCGCCCAAGAAGCAGGAGGGTGCCGAGGAGCCGGAAGACCCCCGTGCCGAACTGGTGCGCAGGCTGCTGGAGTATGAGCAGATGAAGCTCGCCAGCCAGCGCCTGAACGCCCTGCCGCAGTACGGGCGGGATTTCCTGCGCGCCCAGGTCTATATCGAGCAAAGCCTGCAGCCACGGTTTCCTGACGTGGAGCTGGCCGATCTGCAGGATGCCTGGCGCGACATCCTCAAGCGCGCCAGGCTCGTTCAGCACCACAAGATCACGCGCGAGGAGCTCTCCGTGCGCGAGTACATGAGCAACGTGCTCAAGACCCTGCAAGGCCGCCGCTTCGTGGAGTTCGAGGAGCTGTTCCAGCCCGAGAAGGGCAGCACCGTGCTGGTAGTCACCTTCATCGCGCTGCTGGAACTGGCAAAGGAAACACTCATCGAGATCACGCAGGCGGAGGCGTTCGCGCCCATATACGTACGCCTGGCCTATACGCCCGCCTGATTCACAACGATTCCATTTTCAAGGAGATTCCCGCCATGCCCCATCTCGTCATCGATTTCAGCGCCAACCTCAGCGACTTCCCGGAAGCCCTGATCCTCAAGGAAGTGAATGCCTCGCTGTGCGCCAGCCCCGAGGTCAAGGATGAGGCCGACTTGAAGAGCCGCACCAATCGCATCGCGCATTTCGAGATCGGAACCCAGCCGGACAACCGCGGATTCGTGCATGCGCAGCTTCGCCTGCTCGCCGGCCGCACACCGCAGGCCAAGCAGGATCTGGCCGAACGCATCGCCGTGGTATTGCGCAAGCATACGCCCCAGCCGCCAGGCATGCTGGTGCAGTTGAGCGTCGAGATTCTCGACATGGATCGCGCAAGCTACGTCAAGGAACGTCTGTAAGCAGCGCCATCGCGCGGATGAACCGGGCGCGGGCTTGGGCCTGCCCCCGTGCTTCCCGCTCGATGGCCTCCCGCTCAATGGTCGGCTGGAGAATCCCCATGCAGTTCGGCGTCCAGCCAGCCGCGCAGGCTGTTGATGAACGCCCATGACCGGACCTTGCGCGCGTCCCGCAGCGACACGACACGCTCGCTCACCCGCCCCGATTCAAGCGCCAGCGCGCGGCCCACGCCCGGCAGCAGGCCGCAGGAAAGCGGCGGCGTGACCCAGTCTCCGTTCTCCAGCCGCATGGCGACATTGCCGCGCGTGCATTCGGTGATTTCCCCCGCTTCGTTCCACAGGATCACATCGAACAGACCGGATTGCGGCGCGGGCTCGAAGGCCGCATAGTGCCCTCGGCGCGTCGTCTTGTGGCGTACGAAATCGCTGTGCGCGGCAGCAAACGGACGATCCGCGAGAGCCAGCCTCACCGGCTGGGCGGTCTGCGCAAGCGCAAACGCCTGCGCCTCGAAAACGCCCCCGTCGGCGAGCAGCAGGCGCACGCGCCAGTCCCCTTGCGGATGAGCGCCGCGCAACGCATCCAGCGCCTGCGCGATGGCCTGCTCCGGCCATGCGAGATGAAAGTGCCCCGCCGACGCACGCATGCGCGCCAGATGTCTTTCGGCATTCTGCAACTCACCGTTTTTCAACCCCAGCGTCTCCAGCACCCGAAGCGGCGGCAGCGCGCGGTCGATGAACGCCCGCTTGTGCTTCCACTCCCGCCACTCCTCGTCCGCGCTCGCGCTGGCCGTGATGCCGCTGCCGATGCCGCAGCGCACGAAACCATCCCGAATGCTGAGCGTGCGGATGGGTACGTTGAAGGTCGCGCGCAGGCTGCCCTTGTCCGGCCCCGGACGCACCACGCCAAGCGCACCGCAATAGATGCCGCGCGGCTCCTGCTCGAGTTGCGCGATCATCCGCATGGCCTGCACCTTGGGCGCGCCAGTGACCGAGCCGCAGGGAAACAGCGCGGCAAACACATCCGCCAGGCGCGTCCCCTGCCTGGTGCGCGCGGTGACGTCCGACGTCATCTGCCACACGGTCGGCAGCGCCTCGACATGGAACAGGCGCGGAACCCGCACGCTGTGCGGCACGGCGATGCGTGAAACGTCATTGCGCAGCAGATCCACGATCATCACGTTTTCAGCACGCTCCTTCGGTGACGCCCGCAGATGCTCCGCCAGCGCGGCATCCTCCTGCCGCGTGGCGCCACGCATCGCGGTGCCCTTCATCGGACGGGCCAGAAGCGCCTCGCCGTCCCAGTCGAAAAACAGTTCGGGCGAAAGGCTGAGGATGTATTCATCGCCCCACCCCATGCCCGCGATGTAGCCGCCGGGCTGAGCTTCACGCAAGGCATCGAACAAGGCCTGCGCCGAGCCCCTGAGCAAGCCTTGCAGCGGCGCCGTGTAGTTGACCTGATAACACTCGCCCGCCGCGATCGCCGCATGTATGCGCTCGATATCCCGAGTGAAGGCCGCTCGCGATTGCTCGGCATGCGCACCCTGCATCCAGTGGACATGGGCCAGCCCGGCCTGGGCGCCATCCGCATCCACGACGCCGCCATCGGGCGCATCGTATTGCGCGAACCAGGCAAGCGGCAGGCCGCTGCGCGGAGCGTGCGTGACAAAGGCGTGATCGAACGCGCGCGCCGCCTCGTATGCGAGACCGCCCACACACCAGCCGCCCTCGCGCGCGGCACGCTCCACGGCGTCGAGAACCTCAGGGACTTCTTCGGGCGCATTCGCCTGCCACACGCGCACCGGGCTTCCAAAGCGCCAACGCATGCGCGGCGCGCCAGGATCGCGCGGTTCCGGGAAATCGATCTGGGTGTTCAGCATGGGGCCGGGATTATTCCACGTCCGCGATGGGCCGCGCCATGAATCCCGCACCCGCCGCACGGCGGATTCATGCACCCGCCCCTCCTTTGACCTTCGCGCGCCATGCGCCCTCTCTGCGTTGGCATCCCATCCACAGGACCCACGCCACCCCCGCTTCACGGACCTGCAGGGTAAACACCGACGGGTAAATATTGACGCATCGACTTCACTGTTTGAGAATAAAAAATATGAAATGCAGTTCTACTATTTAGAACACAAACATCAGGCAACGCAAAGCCGTGTCGCCAGGCGGCCGCGTTCACACCAAGCTTTTCATCCCATCATCTTGTGAGGACCTATGGATAACCTTGTCATCGTCGAAAACAAACCCAACGGAGTCACGCTGCTGACGATCAACCGCGAGAAGAAGCGCAACGCCATCTGCTCCAGGACAGCCGTTGCCCTGCAACAGGCGCTGCGGGAATTCGAGGAGTCCAGCCGGCAGCGCGTGGCGGTCATCACCGGATCGGGCAACGAGGCCTTCAGCGCCGGGGCCGACGTCAACGACGTGCCGGAACTCTGGCGCTGCATTCCCAGCGTGGGCGTGGATTGCGAGAAGCCGGTGATCGCCGCCGTGGCGGGCTGGTGCGTTGGCGGAGGCATGATTCTTCCGATGATGTGCGATCTCATCATCGCCGCCGAGAACGCCAGATTCTCTTATCCGGAGGCCAAGCTGGGACTCACGCAGGGAATGATTGCGGGCCTGGCCGCGCGCATCCCGCATAAGGTGGCCATGGACGTCATGCTGCGCGCGCGCGTTCTGGATGCCAGGCGCGCATACGAAGTCGGCATGGTCAACGATCTGGTGCCGACCGGCACGCAGGTCGAGTACGCATTGGACGTGGCCGCGGAGATGGCGCAGATGGCCCCGCTCGTGCTCAGGACGCTCAAGCGCTTCGTCATCCGCGACATCCTCCCCACCGGCAGCACCGAGGCCTTCGGGCGCTACCGGCGCGAAGCCGAGATCGTGGCCAGGAGCAACGACTTCGAGGAAGGTTTTGCATCCTTCAAGGAAAAGCGCAAGCCCGTGTTCACCGGCACCTGACAACACCATCCAAGGAGACAACCATGCTGAACAAACGCCAATTTTCCTGTCTGTTGCTGGCCACGCTGGCCCTTGCCGGCTCGCACGCGCGGGCGGACGAGAGCTTTCCCAGCAAGCCGCTGAAAATCATCGTTCCCTTTCCGCCCGGGGGCACCTCCGACAGCGTTGCCCGCATCATGGCGACGGGAATGCAAAAGCGACTTGGCCAGCCGGTCATCGTCGAGAACAAGCCCGGGGCAGGAACGGTCATCGGTAACGATTACGTGGCCAAGAGCAAGCCGGACGGCTACACGATTCTCTGGGGCGCCACTCCCTTTGCGATCAACGACAGCCTCGTCGGCGAGAAACTGCCTTACAAGACCCTCAAGGATTTCCAGCCCGTGATCGATCTCGTGGCCATGCCGCTCGTGATGATCGTGAAGAACGATTCACCGTTCAAGACGCTGCAGGATCTGATCGACTACGCAAAGAAGAACCCGGGCAAGCTGTCCTATGGGTCCTCGGGCAACGGGGGCTCGCCGCACCTGGCGATGGAACTCTTCAAATCCAAGGCGGGCGTGCAGATCAACCACGTTCCCTACAAGGGAAGCGCCCCTTCCGTGCTCGACCTTATCGCGGGCCAGACGGACGTGGTCATCGATACGGTGTTTCTCACCATGCCGCAGGTCCAGGCAGGCAAGGCCAGGGCGCTGGGGCAGACCGCCCGCGTGCGCGCCGACATCATCAAGGACATTCCCACCATGGAGGAGGCCGGTTTGTCGGGCTATGAAGCGACGTCCTGGATGAATTTCTACGTCGCCGCGGGAACGCCGAAGAATATCGTCAACAGGCTGCATGACGTGTCGGCGGACGTGCTCGCCGAGCCTGATGTGAAGAAGTACCTGACCGAGCAGGGCGTGAGCATCACCGGGGGATCGGTGGCCGATGCCGAAAGGACGCTTCAGCAGGAAATCGAGAAGTGGGGGCAGGTTGTGCGCTCCTCCGGAGCCAGGACGGATTGAAGCGCCACGGCGTATTCCATCCATTCCAACCGCGAGGGACTTTGCATGTCATTCAATTCATCCGAACCGCCCCGGCCCGGCCAGCCCGCGGGACCGCTGGCTTCGCTGCGCGTGCTGGATCTGGGCACCATGGTGGCCGGGCCCGTGGCGTGCACCTACCTGTCGGACTTTGGCGCGGAAGTCATCAAGGTCGAACAGCCCGGAACCGGTGATACCTTGAGAGGACTCGGCCCGTTCAAGGACGGAGAGAGTCTCTGGTGGAACGTGGAGGGCCGCAACAAGAAGTCGGTCACCATCGATCTGCGCAAGCCCGCCGGGCAGGAACTGCTCAAGCGCCTCGTGCGCGAGGCGGACGTGGTCGTCGAGAACTTCCGTCCCGGCACGCTCGAAGGCTGGAACCTCGGATACGACGAGCTCGCCAAGGCCAACCCCCGGCTGGTCATGCTCAGTGTTTCCGGGTTCGGCCAGACCGGCCCCTATGCCAGAAGAGCCGGATACGACCGGATGGGCCTGGCTTTCAGCGGCGTCATGGGCATCACCGGGACGCCCGACGCGCCGCCGGTGCGCGTGGGCATCTCGGTGGCGGACTATTCGACCGCCACTCTGGGCGCGTTCGCGGTGATGATGGCCCTGTACCACCGTGACCTGCACGGCGGGCAGGGGCAGCAGATCGACCTGTCGCTCTACGAAACCATGTTCCGCTTCACCGACAACATGGTCAGCGCGTTCGACCAGCTCGGCATCGCGCGCAAGCGCACCGGCAACGTGCATCAGGCGGCCGCCCCGGGCAACAACTTTGAAACGCGGGATGGCCGCTTCATCGTGATGACCATCTCGGGCGACACCCTGTTCAGGAAGCTCTGCCTTGCACTGGACAGGCCGGATATGATCGAGGATCCGCGCTTGCAGGGCCATGCCGCCCGCTGGCAGCAGGTGCACGAGCTCAACGCCATCGTGGCGCAGTGGATGGCGGCCAGAGACGCCCGGGACATCACGGACAGGCTGGACGAGTACGGCGTTCCCTACTCGATCGTGTATTCGGTCGAGGACATCCTGGCCGATCCGCACTACCGCGCGCGCGGCAACATCATCGAAGTGGATCATCCGCAACTGGGGCCTGTGAAGATGCAGGGCGTCGTGCCCCGCCTGTCCGGAACCCCGAATGCGCCTCCGCGCGCGGCACCGGCGCTGGGAGCGGACAACGAAGCCGTGTTCATGGAGCTTCTCGGCCTGGAACGCGCCACG
>NZ_JBEBOW010000089.1:0-16035 GCF_040396215.1 Diaphorobacter ruginosibacter | reverse complement strand
GACTGCGTGATGGCGCTCCGCCCTGGCTGAAACTCAGGGCAGCTCGGTCCGGCCCATGCGCCCCAGGATGACGCGCGTGCGGCCGTTCAGATAGGCCGATTGCGGCTGTTTCTCGAACCGCTTTGGCGCGGGCAGCATCACCGCGAGCCGCGCCGCCTCGGCGTGGGTCAGCTGTGATGCGTTCTTGCGGAAATAGTGCTGCGCCGCGGCTTGCGCGCCGAAGACGCCTTCGCCCCACTCCACGTTGTTGAGGTAGATCTCCAGGATCCGCTGCTTGCTGAGGAACTGCTCCAGCACCATGGTGAGCATCAGCTCCTGTCCCTTGCGCAGCAGGCTGCGCTCGCCGGACAGCAGCAGGTTCTTGGCCAACTGCTGCGTGATGGTGGAGCCGCCCCGGATTTTCACGGGCTTCACCTGTTGCGCGGGATTGGCTTCCTGGCGCTGCACGGCCTGTTCGGCCAGCCTGTTGTTGCGCTCCCAGTTTTTCTCGATGGCGGCCCAGTCCACGCCATCATGATTGACGAAGCCGTCGTCCTCCGAGGCGATGACCGCGCGTTTGAGCGCAGGGGCGATCTGATCGTAGGGAACCCATTGCTGCTTCCACCTGAAGGACCCATCGGATGCCAGCTGCCGCCAGATCTGCGAGCGCTGGAACGTGGTGGACTGCGGATCGACGTGCGCCATGAGCGCGATGCGCAGCACGAAGAACAGCTGCAGCGAGGCAAAGGCCAGCACCAGCAAAGCCAGCCAGCGTGTCAAAGCCTTCCATGCCATTGCGTGATCTGCTCCTCGTGAATGCGCGGGTGGTGCCGCCGGCTTGCCTACCTGCCTGCCGCAGCTTGCAGCTCTGCGCGCAGCTCGCGCAGCACCTGGGCGGCAGGCGGGCGCACGCCGCGCCAGATGGCGAACGATTCGGCGGCCTGTTCCACCAGCATTCCCAGGCCATCGCGCGCGACTGCGCCGTTGCGCGCGGCCCAGTCGAGAAAGCCCTGCGCGGCAGGCCCATACATCATGTCATAAGCAAGCGCGCCCTTGCGCAGCACGCTCGCGGGCACGGGCGACTCCGCGCCCGCCAGGCTGCTGGCCGTGCCGTTGATCACGATGTCGAAATCGCCGGTGATGGCTTGCAGCGCGCTCGCCTGCAGCGATGCTCCGGTTTCCCGGGCGACCTGCGCATGGGTGTCCGCCAGATGCCGCGCCTTCTCCAACGTGCGGTTGGCGATGACGATGCTTCTCGGCCTTTCGCGCAGCAACGGCCCGAGCACGCCCGCTGCCGCGCCGCCCGCTCCGATCAGCAGGACGTCCCGCCCTTCGATCCGCACCTGCGCATTGCGCGTGATGTCGGCGACGATGCCGAGCCCGTCGGTGTTGTCCGCGCTGATGCGGCCGTCGTCGTGGAGCACCAGCGTGTTCGCGGCGCCCGCGAGCAGCACGCGCTCGCTTTTCTCGTGCGCGCAGCGGGCCGCGTCGAGCTTGAAGGGAACGGTGACGTTGCAGCCCTGGCCGCCGCTTCGGGCGAAATCCCGGAGGGCCTGCTCGAAGCCTTCGAGCGGGACGAGCAGTCGGCCATAGCGCACGGGCTCGCCGGTGAGCTGCGCAAAGCGGGCGTGGATGGCGGGGGAGCGGCTGTGGGCGATGGGATTGCCCATGACGCAATAGTTGTGGCCGTTGTTTTCCTGGGTCATGGTGGATTGTGGCCCAAAGATGGACCCATTGCCCATTACCTGCTGCCCATTGCCTGTTGCCCACGGCGTCCCGTGCGGCAACGGGACGGGCAAGGCTTAGCGCATGTCGGTTTCCAGCGTCTGATCGCGCGTGAACCTGAAGCGCGACACCACGGCGATCTGGTCCGCCTTGGCGCGCATCGCGGGGCCGAAGTGACCGAATGGACCCGACGCCGTCGCAATGGCTTGCGCGCGGCGGTCGAGTTGCCGGTTGCCCGAGGTCTGCGCGACTTCGGTCTGCAGCACGCGGCCGTCGTGGTTCACCGTGATGATCATGACGAGTTCGCCGTAGAGCTTTTTGCCGTTGGCTTCGGGGAAGTTTTCCGTGCCCCTGTCTTCCACCTTGCGGCGCAGCGCGTCGTAGTAGATCGCGTACACCTCCTCGCGCGTGGCGGGGCTGATGTAGCGCTTCTTGGGACGCGCGTTTTCCTCGTTGATGCGTTTTTCGATTTCCGCCAGCACCTTCAGCAGCTGCTTGCGCTTTTCTTCCTGGACCTGATGGTCGGCGCTTTCGCTCGGTTTGCGGGGATCGGGCGGCGGCAGCTTGGCCAGTTCCTTGCGCAACTGGGCGAGCAGCTGGGTCTGCTGCGCCATCATCGAGTCCATCTTGCGCTGCGCCTCCTCCAGGTCGTCGCCGATGGACGTGAGGGCCGAGTAGGGCAGCGGGCTGGTGGCCCGGCCGCTGGCGGCTTCGCCGCCTCCGGCGAGCGCGGATTGCGCGACGGCCTGCGCCTTGTCGGGCGCTTCGGTGGACTTCGCGTTGACCAGGATGACCTCCAGCGGCGTGTCCTCGAACACGCGGTTGAAGCTCTCCGGATCGACGAAGCGGACCGACAGAATGGCGGCATGCACGAGGACGGATGCGCCCAGCGTCAGTTGAAGAACGCTCAGGCGCTGGAGGAGGGCGGGCAGTTTCACGGCGCCTGATTATCTTCGCTGTTGGAGTTCCTGGGGCCGCCCTGTGGCGCATCCGCCGCATCGCCGTCATCGACGTCCACGGCAATGGCGATGGGGCCGGCGACCTGGTCGTCGTCTTCCTCGCTCACGTCGCCATCGTCGCTTGGATCGTCGGGGTCGTCGAGCCGCTGCACCACGGTGCCGTGGATGTCGAGCGTGATCTCGTCGATTTCACCGAGCCTGACCAGCGCGCGCGCGCCGCGCGGCAGGTTTTGCGCGCCGAGCACGGAGATCACCAGCGGCAAGCTGTCCGCGCGCATCAGCATGTTGCCGGCGCCGTCGTCCTTGATGACCGTGGACTCGATCTGGGTGATCTGGTTCTGCTCCAGGTACTTCAGCGTCCAGAAGCGCTCCATCCCGGCCTGGTAGCCGTTATAGGCGCCATAGGCCGCATCGAAGCTGGAGATGACCGAGAACAGATCCGCATCCTTGGGCTTGAACGGCGCGGCCAGCGCGGCGGTCTTGCCGTGGCGGGCGCAGGCGATGATCTGCCACTGGTTGACCAGGTCCACATAGCGGCGCAGCGGCGAGGTGGACCACGCGTAGCACTTCACGCCGATGCCCGCGTGCGGCTGGGCCTTGGTGCCCATGCGCACCTTCACGCCGGGCGCCAGGCTGTACTGGCTGCGGTAGATGCCCGGCACGTTGTGGTCGGCCAGCATCTGCCCCCAGGTGCTGTTGGCGACGATGGCGGCCTCGGCCACGATCAGGTCGAGCGGCGCGCCGCGCTTGCGCGTGGTGATGGCCACCGTTTCGCTGCCGTCGGGTTCGCCGTCGCCGTTGCCTTCCAGGCGGAAGGTGTAGTCGGGGCGGCTGAAGGTCTCCGGCTTGCCGCGCACCACTTCGCGCTGCGCCTTGAGCCGGCGGGCCAGCCTGAACAGGAAGGAGAGTTCGGCGCGGCGCTCCAGCAGTTCCTGCGGCGTGCCTTCGACGCAGAGGGTCGCGTCATCGAGCCACTGTGGCGTGACGATGTGATCGAGCTTGTCGTGGCGCAGGTTCACGGCCACCGGAACGCGTTCGAGCCGGGTCTCGGTGCCGGTGATCTCCAGCGTTTCCTCATTGATCGTCACGTACAGCGAAACCGCCGGGTTGGCGCGGCCTTCGTCGAGCGTGTAGATCCGCACCACGTCGTCGGGCAGCATGGTGATCTTGTAGCCGGGCATGTAGACCGTGGACAGGCGTGCGCGGCCCACATGGTCGATGGCCGAGCCGGGCTCGATCGCCAGGCCCGGCGCGGCGATGTGGATGCCCAGCGTGACGGTGCCCGAGCCCAGTCCCTGGACGGACAGCGCATCGTCGATTTCCGTGGTGGCCGAATCGTCGATGGAATAGGCCTGCACGGGCGCCAGCGGCAGATCCTGCGGGGGCTGTGGCGCGGTGAGATCCGGAAAACCCGTGCCCTTCGGGAAGTTCTCGAACAGGAAGCGCTTCCAGTGGAACTGGTATGCCGAGTCGATGGCCCCGGCGGCCTGCAACAGGTCGAGCGGCGCCTGGTGCGTGGCGCGGCTGGCCTCGACGACGGCCTTGTATTCGGAGGCGTTCTTGTCGGGCTTGAACAGAATCCTGTAGAGCTGCTCGCGGATCGGCTGCGGGCAGGTGCCGGACGCCAGCTCTTGGGCCCAGGCGGTGATCTGCGCGGCGATCTGCTTTTTCTTCTCGATGGCCACGAGTGCCTGCTGCAGGATTTCAGCGGGCGCTTTCCTGAAACGGCCCTTGCCCGCTCGGCGAAAGTAGTGCGGTGCCTCGTGCATGGCCAGCAAGGCCGCGACCTGCTCGTTGACGGAGGCAGGGTCGGAGAAATAGTCGCGCGCCAGGTCGGCAAAGCCGAACTCTTCCTCGGACGCGAATTCCCATGCCAGATCGAGCTCGATGGTCGCCGCCAGTTCGCGCGCCCTGGCGAGCAGCTCGGCGGGCGCGGGCTTGTCGAACTTCAGCAGGGTGTTGGCGGCCTTGACCTTGACGCGCTTTCCCGATTCCAGCTCGATCTGCGCCGAGCTTTCGGCTTCAGAGAGGATGCGGCCAGCCTGAAACTTGCCGGCTTCTTCGAATAATGCATACATGGGCGCTATTTTCCCATGGAGCGCGGGTGCGCCGGCTGCGGCGGGCGAGGAGTTCGCAGGGATTTGGCTCCCCTGGCGGGCAATCGCAGCCATGGGCCATGAAGAACCGGGCGGCCCGGTCTATGATGGCGAGCTCACAGAAAATGCGCAGCGCGCTCCGATGAAAGCCGTCCACCACACTCTTGCCCTGGCAGTGAAAAGTCTGGCTGTGGCGATTCCGTTTCTCTTCGCCTACACGCGCTCGCCGATGACCAACTTCTGGCCATTGATCGCCAGCGCCATGTGCGGCTGGCTGATCGTCGTTCTCTGCATCACGCGCGTGGACCGGCCGGCGGCGCTGCGCCAGGAGCTGGCGCAGTGCCTTCGCTGGGGGCTGATTCTGGCGGGCGCCCTGGCATCGGTGGTGGGGCTGATCCAGTTCTTCCTGGGCGACGTGGGGATGTCCCCGTGGATTTACCCGTCCGCCCTGGGGCAGGCCATCGGGAATCTGCGCCAGCGCAACCAGCAGGCGACGCTGATCCTGATGAGCGCGCTGGCCTTGCTGCTGTGGCTGCCGGCGCTGCTCGCGCCGCAAGAGCATGAGCGGCGCCACCGGTATGAAGGGCTGCGCTCGGCGGCGGTGGTTCTTTTGCCATGGGTTCTGGCGCTGCTGGCCATGGGCAGCGGCGCGACCGCCTCGCGCACGGGAGCCGTGGAATGGGTGGCGCTCGTGCTGCTGCTGTGGCTATGGCGCGCCAGCGTCGGAAAGCTGGCGCTGGCCATGGGCGTGGCGGGCCTGCTGGCCTACCTGCTGGCCGCATGGGCGCTGCCCGAGCTGCTGCTGCGCTGGACGGGCGTGCAGATGGACGGCCTGTTCATGCGGGTGGCCGATACTTCGCATCGCTGCACCAGCCGGCTCACGCTGTGGTCCAACATGCTTTATCTGATCGAGCTGAAGCCCTGGCTTGGATGGGGCTGGGGTGAGCTCGACTATGCGCACTACAGCACGATCTTCCCTGGCGAGCGCTTCTGTCTGCTGCTGGACAACGCGCACAACCTGCCGCTGCATCTGGCGGTGGAACTGGGCGTGCCGGTTGCCATCGGCTTTTGCGCGTTGGTGGCCTGGGCCACCTGGCGCGGCAAGCCCTGGCGCGAGACGGAGCCCGCGCGCCAACTGGCCTGGGGTGTGCTGGCTTTCATCGGCATGCACAGCATGCTGGAATTCCCGCTGTGGTATGGGCCGTTCCAGCTGGCGGTGGTTTTGGCGGTGACGATCCTGCTGCTGCCGCGCCGTGACGTACAGGTGCGCCTGCAAACGGTCTTGCGGGTGCGGGTTTTCCTGCTGGCGGCGTGCTGCGCGTGGCTGGCGGGCGTGTTCATCGTCAGCCATGACTTCCTGCGCATGTCACAGCTTTATGTGGAGCCGCCGCAGCGTATCGCCAAGTGGCGCGACCTCACGGCGCGGGAGGTGAGCGAGAGCCCGGATTTCTTCACCGACCAGGCGGAGTTCGCGTGGCTCACGACCGCCAGCATCAACGAGCGCAACGCCGTGCAGATGCACGCGATGGCGCGCCGCATGCTGCACTATTCGCCGGAGCCGCGCGTGATCACCAAGCTGATCGAAAGCGCGCAGCTGCTGGGGTTCCAGGCGGAAGTGGACGAGCAGCTGGAGTTGCTGCGCATCGCCTATCCCGATGCCTACGCCCATTTCAAGGCGCGACGGGACGGCGCGGCATCGGCCGCCTCCACCGCGTTGGCGGCTTCCGCGGCCAGCGCCGATGTCAGGAGGCCTTGAACGGGTTCCGGGCGCGGCCGGCTGCCGGCGCATGCGTCAGGCGAGATCGCAAAACCGGATGACGTCGTCCACGTACAGCTCGAATTGGCTCAGCGCGTGGTCGCCGCCTTCCAGGATGCGGAGTTCGGCGTTGGCATAGCGATCCGCCATTTCGCGCCAGTCCAGCAGCTCGTCGCCCTTGGCGATGATGGCCATCTCCGGCGCGGCGGGCGCGAGGTGGCGCACGTCCAGCGCCTTGAGCTCGTCGATGAACTGGGGCCGGAAATAGAAACGCTCGCTCGGGTTGTGCCAGGCCGTCTGGTCGCCGATGCGCTGCCGCAGGTCGCGAGCGGGATTCACGGCCGGATTGAGCATCACGCTGCGGCAGCCTTGATGCTGTGCGAACCAACTGGCGTAGAAGCCGCCGAGCGACGAGCCGATCACCGCCGTCGCGGCGCGCGGCCAGTGGCTGGTCCCCTCGGCCACCATGGCCATGGCCTCCCTGGGCGAGGGCGGCAGTTGCGGGCACCAGAAGTGCACGCCGGGATGATCGCGCCTGACCTGCGCCGCCGTCATTTGCGCCTTGGCGGATTGCGGGGAGGAGCGGAAACCGTGCAGATAGAGCAGATGCGTGGTTGGCATGGGAAGGACGGTAGGTCAGCGGATGGGGCGCCCTGGCGGCACCCCGTTGGACAAGATTCTGCACCCGGTGCGCAGGGTTGAGCCTTGCACTGGGATAATTGCGCCCCATGTCCGCCGTTTTCGACAAGCCCACCCTGCTGCAGCGCATCCTGCCCATGTTGCGCGGGTTCGACTGGCCGCTGATTTTCCTGCTGCTGGTCCTGACCTCCATCGGGCTGACGGCGATGTATTCGTCGGGGTACGACCATGGCACGCGCTTCGTGGACCATGGCCGCAACATCCTGCTGGCGGCGGGCATCCTGTTCTGCGTGTCGCAGGTGCCGCCGCAAAAGCTCATGGCGCTGGCGGTGCCGCTGTACACCCTGGGGGTCGCGCTGCTGGTGGCCGTGGCGCTGTTCGGCATCACGAAAAAGGGAGCGCAGCGCTGGATCAACGTCGGGGTGGTGATCCAGCCGAGCGAATTGCTCAAGATTGCCACGCCGCTGATGCTGGCCTGGTGGTTCCAGAAGCGCGAGGGCCAGCTTCGCGCGCTGGACTTCGTGGTGGCGGGCGTGCTGCTGATGATCCCGGTGGGGCTGATCATGAAGCAGCCCGACCTGGGAACGTCGCTGCTGGTGATGGCGGCGGGCCTGTCCGTGATCTTCTTCGCCGGGCTTCCCTGGCGGCTGGTCATCCCCCCGCTGG
Source organism: Diaphorobacter ruginosibacter (assembly GCF_040396215.1). Classification (GTDB taxonomy): domain Bacteria; phylum Pseudomonadota; class Gammaproteobacteria; order Burkholderiales; family Burkholderiaceae_C; genus Diaphorobacter_A; species Diaphorobacter_A ruginosibacter_A. Next base: position 8,215 of record NZ_JBEBOW010000089.1, on the reverse strand, counting down.
TGATCGGCGCGGTCGGTATTTTCCTGATCGTCTGGTTCGAGCCGCAGCTATGCGCCGAAGGCGTGCGCTGGCCCGTGCTGCACGACTATCAGCAGCAGCGCATCTGCACGCTGCTGGACCCCACGCGCGATCCGCTGGGCAAGGGCTTTCACATCATCCAGGGCATGATCGCCATCGGCTCGGGCGGAGTCTGGGGCAAGGGCTTCATGGCGGGCACGCAGACCCATCTGGAGTTCATCCCCGAGCGCACCACCGATTTCATCTTCGCGGCTTTTTCCGAGGAGTTCGGGCTGCTCGGCAATCTCGCGCTGATCGTGAGCTTCCTGCTGCTGGTCTGGCGCGGCCTTGCGATCGCCGTGTCCGCGACCACGCTGTTCGGCCGCCTGATGGCCGGCGCGGTGGCGATGATCTTCTTCACCTATGCGTTTGTGAACATGGGCATGGTCAGCGGCATTCTTCCCGTGGTGGGCGTGCCTCTTCCGTTCGTGAGCTACGGCGGCACGGCAATGGTCACGCTGGGGCTTGCGCTGGGCGTCCTGATGTCCGTGGCGCGCGCCCAGAACCAGCCATCGCAGGCGCCGCAGGAGGCCGGCTGAGCCGCAGGCCCGATTCGCGCATCCTGCGCGGGGATTGGTTGCATCCTAAAATGGACCCATGATCTCCCGCGAACCCACCATTGAACGATTGGCCATTGCCCGGCAACTGCTGCTTGAGCCGTTTGGCCTGGACGAGTCTCACCTGACGCGAGCGCTGGCGGAAATCCGCGCGCACCGGGTGGACGACGCCGACCTGTATTTCCAGTACACCCGCAGCGAGGGCTGGAGCCTGGAGGAGGGTATCGTCAAGACCGGTTCGTTCAGCATCGACCAGGGAGTCGGCGTGCGCGCCGTGAGCGGCGAGAAGACCGCCTTCGCCTATTCGGATGATATTTCCGAGACATCGTTGCTCGATGCCGCGCGCACGGTGCGCAGCATCGCGGGCGCCGCCGGATCGGCCCGCGCGCGCGTCGGTGCGAGGAAAGTGGCGCAAAGCCGCTCGCTCTACCCGGAGATCGACCCCATTGCGAGCATGGACAGCACGGCCAAGGTCGCGCTGCTCGAGCGCGCCGAGAAACTCGCTCGCTCCAGGGATCCGCGCATCGTGCAGGTGATGGCCGGGCTGGCCGGCGAATACGACGTGGTGCTGGTGGCCCGCGCGGACGGCACGCTGGCGGCCGATGTGCGCCCGCTGGTGCGCATGTCCATCACCGTGATCGCCGAGCAGAACGGCCGCCGCGAGGTGGGATCGGCGGGCGGCGGCGGGCGTTTCGGCCTGGCTTACTTCGATGATGAACTGGTTCACCAGTATGTGAGCGAAGCGGTGAACGCCGCGCTGGTCAACCTGGAATCGCGCCCCGCGCCCGCGGGAGAGATGACCGTGGTGCTGGGCCCCGGCTGGCCAGGCGTGCTGCTGCATGAAGCGGTGGGCCACGGCCTCGAGGGCGACTTCAACCGCAAGGGCTCCAGCGCATTCAGCGGCCTCATCGGCGAGCGCGTGGCGGCCAAGGGCGTGACCGTGCTGGACGACGGCACGATCGCCGACCGGCGCGGCTCGCTCAATGTGGATGACGAAGGCCATGCCACGCAGAAGAACGTGCTCATCGAGGACGGCATTCTCAAGGGCTACATCCAGGATTCGATGAACGCCCGCCTGATGAAGTCCAGGCCCACGGGCAATGGCCGCCGCGAGAGCTATGCGCACATTCCCATGCCGCGCATGACCAACACCTACATGCTGGGCGGCGACAAGGACCCACGGGAGATCGTCGCCTCGATCAAGAAGGGCCTGTATGCCACCAATTTCGGCGGCGGACAGGTGGACATCACGAGCGGGAAATTCGTGTTCTCCGCGAGCGAGGCCTATTGGGTGGAGAACGGCAGGATTCTTTATCCCGTCAAGGGCGCGACCATCGTCGGCAGCGGGCCGGAGTCGCTCAAGAAGGTCAGCATGATCGGCAACGACATGAAGCTCGACCCGGGCGTCGGCACCTGCGGCAAGGAAGGCCAGAGCGTGCCGGTCGGCGTGGGCCAGCCCACGATGCGTATCGACGGGCTGACTGTCGGCGGCACTGCCTGACAGAGGAGCGGCAAGGCCGATGTTGCGCATGCGCTACCAAAAATAGTTGTTGCATCGCATCAAAAAGTGCTACATTGACATCTTATGCAAGTACGCAGCGCGTTTTATTTTTACTTTTGGTTCTCGTCCAAGGCGGATGAGAGGCCACTGCGCGCACGTTAACTGAAGCAAGCAAGTCTCCCTGAAAAACCGCCGAAGCTGAAAAGCCCGGCGGTTTTTTGTTTTTCCGCTCCTTTTTCGCAACGTTTCCCTTTCAGACAGTCAACCCAACAATCCACGAGGACGCAATTCAAATGACGACTCAAGCAGCTTCTTCCGCTGATGCCTGGTACCGCAACGTCGAGAAAACCAGCAATACCGACGACCAACGCATCAAGGACATCACCATGTTGCCTCCTCCAGAGCATTTGATTCGCTTCTTCCCGATCAGCGGGACCGAAGTGGAGACCCTGATCACCAGCACGCGCCAGAACATCCAGAAGATCATGTCGGGCGAGGACGACCGCCTGCTGGTCATCATCGGCCCGTGCTCGATCCATGATCCTGCCGCCGCCATCGACTATGCCCGCAGGCTGCAGGCCGTGCGCGAGCAGTACAAGGACACCCTGGAGATCGTGATGCGCGTGTATTTCGAGAAGCCGCGCACCACCGTCGGGTGGAAGGGGCTGATCAACGATCCCTACCTGGATGGAAGCTACCGCATCGACGAGGGCCTGCGCATCGCGCGCCAGCTGCTCATCGACATCAACCGCCTGGGGGTTCCCGCGGCGAGCGAATTCCTGGACGTGATCTCGCCCCAGTACATCGGCGACCTGATCAGCTGGGGCGCCATCGGCGCGCGCACGACCGAAAGCCAGGTGCACCGCGAGCTCGCCTCGGGTATCTCGGCGCCGATCGGTTTCAAGAACGGCACGGACGGCAACATCCGCATCGCCACCGATGCCATACAGTCCGCCAGCCGTGGCCACCATTTCCTGTCGGTGCACAAGAATGGCCAGGTCGCCATCGTGCACACCAGCGGCAACCAGGATTGCCACGTGATCCTGCGCGGCGGCAAGGCGCCGAACTACGGCGCGGAGCACGTGGCCGCAGCCTGCAAGGACCTGCAGGCCGCGGGCCTCAATCCCACGCTGATGGTCGATTGCAGCCATGCCAATTCGAGCAAGCAGCACGAGAAGCAGCGCGACGTGGCGCGCGATATCGGCGCGCAGATCGCCGGCGGCTCGCGGTCCGTCTTCGGCGTGATGATCGAGAGCCACATCCATGCCGGCGCGCAGAAGTTCACTCCCGGCAAGGATTCGACGGGCGCGCTCGAATACGGCAAGAGCATCACCGACGCCTGTCTCGGCTGGGAGGATTCGCTGGCGACGCTGGCTGAATTGTCGTCCTCCGTACAGACGCGCCGCGCGGGTTGATGGACAATCGGGGCCATGGCGGCATCCGCCCTGATTGTTCCATTCGGCAAAGGATTTGAACCATGCGCAGTGAAGTGACCGTGACGCTCGGTGCGGAGCAGGAATTCCGCTTCGACCTGGAAGGCGTCGAACCCATGACCAACGAGGCGGCGCGGCGCTGGTTGGATAATGAGTTCGTGCGGCTCGATTGCGAGCCCCTGCGTCCCAGCGGCAAGGTGCTGCTGGCCGACAAGGTGCTGGTCGTCGCGGCCAACGCCGGCGCGACGCACCTGTCGGATGCCGGCTGGTCGCATCAGTTCGCGCGAGCCGCAAGGGCCGCCCTGGGCCGCGACACCGTGCGCATCGACATTCCATCGATGGCCGTGACGTTCTGAGGCTATGCTCCCGCATGCGCGGCAACAACAGAAACGGCGCCCATGAGCGCCGTTTTTTGATGGACGGGGCAGGCCCGCTTCTTCAGCTTGCCATCTATTTTTCCGCCAGCGCCGCAAGCAGCCTGGCATGAATGCCGCCGAAGCTGCCGTTGCTCATGCACACGATATGGTCGCCTGGCCGGGCGGCGGCCTTAAGCTGCGCGACCAGCGTATCGATGTCGCCGGCGGTATGCGCACGCGCGCCGAGCGGGGCCAGCGCCTGCGCGGCGTCCCAGTCGAGGCCCGCGGTGTGGCAGAACACCTGGTCCGCGGATTCCAGCGCCCAGGGCAGTTGCGACTTCATCGTGCCCAGCTTCATGGTGTTGCTGCGCGGCTCGAATGCCGCGAGGATGCGGGCACTCTTGCCGACGACGCGGCGCAGGCCGTCGAGCGTGGTGCGCAGCGCGGTCGGGTGGTGCGCGAAATCGTCGTACACGGCAATGCCGCCCACCGTGCCGCGCAGCTCCATGCGGCGCCTGACGTTCTGGAATTTCGACAGCGCCTGCGCCGCGGCGGCGGGCTGCACGCCCACGTGCTGCGCGGCGGCAATGGCGGCGAGCGCATTGAGCTGGTTGTGCACGCCGCTCAGATCCCACTTCACATGAGCGACGGGCTGGCCGCGATGCAGCACTTCGAAGTCGCCGGGCTCGCCGCTGGCGCCGAAATCGCTGACCGCATCGCCGAACGTGGCGACCTGGCTCCAGCATCCCGCATGCAATACGCGGGCGAGGCTTTCCTCCAGGGCGTTGGCAACCACCCGGCCGGTGGACGGCACGGTGCGCACGAGGTGGTGGAACTGGCGCTCTATCGCGGCAAGATCATCGAAGATGTCGGCGTGATCGAATTCGAGGTTGTTCAGCACGGCGGTGCGCGGCCGATAGTGCACGAACTTGCTGCGCTTGTCGAAGAACGCCGTGTCGTACTCGTCGGCCTCGATCACGAACAATGGAGCCCGGCCGTCTTGTGCGGCGCCGTATGCATGCGCCGCGTCGCGGCCCAGGCGCGCGGATACGCCAAAGTTCAGCGGCACGCCGCCCACCAGGAAGCCCGGCTCCAGTCCCGCGTGCTCCAGGATCCAGGCGAGCATCGAGGTCGTCGTCGTCTTGCCGTGCGTTCCGGCGACCGCCAGCACGTGGCGTCCCTGCAAGACGTTCTCCGACAGCCATTGCGGGCCGCTGATATACGGAGCGCCCGCATCGAGGATGGCTTCCATCAGCGGGAACTTGGGTGTTCCGTCCGGCAGGCGTGAGCGGCTCACCACGTTGCCGATGACGAAAATATCGGGCCTGAGCGCCAGCTGGTCGGCGCCGTAGCCTTCGATCAGGTCGATGCCCAGGGCGCGCAGCTGATCGCTCATCGGCGGATAGACGCCCGCGTCGCAACCCGTCACGCGATGGCCGGCTTCCCGGGCCAACGCGGCCACGCCACCCATGAAGGTGCCGCAAATCCCCAGAATGTGTATGTGCATGGCGCTGATTCTACGATTGGGCGGAACGCTGTCGGGAAGCCGCCGGTCCGGGGGGATATTGTGCTAGCGAATATGTAGCTGATTATGTAACTCCCGATGCATTGTGCTTGCAGGATGTCACGCAAACTTGCAGGTATTGGTATTGGAGCGACAATGGGCCGCTGGCCTGTCATCCGCAGCGCGATGTAATGGGTAAAGCTCGGGTGGATGACATGCCAGGAACAGGATTGCCGCCATGAATGACGCTCTTGCCACGGAAATTGCCAACACCACCGCACGCCTTGTGGTGGAGGAGGGCCTGGAATGGGGGCCGGCGAAGCGCCGGGCGGTCAAGCTGCTGGGCCTCCCGCAACGCACGCCGCTGCCCGACAACGACCTGGTGGAGGATGCGGTGCGCGAATACATCGGCCTGTTCTGCGCCGATACACAGCCCGCCGAATTGCGCGCTCTGCGCCAGCTTGCGCTGGTCTGGATGGAGCGCATGCGCGACTTCCGTCCGTACCTGGCCGGTGCGGTATGGCATGGAACCGCCACCCGCTTGTCAGATATCTATGTGCAGATGTTTTGCGATGACCCAAAATCGGCGGAGATATGTCTGATTGATCATCATGTAGATTACGAGCCGCGCACCGTGACCGGATTCCGCGGTGAGCTGGTGGATGCCTTGAGCGTGAGCAGCCTGTCCCCGGAACTGGGCGAGCACATCGGCGTTCACCTGATGGTCTATGACCTCGACGACCTGCGCGGCGCGCTCAAGCCGGACTCCCGCGGGCGTCTGCCGCGCGGCGACATCCATGCCGTGCGCGAGCTGCTTGCCAAGCCTGACGAGGGCGGCGCGGCCAGCGCCTGAATCAACCGATCGGCTCTTTCCATTGCGATCCGAAACCCTGCCAGTCCTTCATCATGTCCTTATCCGTTGATCCAGAATCCCGCGCCGACGCCCTCCACCCTGCAAAAGAAGAGGGCATGCCGGCGTCGCGCCGCCACTGGCTGATGGGCGCTGCGGGCGTGGCGGCGGCCATTGCGGGCGGCGGCGTGGCCTGGTGGCGTTTGCAGCCGCATGGGGCGGAGGACAGTGTCGCAGACTCGTTCTGGAACGCCTCGATGGAAACCCTGGATGGCGCAACATTGACCATGCGCAAGTTTCACGGCCGTCCCTTGCTTCTGAACTTCTGGGCAACGTGGTGCCCGCCATGCGTGGAGGAGCTGCCGCTGCTCAACCGCTTCTTTACCGAACATGCCGGTAAGGGCTTTCAAGTGCTTGGATTGGCCATCGATCAGCCGGCTGCCGTGCGTAAATTCCTGGAGCGCACACCGCTTGATTTCCCTATCGCTCTGGCCGGATTGACAGGAACGGACCTGGGCCGCGCGCTGGGCAATGATGTGGGCGGTCTCCCGTTTTCCGTCCTGTTCGGTAAAGATGGGAACATCTTGAAGCGTAAAATGGGACAATTGAACGAACAAGATATGGTGCAATGGGTTTCCCAGGTCTGAGGATTGCCCCATCCCCTGATGGAGATGTAGATATTTGCACCGAGTTCGACGCAATAGGCTGAAATTGGGGTAAATTTGCGCCCCATTCTGTTTCTAGCCGTTGGAGCTCCCATGGATTTGCGAAAACTTAAGACCCTCATCGACCTGGTGTCCGAGTCGAACGTTTCTGAACTCGAGATCACCGAAGCCGAGGGCAAAGTGCGCATTGTCAAAGGCGGCGGTGCCGTGGTGCAGCAAATGGTTGCCGCACCGATGATGGCCCAGCCGATGGCGGCTGCGCCTGTCGCGGCAGCGCCTGTCGCCGAAGCGGCGCCCGCAGCCGCCGCGATCACCGGACATTCCGTCAAGTCGCCGATGGTCGGCACGTTCTACCGCGCAGCCGCGCCGGGCGGCAAGCCGTTCGTGGAGATCGGCGCGCAGGTCAAGGAAGGCGAGACGCTGTGCATCATCGAGGCGATGAAGATCCTCAATGAGATCGAGGCTGACAAGTCCGGCACGGTCACGCGCGTGCTGGCCGAGAACGGCCAGCCGGTCGAGTACGGCCAGCCCCTGTTCGTGATCGAGTGAAGCGACACGCATGTTCAAGAAAATCCTAGTTGCCAACCGCGGTGAGATCGCCCTGCGAATTCAGCGCGCGTGCCGCGAGCTGGGCGTCAAGGCGGTGATGGTCTATTCCGAGGCCGACCGTGATGCCAAATACGTCAAGCTCGCCGAGGAAGCTGTCTGCATCGGCCCCGCGCCATCAGCGCTTTCGTACCTGAATATGCCCGCCATCATTTCCGCGGCGGAAGTCACCGACGCGGAAGCCATCCACCCCGGTTACGGTTTTCTCTCCGAGAATGCCGACTTCGCCGAGCGCGTGGAAAAGAGCGGCTTCCAGTTCATTGGCCCGGCACCCGAGTCGATCCGCATCATGGGCGACAAGGTCTCGGCCAAGCAGGCGATGATCCGTGCGGGCGTGCCCTGCGTGCCGGGCTCCGACGGCGAGCTGCCCGATGATCCCGTGGCGATCCGCCGCATTGCGCGTTCGGTCGGCTATCCGGTGATCATCAAGGCCGCGGGCGGCGGCGGCGGCCGCGGCATGCGCGTGGTCCACACCGAGGCAGCGCTCGTCAATGCCGTGCAGATGACCAAGGCCGAGGCGGAAACCGCATTCGGCAACCCGGCCGTGTACATGGAGAAATTCCTCCAGAACCCGCGCCACGTCGAGATCCAGATCATCGCCGACAAGTTCAAGAACGCCGTGTATCTGGGTGAGCGCGACTGCTCCATGCAGCGCCGCCACCAGAAGGTGATCGAGGAAGCGCCGG
>NZ_JBEBOW010000088.1:0-16108 GCF_040396215.1 Diaphorobacter ruginosibacter | reverse complement strand
AGATCATGATCACGCCGTGGGCGGTGAAGATCTGGTCGTAGTGGTGCGGGGGCAGATAGCCCATGTTCTCGCCGAAGGCCATCGACTGCTGCAGGCGCATCATGGCCGCATCGGCGAAGCCGCGCAGGAACATGACCAGGCCGAGGATCATGTACATGATGCCGATCTTCTTGTGGTCGATCGAGCAGATCCAGTCCTTCCAGAGCGGACCCCAGAGGCGGAATTTCGTGAGGCCGGCCAGCACGACGAGGCCGCCGAGCACCACGGCGATGAAGGTGTAGAGCACGATCGGCTCGTGCGTCATGGGAATCTGGTCCCATGTGATTCGACCGAGCAGCCAGTGCGCGGGAGTGGTTGATTGTTCAGACACCATGTTGAGTCTCTTTTGCTCTCTTCTTTACTGCACGGCTGCGCCAGCCTGGGCGCGCTGTGAATCCAGCAGCGCCACGACGCTGTCGGCGTTCTGGACGGTGCATACGTCCTGCGGCAGGTTCAGGCCGGAGGACTTCATGAATGCCTCGCCGCCGGCGGCGTCGATGGCCATCATGTGGTGCATGCAGATCTTGCCTTCTTCGACGCAGCGGTTGAGCACCTTGTCATAGAGGCCTTCTGACACTGCGGAGAAGCGCTCCACCGGGTTGCGCTCGCTGGGCTTGGCCAGATTCAGGTATGTGGCGTTGTCCAGCGGCTTGCCTTCGGACTTGGCCAGGGCGATCCACTTGGCGAAGTCTTCGTTCGTCAGGCCCTTGAACTTGAAGGTCATTCCGGCAAATCCCGCGCCGCTGTAGTGCGACGACATGCCCTTGAATTCGCCTTCGCGGTTGATCACCGCATTCAGCTCGGTCTGCATGCCGGGCATCGTGTAGATCATGCCGGCCAGATCGGGAACATAGAACGCGTTCATCGTGTTGGACGATGTCAGCTTGAAGAGGATGGGCCGATCCACCGGCGCGGCCACTTCGTTGACCGTGGCGATGCCTTGCTCCGGATAGAAGAACAGCCACTTCCAGTCCAGCGAAACCACCTGGATCTCCAGCGGCTTGACGTTCGGGTCGAGCGCCTTCGTCTCGGAGATGCGGTCCAGCGGACGATACGGATCGAGCTTGTGCGTGCTGATCCAGGTCAGCGCGCCCAGCGCGATGATGATCAGCAGGGGAACGGTCCAGATCACCAGTTCGAGGCCGGTGGAATGGTGCCATTCGGGTTCATATCGTGCCTCGGTGTTCGACTGGCGGTACTTCCAGGCGAACAGCAGGGTCAGAATGATCACGGGGATGATGATGATGAGCATCAGCAGTGTTGCTGTGATCACCAGTTGTCCCTGTTGCGCTGCAATATCTCCGGCGGGATTAAGCACGACGGCCTTGCTGCAGCCCGAGAGAAGGACTGCCAAAGCTGCCGCGCCCGCCCATGCCGGACTGCGGGTTTCCTTGGTTTTTGACATGCTTGGAATGAACAAAAGCGCGTGGATCAGGGTTTGTCCCCTGAGTGTTAACGCGGATTACTAGACATCCGTGAATGTAAACCCGTTAGCAAATATGTCCATTGGACATTTTGTCCAATATCAAAAAAAACAAGGACTTACCTGGGTTTTGTCACCCGAAAATAGCTAAAGACTGACAAATGTCTAGGGTTTTCCCTTCAGAAATGTCGGTGTTTGCGGACTTGTAGGAGCAAAACCCCCGGTGTAGAACGTCACTCAGGCTCACGGAATTGGTGAGCACGAGCATCAAGGCTCGTGAGCTGTCGATTGAAGTCAGTCCTCTAGCAAAGGAGCATTTACATGAGCAGCGGTTCCGTAGCATTTCCCGTGCCTCGCGTTGAAGATGCCAACTCCCTTTCGCGTGCCCACACGGATGAAGACGTCACTCCCAATGAAATCGCGGTTGGCGTGATCATCGGGCGTTCGTCCGAGTATTTCGACTTTTTCGTATTCGGTATCGCCTGCGTACTGGTTTTTCCGTTCACCCTGTTTCCCTTCATGTCGCGGCTGGATGGAACTTTGATGGCCTTTGCCATCTTTGCCCTGGCCTTTCTGGCGCGCCCCATCGGTACGGCCCTGGGCATGGCGGTGCAGCGGCGGTGGGGGCGCGGCACCAAGCTGACGCTGGCCATGTTCACGCTGGGGGTGAGCACGGTGGGCATGGCTTTCCTGCCCAACTACAGCTCCATCGGCTCCAGCGCCATCGTCGTGCTGATCGTCCTGCGCGTCGGCCAGGGGCTGGCACTCGGCGCATCCTGGGACGGCCTGCCTTCGCTCCTGGCGATGGGCGTGCCCACGGAGCGCCGCGGCTGGTACGCCATGATCGGTCAGTTGGGCGCGCCGCTGGGTTTCATCATCGCCGCGGCGCTGTTCGCCTATCTCTACAGCAGCCTGCCGGTCAGCGAGTTCCTCGATTGGGGCTGGCGCTATCCGTTCTTCGTGGCTTTCGCCATCAACGTGGTGGCGTTGTTCGCCCGTCTGCGCCTGGTGGTGGGACAGTCCTATGCCGAGCTTCTGCAGGCGCGTGAGCTGGAGCCGGTCCCCGTCGCCGAGGTGATGAGCCACGAAGGCAGCAATGTGCTGCTGGGCGCGTTCGCCGCGCTCGCCAGCCTTGCGCTGTTCCATCTGGTGACGGTGTTTCCGCTGTCGTGGATTTCGATGTATTCCGCGCAGTCGGTGGTGGACGTGCTGGAGGTGCAGATCATGGGTGCGATTCTGGCGGCCGGCGCCATCGCTGTGTCCGGCATCATCGCCGACCGCATGGGCCGACGCAATCTGCTGGGCACCATGGCCGTGCTGATCGGCGTATTCAGCCTGACCGCTCCCTGGCTGCTGCGCGGCGGCGCCGTGGGAAACAATGCCTTCATCCTGATCGGTTTCATCCTGCTTGGCCTGTCGTATGGCCAGTCGTCGGGCACGGTGACGAACAATTTCTCCAGCGAGTTCCGCTATACCGGTGCCGCGCTTTCGACCGATCTGGCCTGGCTGTTCGGAGCTGCCTTCGCTCCGCTGGTGGCACTGGGACTATCGGCCAAGTGGGGGCTGGGCGCCGTCTCGCTGTACCTGCTGTCCGGCGTGGTGTGCACGCTGCTGGCGCTGCGCATCAATCGCGTCCTGGAGCACCGCGACGCCTGAGAGTCGATGAAGGGCTGACAGGCGCCGCCGGCGCTGCCGGCCGGTGCACAAGGCAAAGGAGCGTCCCGTGGACGCTCCTTTTTTTTAATGCCTTTTCGCCCCACCTTTTCCATTGCCCCACCATGGAACTTCAGATGGAGCGGTGGTTCCGGGAGGGGTCAGTCGTTCGGCCGGAAGCCGATCGTCATCGATGAAGGCACCCGGCCGTCGATGTCCTTGGGCAGCGTGTCGGTCTTCTCCAGCGCGCGGAGCACGGCCTGGTCCCAGGCGGCGTTGCCGCTGGATTTGGTGATGCGGGTGCCCACGATGGTTCCATCGGGCGAGGTGCGCACTTCGACCTCGGCGCGGGGATTGCCCGGGATCACCTCGGAGAACGTGATGTTGGGCTTGACCTTGGCGACCACCTTGCCGGCATAACCGCCTGAGGGGCCGGCACTGCGCGCGGCCGTGCCGGTGGCCGTGGCGCCGCCGGTCGCGCCCGCCATGCCTTGCATGCGGCGCAGATTTTCCTGGCGCTGCGCCTCGGCGGCCTTGGCGGCGGCATCGGCCTTGCGCTTGTCCTCGGCGGCCTTCTTGCGATCGGCTTCGGCCTTGGCGGCCTTTTCCTTTTTCTCCTGCTCGGCTTTTTCCTTCTTTTCTTTTTCGAGCTGCTCCTTGCGTTCCTTCTCGCGCTCGGCCTTTTCCTTCTCGGCCTTCTCCTTCTTCTGCTGTTCGAGCTTGGCCTTGCGTTCCTTCTCCAGCTTGTCCTGGCGGTCCTGCTCCGCCTTTTCCTTGCGTTCTTTCTCGTCCTGCTGCTTTTGCAGGAGCTTTTGCTTTTCCATCTCCTTGCGCTTCTTTTCTTTTTCAAGCGCGATGTCGGCGGCCTGCGTGTCCTGCACCGTGGGCTTGGGGGCGGGAGCGGGTGGCGGCGGAGGAGGCGGAGGCTTCACTGGCTCCGGTTCAGGCTCCTGTGCCGGCTTGGGCTCGGGCGGCGCGGGAGGGGCGACGGCGCGCGGCGCCGCCTGCTGAGGAAGGGCAGACCAGAGCTCTGCTTCGACCGCGGGGGCGTCGGAGCTTTTCTTCCAGTTCAGGCCCCAGAACAGCGCTCCGACAAGTACGGAGTGCGCCAGGACGGCGAGCGCAATCGCGCGCTTGCGCCCAGGCGGGCGCGGCGGGGCGAACTGGTCACGATCGTTGATTGCTTGCATTCAGCTTTTGTGGGATTGAGGCCTTTTCGGGGTCAACCACCTGTTGATTTCACGACGAGGCCCACGCGCTGCACGCCGGCGCGGTTGAGAGCATCCATGGCCTTGACGACCGACTCGTACGGCACGCTCTTGTCGGCGGCGATCATGACGGGCGTGTCTTCGGGCTGGTCCTTCTGCCAGTTGCGCGCGGCCGCACCCAGCGCCTGCAGCGACAGCGTGCGTTCATTGCCGTCGGTCTTCAACTGGATGGAGCCATCTTTGTCGATGGTGACCTGGCCGAATGTCTTGGGCGTCTTGTCACCCTTGCCGACAGAGGGCACGTTGATCGCGCTGGGCGTGAGCATCGGCGCGGTCACCATGAAGATGATGAGCAGCACCAGCATCACGTCGATGAACGGAACCATGTTGATTTCATTCATCGAGCGGCGCCGTGAGCCGCTGCGGGAAGCCATTGCGGGCATGTGCGGTTTCCTTGGCTGGTCAGTGGTTCGAGGCGGAGCCGGTGTGGCTGCCCAGGTTGCGCTGCAGGATGTTGGAGAACTCTTCGATGAAGGTTTCCTGGTGGATGGCGATGCGGTCGATGTCGCGCGCGAAGCGGTTGTATGCGATCACGGCCGGAATGGCTGCGAACAGGCCGATGGCGGTGGCCACCAGCGCTTCGGCGATACCGGGGGCGACGGTGGCGAGCGTGACCTGCTCCATGCCCGCGAAGCCGGTGAAGGCGTGCATGATGCCCCATACGGTGCCGAACAGGCCGACGTAAGGACTCACCGATGCGACGGAGCCGAGAAACGAGAGGCTGGATTCGACGACGTCCATTTCACGCTGGAAGCTCGCGCGCATGGCGCGGCGTGCGCCATCGAGCAGCGTGCCGGGATCGCTGATGCGGCGCTCGCGCAGCTTCTGGTATTCGCGCATGCCGCTGGCGAATATGCGTTCCATCGGTCCCGCCTGCCTGGCGTTCTGCGCGGCGCTGGCGTACAGGTCGTTGAGCGAGTTCCCGGACCAGAAATCGCGCTCGAAATCTTCATTGAGCGCCTTCACGCGCTTGAGAGAGGTGATCTTGCGGAAGATGGCTGCCCAACTGGCGATGGAGACGCCGAGCAGCAGCAGCATGACGATTTGAACCACCCAGCTGGCGTTGAGCACCAGGCTAGCGATGGACATGTCTTGATTCATGATGAGAGTTGTTCCAAAAGAGTGCCAGGAATTCGTGAAGGGCGCATGGTGGCAGCAGCCACCCAGCCGATGCGGATGGCCGCCTCGCATAGTAGTACGGGAGATGTCGCCTGGTTCATCTGCGCTGGCTTGAGAAGCGCCGTCTGCTCTATTGTTAACGATGCTTTGCCCATTTCGCTGACAGCGGCCGTAACAATCAGTTCATCATCGAGCCGCGCCGGGCGGTGGTACCGCAGGTCGGCTCCGGTTACGACAAACATTCCGCCGGTTTGTTCCCGCATGTCGTGCTGGCCGAATCCGATGGAGCGCAGCCATTCGGTGCGCGCGCGCTCGAAGAACTTGAGGTAATTGGCGTAGAACACGATGCCGCCCGCATCGGTGTCCTCCCAGTAAATCCTGACGGGCCATTGAAATGCCATGTTGCTCCCTTGTCTGCCGGGCCGGGCTGCCGGGCTTTCGCGTCGATGCGCTCAGCCGATGAGCTTGCCGAGCCGCAGGATGGATTCCTGCAGTTGCGCCATGGAATTGGCGGTGGAAAAGCGCACGAAGCGCGTGGTTTCGGCGGTGCCGAAATCGCGCCCCGGGGTGATGGCCAGATGCGAACGCTTCATGACCTCGAGCGCGAAATCCCAACTGCCGTCCACGCCCAGCTTGCGCGCGGCCTGCGTGCAGTCGGCCCAGGCGTAGAACGCGCCATCGGGCATCACCGGCACCGTGAGGCCAAGCTCGTTGAGCGCTGGAATGAAATAGTCGCGGCGGGCCTTGAACTGCGCGCGGCGGCGCTCGTACTCGGCGATGCTTTCGGGCTCGAAACAGGCGAGGGCCGCATGCTGCGAAATCGTGCTGGCGCAGATGAAGAGATTCTGCGCGAGGCGCTCGACCACCGGCACCATGGCCTGCGGCACGACCATCCAGCCCAGCCGCCAGCCCGTCATGTTGAAGTATTTGCTGAAGCTGTTGATGCTGATGATGTCCTCATCGATCGCCAGCGCGGATTGGCCAAAGGCATCGTCATACGACAGGCCCAGGTAGATCTCGTCGATGATGGTGATGCCGCCGCGCTCCTTCACCGTCTTGTGGATCTTGCGCAGCTCGTCCGGCGCGATCGATGTGCCCGTGGGGTTGGAGGGCGACGCCAGCAGCACGCCGCGCGTCCTGGCGCCCCAGGCGGCCTCGACCTTGGCGGCGCTCAACTGATAGCGCTCCTGGGCCGTCGTGGGGATCAGGATCGCCGTGCCTTCGGCAGCGCTCACGAAGTGGCGGTTGCAGGGGTAGCTGGGGTCGGGCATGAGGATCTCGTCGCCCTTTTCGATGAGTGCGAGGCACGCCAGCTGCAGCGCGGCCGAAGCGCCCGCGGTCACGACGATGCGCTGTGGCGGCACCGTCACTCCAAAGCGGTCAAGGTACCACTGGCTGATTCTCTCGCGCAGCGCCTCCAGGCCCAGCGCATTGGTGTATTGCGTGATGCCGGCGCGCACCGCGCGATCCGCCGCTTCCTGCACCAGCGCTGGCGCGGTGAAGTCCGGCTCGCCGATGTTCAGGAAGATCATCGGATTGTCGGTGCCCGCGACTTCGCGGGCGAGCGACTGGGCCGCCTTGGCGACTTCCATCACATAAAAGGGTTCGATGCGTTCGGCGCGAGAGGAGAATTTCATTGCTATGGTCTGTGCTCCCCCTCCCGCGAGCGGGAGAGGGCCGGGGTGAGGATGGATGGCCGGCTCCATGTGCCGTCCCGCCGCGCGGGCCCGGGGCCCGGATGCCCGCCGGGAGTGGCCGCCTGCCGGAGCGGCGCCGTCACTCGGCCGCGTCGGCTGCGCCCGATGCGGAATCGGCCTTCTTGTCCGCGGCCACTTCCGTCGCGCGCAATTGCGGGGCCAGTCCGTTGAGCACGCCGTTCACATACTTGTGGCCGTCGGTGCCGCCGAACTCCTTGGCGAGTTCGATGCATTCGTTGAGCACGACGCGCCAGGGCACGTCCATGCAGTTCTGGAACTCATAGACGCCAATCCACATCACGGCATGCTCGATGGGCGAGATCTCGGAGAGCTTGCGGTCGAGCTTGGGCTCGATCAGCGCGTCCAGTTCTGTGGCCGAGGCGATGCAGCCATGCAGCAGCGCGTCATAGTGCGCGGCATCCGCCTTGTGGAAACCGGCCAGGTCGCGCGTGAATGCGTCGATGGCGGCTGCGTCGTTGCCGCTCAGGATGTGCTGGTAGAGCGCCTGCAGCGCGAACTCGCGCGCGCGGCTGCGGTTGGACTTGGAGGCGGCCTTGCGTGCGCCGGTGCTGGTCGTGCCCTTGCGCGGCTGGCGGGGAGGGCGGGGTGCGGTGAGTTCGCTCATTGGTCCTGCTCTCCGTTCATGAGGAAGTCCATGCCGTCATCGTTAACCGCCAGGGCCGAGACGAGCTGCGCCATCTCGACCGCGACGCGCGCCGCGTCGGCGCCCTTTTCCGTTTGGCGGGCGATCGCCTGCTCGAGGTTCTCGGTGGTCAGGATGGCGTTGGCGATGGGCAGGTCGTAGTCCAGGCCCACGCGGGTCACGCTGGCGCCGGACTCGTTGGCGACCAGTTCGAAGTGGTAGGTCTCTCCGCGGATGATGCAGCCGAGCGCCACCAGCGCGTCGTACTCGCCGCGGCTGGCCATTGCCTGCAGCGCCAGGGGCACTTCGAGCGCGCCGGGGACGGTGACGTGATCGATGTTGTCCTCGCTCACGCCGAGAGCGATGAGCTCGTTGCGGCAGGCATCGAACAGTGCGTTGGTGATGCCTTCATTGAAGCGGGCCTGCACGATGCCGATGGTGAGACCGGAGCCGTCCAGATGGGTGTGGGTGCCTTTTTCTGCGCCTTGCATGTTGTTCAGTCCTTTGGGATGTATCCGGTGATCTCGAGGTCGTAGCCGGCCATGCTGGGCATGCGGCGCGGCTGGCCCAGCAGTTGCATTTTCTTGACGCCGCACTCGCGCAGGATCTGCGCGCCAACGCCATAGGTGCGCAGGTCCATGCGGCCGCGCTCCGGCCCGTGGGCCGCGCGCGCCTTGCCTTCGAATTGCTCGAGCAGTTGTTCGCCGCTTTCGCCGCAGTTCAGCAGGACGGCAATGCCCTTGCCGTGGTGGGCGATGTATTCCAGGCTCGGCTGCAGGCTCCAGGAGTGCATGGAGCGATTGATTTCAAGCGCGTCCAGCACCGAGAGCGGCTCATGCACGCGCACGGGGACGGATTCGTCTTCGCTCCACGAACCCTTGACCAGCGCCAGATGCACGGCGTTGCTGGTGGCTTCGTGGAATGCGCGCGCGGTGAAGCTGCCGAAAGCGGTTTCGAGCTCGCGCGAGCCGACCTGCTGCACCAGAGACTCGTGGCGGCTGCGGTATTGGATCAGGTCGGCGATCGTGCCGATCTTGATGCCATGCTCGGCGGCGAAGAGCTGCAGGTCCGGCAGGCGCGCCATGGTGCCGTCGTCCTTCATCACTTCGCAGATCACGGCGGCGGGCGTGCAGCCGGCCATGGCGGCCAGGTCGCAACCGGCCTCGGTGTGACCGGCACGCATCAGCACGCCGCCGTCCACGGCTTGCAGCGGGAAGATGTGGCCGGGCTGGACCAGGTCGCTGGCCTTGGCATGCGGTGCCACGGCGGCCTGCACGGTGCGCGCGCGGTCCGCTGCCGAGATGCCGGTGGTCACGCCTTCGGCGGCTTCGATGGAGACGGTGAAGGCCGTGCCCATCTTGGTGCCGTTGCGCGCCACCATGGGCGGCAGGTTCAGGCGCTCGCAGCGGTCGCGCGTGAGCGTCAGGCAGATCAGGCCCCGGCCGAACTTCGCCATGAAGTTGATGGTCTCGGGCGTGACGTGATCGGCGGCGAGCACCAGGTCGCCTTCGTTTTCACGATCTTCTTCATCGACCAGGATGACGATGCGGCCAGCGCGCATCTCTGCCACGATTTCTTCGACGGAGGAAACCGGTGCGGGCGTGACGGGGGAGTTCATGCAGTGCTTTCGATAGAGGCCCGTCAGCCTGCTGGGCAGCGCCTGTCCCCAGCGGCTGGCCGTGCGCGATCCGCGCGAATCCCCATCCGGCGCGAAAGCGCGCCAGGAGGCGGAAAGGCCCTTGCAGGGCGGCCACTAAAGAACATGCGATGTGGCCAGCGGGCCAACCGGTTGAGGGACGCAAAAGTCCCGAAGACCACGATTTTAGTCCACCGCGGAGCATTGCGAGTGCCAATGCGGCCTTTCGATGGCTGGGGCGGGGCCGGCCAGCTTCAGATCGAGGACGGTTCGATCTCCAGGTCGCCCAGGGGAAAAGCGCAGCACGGAAGCACCCAGCCTTCGGCTTTTTCCTCGGCTGACAGTCCGGGCCATTCGACCTCGTATCGCACTTCGCCCTTGCTCAGGAAGCCAATGCAGGTGCGGCAGGTGCCGTTGCGGCAGGAACTGGGCCAGTCCACGCCGCCTTGTTCGAGCGAGTCCAGCAGCGGCCGATCGGGCCAGGCATCGACCTGGGTTCCGTCGTCTCCCACTTTGGCGATGAAGAAAGGCGGGGCAACAGGGGATTCGCTCATGGTGGGGCCTGGTGAAGAAGGAATGGCTGGGCTGCAAGCCGCTGACGCGTTTTTTCATGAGGCCCATCCGGCCGGCGGGGGCGGGGGCCTTGGCGATTGCGTAGCTCCGAAGTTTATAGCGCCAGAAATAACTGACGCCGCAGGATGGTCTCGGTCACGTGGCAGAAGGGGTGTTGCACTAATTTTAAGCAAAGTGATTGGATTTGTTGCAAATCAAACACTTAGCGCTTTGTTCCCGTAATTGTTCAAAGTTATCCACACGATTGTCCAGTGCATCCATGGATAACCTGCACCCGCTGCACAAGATCTGGGTGAAAGGAAAATATTATTTGTGGATCAATGACTTATGTTGCAGCCATTGTGTTTCTTGGTCTGATTTTTTGCTTTTTCTCCTGAGCTGCCGCAAAACCGTGCTAGCGTGATTTCGCGATGGATCGGCCCCTAAAATGCCATGCCTAAAAAATGTGCGATGGAATACGGCTCATTGAAAATCAATGGCTTACGTTCCAAATACCGCTTTTGTCCGTGGTTATCCACATGGTTGTTCAATGAATCGAGGGATAACCCTAGGGGTCTGCAAAACTCCCTGCCGCCGCCTGAGCGCGGCCTCGGGTGATCCGCATCGGTTCGGCTGGCGAGGGTTTGGCAGACCCTCCTGGGGTGAATACTTCATTGTCATCTTGCTTACGGATGTTCCGTAGGTGACTGCGGGCGCGCAAGCGGGCGCGAACGATCACGCATCGCGTACTAACATCGCTTTTTTCATCCCGGTGCGTTCCGCAATGAACGCCTGCCCGATTCATTCAAAAAAGGAGTACAGAAATGGCAATCCGCTTCGATGGCAAGGTCGCAATCGTCACGGGCGCAGGCGGCGGCCTGGGCCGGCAGCACGCGCTGGCGCTGGCGGCGCGGGGCGCGAGGGTGCTGGTCAATGACCTGGGCGGGGCCGTTGACGGCAGCGGAGGCTCCGTTTCGGCGGCCGAGGCCGTGGCGGCGGAGATCCGCGCGGCCGGCGGCGAAGCGATCGCCAACGGCGCTTCGGTGACGGATTTCGAGGCGGTGCAGGGCATGGTCCGGCAGGCCATCGACGCCTGGGGCCGCGTGGACATTCTCGTGAACAATGCGGGCATCCTGCGCGACAAGTCGTTCGCCAAGATGGACATGGCGGATTTCCGGCTGGTCGTCGATGTGCACCTGATGGGCACGGCCCATTGCTGCAAGGCGGTGTGGGCGCACATGATGGAGCAGAAATATGGCCGGATCGTGATGACCACGTCGTCCACCGGTCTGTATGGCAACTTTGGCCAGGCCAACTATGGCGCTGCCAAGCTGGCGCAGGTCGGCATGATGCAGACGCTGGCGATCGAGGGCGCGAAATACGGCATACACGTCAATGCGCTGGCCCCGACCGCGCACACGCGCATGACCGAGGGACTGCTGCCGCAGGAGGTGCTGGACGCGCTGACGCCGCAGGCCGTGGTGCCCGCCATGCTGGTGCTCGCGCACGAGAGCGCGCCCACCCGCACCATCATTTGCGCGGGAGCGGGTTCATTCGAGGCCGCGCACATCACGATGACCGAGGGCATCCACCTGGGGGCGGGAACCATGGTTGCCGAGCAACTGGCGCAGCGGCTGGCCGCCGTCACGGATCGCGCCAGCGAGAAGGTGCCGCAAAGTGGCGCCGCCCAGGCCGCGCATGAGTTCGAAAAGGCAGTGGCCGCGGCTGGATCGCGGGACGCGAGGGAAGAGCCGGTCGCGCAATGAGCCGCATGGCGGGGTGAGCGGGCGCGGCTGCGTCTCACGGCCTGATGGCATGTCCGCCGTCAGGCCGTCTACCTCAATTCGGAAAATCGTTGCGGGCGGAGGATGGTTTCCCCGGATGCCGCAGGCGCTTGGGCCGGGTTTCGGCAGGCCGGGGCCAGCCGTGCTAAGTTTCAACCCCTCACATCGGTGATGGAAGCGCACACATAATGAAAAACCAACTGCAACAGCAAATCGCCAGCCTCTCCAAAGAGCGGCTGGCGGGCATGCGTCGAGGCATTGAGAAAGAGGGATTGCGGGCATTGCCCAATGGCGCTCTGGCATTGACACCTCATCCGCGCGGGCTGGGCTCGGCCCTGACGCACCCGCACATCACCACGGATTACAGCGAGTCCCAGCTGGAGCTCATCACGGGCGCTCGGCCCGGCGTGCAGGAATGCCTGGACGAGCTTGGTGAAATCCACCAGTTCGTGCATCGCGTGCTGACCACGCAGTGCGACGAGGAACTGCTCTGGTCGTCGAGCATGCCCTGCGTGCTGCCGACCGATGAAACCATTCCGCTCGGCCGCTATGGCCTGTCCAACTCGGGCCGCTCCAAGAGCGTGTACCGCATGGGGCTGGGACATCGCTACGGCCGGCGCATGCAGACCATTTCGGGCATCCACTACAACTGGTCGCTGCCGGGAGTGACGAGCAAGGAGTATTTCGGCCTGATCCGCAATTTCCGGCGCCATGCGTTCGTGCTGCTGTATCTGTTCGGCGCTTCGCCGGCGCTGTGCCCCAGTTTCGTCGAAGGCCGCCAGCACAGCCTGCAGCCCATGGGCGATGGCCGGCGTGCGCTGTACCTGCCGCATGCCACGTCGCTGCGCATGGGACGGCTGGGCTACCAGAGCGATGCGCAGGCCACGCTGGCGGTGAGCTACAACGGCCTGCAGGGCTATGCGGATTCATTGCACGAGGCGCTGACGCGTCCCTATCTCGCATATGAGCAGATCGGCATCCGCAACCCCGGCGGCGAGTACAACCAGCTAGGCACCAGCCTGCTGCAGATCGAAAACGAGTTCTACGGCACCATCCGCCCCAAGCGCACGACCCGCAGCGGCGAGCGTCCGCTGCATGCGCTGCGCGAGCGCGGCGTCGAATATGTGGAAGTCCGTCTGATGGACCTGGATCCGTTCGAGCCGGTGGGCATCAGCGCGGACACCATGCGCGTGCTGGACGTGTTCCTGCTGCACTGCCTGTATTCGGACAGCCCGCCGGACACGCCGGAGGAAATCGCCGAGCTCAAGAACAACCAGCACCTGACGGCCGAGCGCGGACGCGAGCCGGGCCTGAAGCTTGCCCGCCGCGGCCAGGCCGTTGCGCTGGCCGAATGGGGGCTGGAATTTCTCAGGGAGTGCGAGCCGATCGCCGCGGCGCTGGATGCGGCGCAGGGCTCGCAGGCGCACGTCGGCGCGCTGCGTGCGGCCGAGGAGCGCTTCAATGCGCCGGACAGCACGCCGTCGGCCCATGTCCTGCGGGAGCTCACGCGGCAATTCGACAATGACTTCATCGCCTACGCGCGCTCGCGCTCGCAAGCCGCGCGGGAGGCGCTGATGCAGCGTCCATGGAGCGATGAGCAGCAGCGGCGCTATGTGGCGATGACCGATGAGTCGGTGGCCGCGCAGCGCGCCATCGAGCAGGCCGACGACATGCCGTTCGAGGCATGGCGCGAGCGCTACATGGCGGTGGAGCAGTTGGGGTGAAACCGCCGGCAGCGCGCATCTCCCGCGTTGCCATGCAGCAGCGTGCGCTGGCGGCGCTGCGCGTGCTGCTCAGCTACTACATGACCAACGGCTATGTCGTGGCGCTGGGCTATCTGCTGATTTCCGCTGGCGTGGGCCTGGTGCTCGGCACGTCCGCCGGCGCGGCGGCGGCGCTTGGCGCGGTGGTGGCCATTCCGCCGGACGTGGCCGGGCCGCGCAAGGGCAAGTTCCGGCAGATGATTCCCACGCCCATCCTGGGCGTTCCGCTGTTCTTCGCGGTGCAGATGCTGCGCGGCCTGCCGCTGGAGCTGGGGGTGTTCATCGTTGCCTGCACCTTCGTCGTCTTTCTGGGCATGGCCTGGGGCAAGAAGGGTGCGCCGATCGCCATCGCGCTGATGTTTGCCATGATTTTCTCGCTGGCTGTTCCGCCGCCCGACGAGAGCCACCGGCTGCCAGCCGCGCTGCGCGTGACGGGCTATTTCGCGCTGGGCGCGTTTCTGTACGTGCTCTATTCCTGCCTTGCGCATCGCTGGCTCAATGCGCGCTATCGGGTGCTGCTGCTCGTGGACACCCTGCTTTCGCTGGCCGATCTGATGCGGCTTCAGGCCAGCCAGTTCGGCAAGGATTCGCCCGAGACCCGCAGCGAAGCATCCGGTGGCCTGATCAGCCGCCTGCTGGCCCGCCAGGCCTCGCTGGCCGATCAGATCCAGGCCACGCGCGACGTGGTGCTCGAAACCCCGGACACATTGCCGCGCCAGCGCCTGGCGGCCATGCTGCTGCATGTGCTGGACATGCGCGACCACATGATCGCCTGCGCGCTGGACCTGGACACGCTCAGGCAGCATGCGGGCCACCTCACCGTGCTCGGGCAGATGCACGACATGCTGATGCTGCTGGCAGCGGAGGCCGACAATCTGGCGGATGCGATGCTGTTCGGCCGAAAGCCCGAGCGCCCCATGGACTATCGCGCGCAACTGGACAACCTGCGCTGGGCGGTGGATGACGATGCGATGCACAGCGACCCCAACCGGCTCGTCACGTCGCGCGACCCCAGCCCCGACGCGCTGGTGCGTTCGCTGGCGGACCGCATCGCCAACATGAACGACGAAGTGCAGCACATGTACGCGCTCGCGCGCGGGGAAGGCAAACCCAATCTGGCGGCGGTGCGCGTGAGCTGGCATCTCTTCGTCAGTCCGGTCGCCTGGTCGTTCAAGCCTTTCTACACGCTATGGAGCTGGGGCGCGCCGGCGCTCAGGCATGCGGTGCGCGCGGCGCTTGCCATCGGCTCGGCCTATGTGATCTCCTTGCTGCTGCCGTGGGGCACGCATGAGTACTGGATCTTTCTCACCATCGTCGTGGTGTTGCGCGGCTCGCTGGCGCAGACGCTGGAGCGCCGCAACCTGCGGGTGGGCGGGACCCTGCTGGGATGCGTGCTCTCGCTGTCGATCCTGGCCATGCATCCCAGCTATCTGACGATGATCCTGTGCCTGACGGTGGCGCAGTCCGTCGCGCACGGGCTGGCCCTGCGCATGTATCTCTACACGGCGGTGTCGGCGACGGTGCTGGGCCTGATCCAGTCCCACATGATCGGCGCGTCGTCGAGCACCGTGTTCGCTCTGTTCGAGCGCACGGCCGACACGCTGCTCGGAGCGGGCATCGCCTGGCTGTTTTCCTACGTGCTGCCGTCATGGGAGCGCTCGCAGATTCCCAACCTGGTGCGCCGCGTCGTCAGGTCGCAGGTCGATCATGCGCGCACGGCGCTCGACCTGGTGCAGCTCGATGCCGTCGACAACGCGCCGGAACTCAAATGGCGCCTTGCGCGCAAGGATGCCTACGATGGCCTCACGGCCCTGGTGCTTGCCGCCGAGCGTTCGCTGAAGGAGCCGCGCGCGGTGAGGCCGCCGCTGCAGCCGCTGGAGATGCTGCAGGCCCACGCCTATCAGATGCTGGCGCAGCTCACCGCCGTGAAGACGCTGTTGCTGCTGCGTCGCGGCAGCCTGCCGCGCGAGCGGCTCGAGCAGCCGCTCGCGCGCGCGAGCGAACGCATCGCCAATCTTCTGGGCGGCAAGGAAATCATCATCGATACCGTGGATGCCGACGAGCCCCCGCAGCCGGTGCGCGAGCCCACGCTCGCGCCCGGGCCGGAGCACGTTCCGCAGGCCTGGGACGCCGATCTGATGCCGTGGCTGGAGCGGCGGCTGGAGCAGGCGATCCTGCTGGCCGCGCAGATACGGGCGGATGCCGATCAGTTGCTGAAGTGACGCGGGCGGGGCGTCAGGCGCGCGCCCTGAGAACGTGTTTACGATCTCTACGCAGCCGCGTTGGAGAGCAATCGGGATGAGTTCGAAGCGATGGTCCGCCGCTTGCACCGGGGTGCAAGCAAGGGCCAGCGCGCTGCAAATCGCCCGATTTCACTCCAACCCTGCGGGACAGTGGCTTTGCGGGCGGTCTGCGGCGTTGCAAATCCTCGCAATAGCACGGCTATTGCTGCGGTATTGCGCCTTGCATCCCATCGCGCAAAGCCGCTGTCGCGGCGCGAGGAGATCGTGAACACGTTCTCAGCGCTTGCC
>NZ_JBEBOW010000087.1:0-16362 GCF_040396215.1 Diaphorobacter ruginosibacter | reverse complement strand
ATCCCATCGCGCAAAGCCGCTGTCGCGGCGCGAGGAGATCGTGAACACGTTCTAAAATATCGGCCCCAGTTTCGATGAAATGCATACATGTCCGAACAGAATGACACCGCGATATCCGGCACCGATCCCGCGCTTGACGCGCGCGACGAGCAGGTGGTGGCCGACACCGTTGGCTGGCTCGAGAAGGCCGTCATCGGCCTGAACCTGTGCCCGTTCGCAAAGGGCGTGCATTCCAAGGGCCAGATCCACTACGTCGTCAGCCATGCCACGGATGCGCGCGCGCTGGCGGACGATTTGCATCGTGAACTGGAAGCCCTCGCGGAAATCTCGCCGGAAAAGCGCGACACCACGCTGCTGATGGCGCCGGACTGCCTGGAGGATTTCCTTGATTTCAACGATTTTCTCGAACTCGCGGACGATCTGGTCGATGCGCTGGACCTTGGCGGCATTCTGCAGGTGGCGTCGTTCCATCCGCGCTTTCAGTTCGAGGGAACGGATGTGGACGACGTGAGCAACTGCACCAACCGCGCGCCTTATCCCACGCTGCATCTGCTGCGCGAAGACAGCATTGACCGCGCGGTGGAGGCATTCCCTGAAGCGGAGGAGATTTTCGAGCGCAACATCGAGGTGCTGGAGCAACTGGGCAGCAAAGGCTGGAGCGAGCTCGACGTGGGCGCGCACGCCTGCCCGCACGGTCACGGCAAGGTGGTGAAATGAAGCCGCCGGCAAATCCCGGCCAGCGCCGGCCAGGCGAGGCGCAGCAACACGCGCAACGGCATGCTTCCAGGGCGGATGCGGCCAAGGCGGCGGTGCTCGCCGAGCTGCGGCTGGGGCAATCGATCGAGCTGCTCAAGGAGCTGCACATCCTCACGCGCGACGGATTGCTCAACCAGGATTCGCGCCGCAAGCTCAAGCAGGTGTATCACCTCTATCAGTTCATCGAGCCGGTACTGGCGGAGCTGGCGGCTGGAGGGCATGCGCCCACGCTCGCCGACCATGGCGCCGGCAAGTCGTATCTTGGCTTCATCCTTTATGACCTGTTCTTCAAGACCCTGGGGCGCGGAGAGATCTATGGCATCGAGTGGCGCGCGGAACTGGTGGAGCGTTCGCGGGAGCTGGCCGGGCGGCTCGGGTTCGAGCGCATGAAGTTCTTCAATCTCTCGGTGGCGGCATCGGCGCAGTCGCAGGAGCTTCCCGATACCATCGACATGGTCACTGCGCTGCACGCATGCGATACGGCGACGGACGACGCCATCGCCTTCGGCCTGGAGAAAAAGGCGCGCGCCATGGTGCTGGTGCCGTGTTGCCAGGCGGAAGTCGCCGCCTGCCTGCGGCAAGGCAAGGCGCTGCAACTGTCGCGTACTCCGCTGGCCGAGCTGTGGCGCCATCCGATCCACACGCGCGAGATGGGCAGCCAGATCACCAATGTGCTGCGCTGCCTGTATCTGGAGGCCAGCGGCTATCAGGTCACGGTCACGGAATTGGTCGGCTGGGAGCACAGCATGAAAAACGAGCTGATTCTCGCGCGCTACACCGGCCAGAAAAAGCGCAGCGCGCAGGAGCGGCTGACGGCGATCCTCAAGGAGTTCGGGCTGGAGGACGCCCTGGCCGCGCGCTTCGGCCTGGACCGGCAGGCGGCCTGAGCCAGGTATCCATGGCGCGCCTTCCCCGCCTGACGCTGCCTGGTTTCCCGCATCACGCGATTCAGCGGGGGAACAATCGCCAGCCCATCTTCCTGGATGCGGCGGACCGCGAAACGATGTGGAATCTGCTGTGCGAATACGCGCGCCAGCATCAGGTGGCGGTGCATGCCTACGTGCTCATGGACAACCACTTCCACCTGCTCGCCACGCCCCAGGCGGAGCGCGGCCTGGCGCTGCTGATGCAGGCGGTGGGGCGGCGCTATGTGCGCTACTTCAACCAGCGCCATGGCCGCTCGGGCACCCTGTGGGAAGGGCGCTACCGCAGCACCGTCATCCAGGCCGAGCGCCACCTGCTGCCGTGCATGGTCTATCTGGACCTGAATCCCGTGCGCGAGGGCCTGTGCGACGATCCCGCGGATTTCCGCTGGTCGAGCCACGGGCACTACATCGGGCTTCGCACGGACCGGCTGATCACGCCGCATCCGCTGTACTGGGCCCTGGGCAATACGCCGTTCGCGCGCGACGAGGCCTATGCGTCGCTGGTGCGCGAGGGCATCGGCTACGCCGAACAGATGGCGATCACCCATAGCGTGCTCAACGGATGGGCGCTGGGCGATGCGGATTTTCTGGCCTCTTTACAACAATCCACGCCCCGCCGGGTTGCAAAAACCCGTGCCGGGCGGCCTCCGGTGGCTCGCAAGCAAGTCTGAATTTCCGTGGGGATCCTGCGCATCAAATGGGGCTTTTGCTCTTGTATTTGATGTGTCCCTAATAAAAATGCACCAAAAAAGTGAATGATTATTTTGTGTTCTGACCCCAATTAAAGTACTTGGTCTAGCTGTTGCATTGCACTAATCTTGCATTCCCTGCGAAAAATTGAGGAATAGCGCCATGACCACGGCAGCAGAAATCCAGCACCTGCAAGAGCACGGTTTGTATTCGAAGTCCAACGAGCACGACGCGTGCGGCCTGGGCTTCGTCGCCCACATCAAGGGCCAGAAACGCCACGACATCGTGACGGGTGCGCTCAAGATTCTCGAAAACCTCGACCATCGCGGTGCCGTGGGCGCGGACAAGCTCATGGGCGACGGTGCCGGCATCCTCATCCAGATTCCCGACCAGCTCTACCGCGAAGAGATGGCCCGGCAGGGCGTGGAGCTGCCTCCGCCCGGCGAATACGGCGTGGGCATGATCTTCCTGCCCAAGGAACACGCCTCGCGCCTGGCTTGCCAGCAGGAGATGGAGCGCGCCATCAAGGCCGAGGGCCAGGTGCTGCTGGGCTGGCGCGACGTGCCGGTGAACCGCGACATGCCGATGTCTCCCACCGTGCAGGAGAAGGAGCCCATCCTGCGCCAGGTCTTCATCGGCCGCGGCGCCGACGTCATCGTGCAGGATGCGCTCGAGCGCAAGCTGTACGTGATCCGCAAGACGGCCTCTGCCGCCATCCAGAACCTCAAGCTCAAGCACAGCAAGGAATATTACGTGCCGAGCATGAGCAGCCGCACCGTGGTCTACAAGGGCCTGCTGCTGGCCGACCAGGTGGGCGTGTACTACAACGACCTGGCCGACGAGCGCTGCGTCTCGGCCATCGGCCTGGTGCACCAGCGCTTCTCGACCAACACCTTCCCCGAGTGGCCGCTGGCCCACCCCTACCGCTATGTGGCCCACAACGGTGAAATCAACACCGTGCGCGGCAACTACAACTGGATGCTGGCGCGCGAAGGCGTGATGGCCTCTCCCGTGCTGGGCGAAGACCTGCAGAAGCTCTATCCCATCAGCTTTGCCGGCCAGTCCGACACCGCCACCTTCGACAACTGCCTGGAACTGCTGACCATGGCCGGCTACCCCATCAGCCAGGCCGTGATGATGATGATTCCCGAGCCCTGGGAGCAGCACGAGTCCATGGACGAGCGCCGCCGCGCCTTCTATGAATACCACGCCGCCATGATCGAGCCCTGGGACGGCCCGGCCTCCATCGTGTTCACCGATGGCCGCCAGATCGGCGCCACGCTGGACCGCAACGGCCTGCGTCCCTCGCGCTACTGCATCACCGATGACGATATGGTGATCCTGGCTTCCGAAGCCGGCGTGCTGCCCGTGCCCGACAGCAAGATCGTGCGCAAGTGGCGCCTGCAGCCCGGCAAGATGCTGCTGATCGACCTGGAGCAGGGCCGCCTGATCGAGGACGATGAGCTCAAGGCCAACATCGTCAACACCAAGCCCTACAAGCAGTGGATCGAGAACCTGCGCATCAAGCTGGACGACGTGAGCGCGCCCGCCGACGTGCAACTGCCTGTCTCCGCGCTGCCGCTGCTCGAGCGCCAGCAGGCGTTCGGCTTCACGCAGGAGGACATCAAGTTCCTGCTCGCGCCCATGGCCAGGAATGGCGAGGAGGGCATCGGCTCCATGGGCAACGACAGTCCGCTGGCCGTGCTGTCCAGCAAGAACAAGCCGCTGTACAACTACTTCCGCCAGATGTTCGCGCAGGTGACCAACCCGCCGATCGACCCGATCCGCGAAGCCATCGTGATGTCGCTGGTGTCGTTCGTGGGACCGAAGCCCAACCTGCTGGACATCAACCAGGTCAACCCGCCGATGCGCCTGGAGCTGCATCAGCCGATCCTGGACTTCAAGGGCATGGCCAAGCTGCGCGAGATCGAGAAGTACACACACGGCAAGTTCAAGAGCGCAACCATCGACATCACCTATCCGCTGAACTGGGGCAAGGAAGGTGTCGAGGCCAAGCTGGCGTCGCTGTGCGCGCAGGCGGTCGACGAGATCAAGGGCGGTGCGAACATCCTGATCATCAGCGACCGCAACATCTCGGCCACGCAGGTGGCGATTCCGGCGCTGCTCGCGCTCTCGGCCATCCACCAGCATCTGGTGAACGAGGGCCTGCGCACGACGGCGGGGCTGGTGGTGGAAACCGGCTCGGCGCGCGAGGTGCACCACTTCGGCGTGCTCGCGGGTTATGGCGCGGAAGCCGTGCACCCCTATCTCGCGCTTGAAACGCTGGCCGAGATGCACAAGGACATGTCCGGCGACATGTCGGCCGAGAAGGCCATCTACAACTATGTGAAGGCGGTCGGCAAGGGACTCTCCAAGATCATGTCCAAGATGGGTGTGAGCACTTACATGAGCTACTGCGGAGCGCAGCTGTTCGAGGTGGTGGGCCTGAACAGCGAGACGGTGAACAAATACTTCACCGGCACGGCCAGCCGCGTCGAGGGCATTGGCGTGTTCGAGGTGGCTGAGGAGGCCATCCGCAATCACGTGGCGGCCTTCAGCGATGACCCGGTCCTGCAGACCATGCTCGATGCCGGCGGCGAATATGCATGGCGCGCGCGCGGCGAGGAACATATGTGGTCGCCCGACGCGATCGCCAAGCTGCAGCATTCCACGCGCGCCAACAACTGGAGCACATACAAGGAATACGCGCAGATCATCAACGACCAGAGCAAGCGCCACATGACGCTGCGCGGCCTCTTCGAGTTCAAGTTCGACCCCGCGAAGGCGATCGCCGTCGAGGAAGTCGAACCCGCGGCCGAGATCGTCAAGCGCTTTGCCACCGGCGCGATGTCGCTGGGATCGATCTCCACCGAGGCGCATGCCACGCTGGCCGTCGCGATGAACCGCATCGGCGGCAAGAGCAACACGGGCGAGGGCGGCGAGGATCCCAAGCGCTATCGCAACGAGCTCAAGGGCATTCCGATCAAGAAGGGCGAGACCCTGGGCTCGGTCATCGGCAAGGCGCAGGTCGAGTCCGACATCGAGCTGCTCGATGGCGACTCGCTGCGCTCCAGGATCAAGCAGGTGGCCTCGGGCCGCTTTGGCGTGACGGCGGAGTATCTGGTGTCGTCCGATCAGATCCAGATCAAGATGGCGCAAGGCGCGAAGCCTGGCGAGGGCGGCCAGTTGCCGGGCGGCAAGGTGTCCGAATACATCGGCATGCAGCGCTACTCGGTGCCGGGCGTGGGCCTGATTTCGCCGCCGCCGCACCACGACATCTACTCGATCGAGGATCTGGCGCAACTGATCCACGACCTGAAGAACGTGGCGCCGCATGCCGACATCTCGGTGAAGCTGGTGTCCGAAGTGGGCGTGGGCACGATTGCCGCGGGCGTTGCCAAGTGCAAGAGCGACCACGTGGTGATCGCGGGCCACGATGGCGGCACGGGCGCTTCGCCCTGGTCGTCCATCAAGCATGCGGGCTCGCCGTGGGAAATCGGCCTGGCCGAGACGCAGCAGACGCTGGTGCTCAACCGCCTGCGCGGCCGCATCCGCGTGCAGGCAGACGGCCAGATGAAGACCGGCCGCGACGTGGTGATCGGCGCGCTGCTGGGCGCTGACGAGTTCGGCTTCGCCACCGCGCCGCTGGTGGTCGAGGGCTGCATCATGATGCGCAAGTGCCACCTCAACACCTGCCCCGTCGGCGTTGCGACGCAGGACCCGCAACTGCGCAAGAAGTTCTCGGGCCGGCCCGAGCACGTGGTGAACTACTTCTTCTTCATCGCCGAGGAAGTCCGCCAGATCATGGCGCAATTGGGCATCCGCACGTTCGACGAGCTCATCGGCCGCGCCGACCTGCTCGACACCCGCAAGGGCGTGGAGCACTGGAAAGCCCAGGGCCTGGATTTCTCGCGCCTGTTCGCGCTGGCTCCGGTGCCGCAGGACGTGCCCCGCTACCACGTCGAGAAGCAGGATCACAAGCTGGAGTCAGCGCTTGACGTGAAGCTCATCGAGCGCTGCCAGCCCGCCATCCAGAATGGCGAGAATGTGCGCATCATGGAAGTGGCGCGCAACGTGAACCGTTCCGTCGGGGCGATGCTCTCGGGCGCGGTCACCAAGGTGCACCCCGAAGGGCTGCCGGATGACACCATCCGCATCCATTTCGAAGGCACGGGCGGCCAGTCGTTCGGCGCGTTCCTCTGCAAGGGCATCACGCTGAACGTGTCCGGCGAGGCCAATGACTACACCGGCAAGGGCCTGTCGGGCGGCCGCATCGTCGTGCGCCCGAGCCACGAGTTCCGGGGCTCATCGACGGCCAACACCATCGTCGGCAATACGGTGATGTTCGGCGCGACACGCGGCGAGGCTTTCTTCGCGGGCGTGGCCGGCGAGCGCTTCGCGGTGCGCCTGTCGGGCGCGACGGCGGTGGTCGAAGGCGTGGGCGACCATGGCTGTGAATACATGACCGGCGGCACCGTCGTCGTGTTGGGCAAGACCGGCCGCAACTTCGCGGCGGGCATGAGCGGCGGCGTGGCGTATGTCTATGACGAGGATGGCCGTTTCGATTCGCGCTGCAACATGTCGATGGTGACGCTCGAGCGCATCCTCCCGGCGGAGGAGCAGGCCGCGACGGTGGGCCGTGGCGTATGGCACCGCGACCAGACCGACGAGGCGCAGCTCAAGAAGCTGCTGGAGGACCATGCCCGCTGGACCGGCAGCCGCCGCGCCCGCGAGTTGCTGGACAACTGGGCCGCATCGCGCAGCAAGTTCGTGAAGGTGTTCCCGACCGAATACAAGCGCGCGCTGTCGGAAATTTATGAACGCAAGGTGCTGGAGGAGCCCGAGACGCCCGCCGTGGCGGCCAAGGCCAAGAAGGAGGTTGCCGTTCCCGCGAAGTGATCGTGGGGAGCGCAGCAGTTTCCGCATCAGCACCAATTCATAAATTCAAGGACACCACGATCATGGGAAAGACCACCGGCTTCATGGAATATGAGCGCATCGAAGAGGGCTACGAGCCCGTAGCGAAGCGCCTGAAGAACTACAAGGAATTCGTCATCGGCCTGAACGACGAGCAGGCCCGCATCCAGGGCGCGCGCTGCATGGACTGCGGCACGCCGTTCTGCAACAACGGCTGCCCGGTCAACAACATCATTCCGGATTTCAACGATCTCGTTTATCACCAGGACTGGAAGAGCGCGATCACGGTGCTGCACAGCACCAACAACTTCCCGGAATTCACCGGCCGCATCTGCCCCGCGCCCTGCGAGGCGGCCTGCACGCTGAATATCAACAGCGCGCCCATCGGCATCAAGTCGATCGAGCATGCGATCATCGACCGTGCGTGGGAAGAAGGCTGGGTTCAGCCGCAGCCAGCCAGGCACAGGACCGGCAAGAAGGTCGCCGTGGTGGGCGCGGGACCCGCCGGCATGGCGGCGGCGCAGCAACTGGCGCGCGCTGGCCACGACGTGACGCTGTTCGAGAAGAACGACCGCATCGGCGGCCTGCTGCGCTATGGCATCCCTGACTTCAAGATGGAGAAGTCGCACATCGACCGCCGTGCCGGACAGCTCGAGGCCGAGGGCGTGACGATCCGCACCGGCGTGTTCATCGGCAGCGCCAAGGATGGGCTGGGCAAAGGCTCCAAGGTCACGAACTGGGCCAAGGAAACCGTCACGCCCGAAGCGCTGCACAAGGAATTCGACGCGGTGCTGCTCACCGGCGGCGCCGAGCAGTCGCGCGACCTGCCCGTGCCGGGGCGCGAGCTCGACGGCATCCATTTCGCAATGGAGTTCCTGCCGCAGCAGAACAAGGTGAACGCGGGTGACAAGCTCAAGGGCCAGATCCGCGCCGACGGCAAGCACGTCATCGTGATCGGCGGCGGCGATACTGGCTCCGACTGCGTGGGCACCTCCAACCGCCACGGCGCGGCCAGCGTCACGCAGTTCGAGCTCATGCCCATGCCGCCCGAGCACGAGAACAAGCCGCTCGTGTGGCCCTACTGGCCCTACAAGCTGCGCACCTCCTCCAGCCATGAAGAAGGTTGCGATCGCGAGTTCGCCATCGCCACCAAGGAATTCATCGGCGAGAAGGGCAAGGTCACCGCGCTCAAGACCGTGCGCATCGAAATGAAGGACGGCAAGATCACCGAAGTGCCTGGCACCGAGCAGACGCTCCAGGCCGACCTGGTGTTGCTGGCAATGGGTTTCGTGAGTCCGGTCGCCGCCGTGCTCGACGCCTTCGGCGTGGAAAAGGATGCGCGCGGCAACGCCCGCGCCAGCACCGACTTCCTGGGCGGCTACGCCACCAGCGTGGACAAGGTGTTTGCCGCGGGCGACATGCGCCGCGGCCAGTCGCTCGTGGTGTGGGCGATCCGCGAAGGCCGCCAGGCCGCGCGTGCCGTGGACGAGTTCCTCATGGGCGCGAGCGAATTGCCACGCTGAGCCACGGATCCCGGACGCTCAAGCCAAAACGCCCGCGGCCTTGAACGGCGCGGGCGTTTTTACTTGGGGGCGCGCACAGCCGCGCTGTGCGACGGCTCTATTGCGCGGTGTAGCCGCCATCCACCATGAGCGAACTGCCGTTGACGAAAGACGATTGATCGCTGGCCAGGAACAGCACGCACTCCGCCACTTCCTGCGCGCGCCCAAGGCGTCCCATGGGATGCAGCTTGATCAGCTCGGCCTTGCCGGCCTCTGGAATGTCCTTGAGCAATGGCGTGTCGATGTAGCCCGGGCAGACCGCGTTGACGCGGATGCCCTTGGCGCCATAGTCGATGCCCAGGGTCTGGGTCAGGAGCTTGACGCCGCCCTTGGCCGCCGCATAACCGGTCACGCCTGATTTGCCCACGTGGCTGTGGATGGAGCCGCAGTTGACGATCACGCCACCGCCGCCTTGCCGCAGCATTTGCTCGATGGCGTATTTGTCGCAGAGATACACGCCGGTGAGATTGATGTCGATGAGGCGCTGCCAGGACTCTTCCGTGAGCTGCCCGATGGGCGCGTCGTTTCCCACGCCGGCGTTGGCGAACATGACGTCCAGCCGGCCGAAGGCCTCGACCGTCTGGCGGATCATCTGCTGGACCTCGCCGGTGTTCCTCACATCCAGCTGGCAGAACAGTGCGGGCTTGCCCGCCTGCTTCAACTCATCGGCCACCGCCTGGCCGTGGGCCGAATGGTCCGCGACGACGACCTTTGCTCCCTCGTTGGCAAACGCATGGACGCTCGCCAGACCGATGCCGCTCGCTCCGCCTGTGACAATGACGACCTTGTTCTTGAATCGGTCCATGGACAACTCCTTTGCATTGGTTCGGAAATTTGTGCGACCCCCTGAGCATCAGCGCCGAAACCCGCGCCGCGGGCGCCAAGGGTGAGACCAGTTTATGACGCATGGATCAGTGCCGATTGCCAAAGCGCAGGAACGCGGAGGGTTTTGCAGTCCCAGGCTGGAGTGGAGCGCCTGAGTTCGTGGAGCACGGCGGAAAACCCATCCCGGGCCATTGCGTCGCGCCGGGCTCTGCGCACAAGGCAAAACGCGCCGCAACCCCGAAGGATTGCGGCGCGTTGCCGTGTCTGGTGGGCCCTGAGTGACTCGAACACTCGACCAACGGATTAAGAGTCCGCTGCTCTACCAACTGAGCTAAGAGCCCTTAGCGTTTTCACTCAAGGTCTTGAGCGAAGACTCAGATTATACAACGAAATTTCCGGATGAAATGCCCGCTGCGGTTTTTCTGGCTGATGGCGACCGGGCGATTGACAATCCGCGCAGTCATTGAAAAACCCGCCGGGGCAGTGACGCTGTAGCGGGTTTCATGATTTGGTGGGCCCTGAGTGACTCGAACACTCGACCAACGGATTAAGAGTCCGCTGCTCTACCAACTGAGCTAAGAGCCCGAAAACGTTTCAGCGTATTGAACTGAAGCAGCTATTATGCACCATTTTTTTGCGCCGCCGGGAAAACCCGGGAGTTTTTTCCTGGCAGCCAGGGGTGATGCGCGGACTGGGGCCTACATCAACAGATGCTCGCCCGCGTTGTCGCCGCCCAGGATCACGTAGTTCACCTTGCGGATGTCCATGAGCTTCTTGCCGCCGGCGTAGCTGATGGAGGACTGGACGTCCTGCTCCATCTCGGTCAACGTATCGGCCAGCTTGCCCTTGACCGGCTCGAGGATGCGCTTGCCTTCGACGTGCTTGTATTCGCCCTTGTTGAAGTCCGAGGCGGAGCCGTAGTACTCCTTGAACACCTGGCCGTTTTCCTCGACGGTGTTGCCGGGCGATTCTTCGTGGCCCGCGAACAGCGAGCCGATCATCACCATGCTCGCGCCGAAGCGGATGCTCTTGGCGATGTCTCCGTGGCTGCGGATGCCGCCGTCGGCGATGATGGGCTTGGTTGCAACGCGCGCGCACCACTTGAGCGCGGAGAGCTGCCAGCCGCCCGTGCCGAAGCCGGTCTTGAGCTTGGTGATGCAGACCTTGCCGGGGCCGATGCCGACCTTGGTGGCGTCCGCGCCCCAGTTCTCCAGGTCGATCACGGCCTCGGGCGTGCCCACGTTGCCGGCGATCACGAATGCCTTGGGCAGCTTGGACTTCAGGTAGGCGATCATGTTCTTCACGCTGTCGGCATGGCCGTGCGCGATGTCGATGGTCACGTATTCGGGGCACATGCCTTCGGCAACGAAGCGGTCGACGGTGTCGTAGTCGGGCTTCTTCACGCCCAGCGAGATCGAGGCGAAGCAACCCTTGGCCTGCATTTCCTTCACGAACTGGACGTTGTCCAGGTCAAAGCGGTGCATGACGTAGAAATAGCCGTTCTGCGCAAGCCAGGTGCAGATTTTCTCGTCCACCACGGTCTTCATGTTCGCCGGGACGGCCGGCAGGCGGAAGGTGCGGCCGCCGAGCTCGACGCTGGCATCGCATTCCGAGCGGCTTTCCACGCGGCACTTGCGGGGCAGCAGCAGGACGTTGTCGTAGTCAAAAATTTCCATGGTCTTACCAAGCTCCTATCGATATGAAAACAAGAAGGGCGCTTGGTCTGGCAACCGGTATCCGTGGCGCATGCGGCTTTCGCGCGGGCACAAAAAACCGGGCCAAGAAATCTTGGGCCCGGTGATTAATTCTAATGAGATTTCGACAGGCATGGAATGGCGCACGCATCCGTATGGATATTGGCCGGCGGCAGGGCGGATGCATGGCCCGCCAAAAGCGCGGCGGCCGTGGGGCTTTCTACAATGGGGGCATGCTTCCAAAAGATATGTTTCCCGCCCGCCCCGAAGGCCTTTTCAGTGACCCGCCGGCGGCAGCCGGGCACGCGCCGTCGCCGCTGCTGCAGGGGTTGAATGACGAGCAGCTTGCCGCCGTCACCCTGCCCGCCGGCCACGCGCTGATTCTTGCGGGGGCGGGGTCGGGCAAGACGCGCGTGCTCACCACGCGTATCGCGTGGCTGTTGCAGAACGGCCATGCCACGCCTGGCAGCATCCTGGCGGTGACCTTCACGAACAAGGCGGCAAAGGAGATGCTCACGCGGCTCTCGGCCATGCTGCCCGTGAATGTGCGCGGCATGTGGATCGGCACGTTTCACGGGCTGTGCAACCGCCTGCTGCGCGCGCATCACAGGCTGGCGGGCCTGCCGCAGACCTTCCAGATCCTCGACGCGCAGGATCAGCTCTCGGCGATCAAGCGGCTGTGCAAGCAATTCAATGTGGACGAGGAGCGCTTTCCGCCCAAGCAGCTCGCGTACTACATCGCCAACTGCAAGGAAGAAGGCATGCGCCCCGGCGATGTGCCTACGCATGATGCGGACAGCCGCAGGAAGGTGGAGATCTACCAGCTCTACGAAGAGCAGTGCCAGCGCGAAGGCGTCGTCGATTTTGGCGAGCTGATGCTGCGCTCCTATGAACTGCTGCGGGACAATGATCCCGTGCGCGAACACTATCAGCGGCGTTTCCAGCACATCCTCGTCGATGAGTTCCAGGACACCAACCGCCTGCAGTATGCATGGCTCAAGCAGATGGCGGGCGACGTGGTGGATGGCCGTCTGCATACGCGCGGCAGCGTGCTGGCCGTCGGGGATGACGACCAGAGCATCTACGCGTTTCGCGGCGCGCGCGTGGGCAACATGGCCGACTTCGTGCGCGAGTTCGATGTGCAAAGGCAGATCAAGCTGGAGCAGAACTACCGCTCCTACAGCAACATCCTTGATTCCGCGAACGAGCTCATCTCGCACAACAGCCGGCGCCTTGGCAAGAATCTGCGCACCGATCAAGGGCCGGGCGAGCCGGTGCGCGTATACGAGGCGCCCAGCGATCTCGATGAAGCGCAGTGGATGGTCGAGGAGATCCGGCAACTGGTGAAGAACGACGGCTTCGAGCGCCGCGAGATCGCCATCCTCTATCGCAGCAATGCGCAGAGCCGCGTGATCGAGTCCGCCTTGTTCAACGCCGGCGTTCCCTACCGCGTGTATGGGGGGCTGCGGTTTTTCGAGCGCGCGGAAATCAAGCACGCGCTCGCCTATCTGCGCCTGCTGGAGAATCCCAACGACGACACGAGTTTCTCGCGCGTGGTGAATTTCCCGCCGCGCGGCATCGGCGCGCGCAGCATCGAGGTGCTGCAGGATGCGGCGCGCGGCGCGGGTTGTTCGCTGCATGACGCGGTGAGCGCGGTGCCCGGCAAGGCCGGAGCCAATCTGGGCGCTTTCGTGGCGATGCTCGACGTGCTGCGTGAGCAGACGCACGGACAGAATCTGCGTGGAATCATCGGGCAGGTGCTGGAGACCAGCGGCCTCGTCGAGCACTATCGCAACGACAAGGAAGGCGCGGATCGCATCGAGAACCTGGACGAGCTGATCAACGCCGCCGAGAGTTTCGTCACGCAGGAGGGCTTTGGCCGGGACGCCGTCGCGCTGCCGCTCGATGAGCACGGCCAGCCGCTGACGCAAAGCCCAGCCAGCCAGGGGCTGGACCCCGATCGGCCCTTGCTGGACGAGCCTTTGAAGAACATGCCCAAGAGCGCCATGGTGGATGCGGATACCGGCGAGACCTTGTCGCCGCTGGCTGCCTTCCTCACGCATGCTGCGCTGGAGGCGGGCGACAACCAGGCGCAGGCCGGGCAGGACGCGGTGCAGCTCATGACGGTGCATGCGAGCAAGGGGCTGGAGTTCGACTGCGTGTTCATCGGCGGTCTGGAGGAGGGCCTGTTCCCGCATGAGAACGCGATGAGCGACCGGGACGGGCTCGAGGAAGAGCGGCGCCTCATGTACGTGGCGATCACCCGCGCGCGCAAGCGCCTGTATTTGAGCCACTCGCAGACGCGCATGCTGCATGGTCAGACGCGCTATCACATCAAGAGCCGGTTTTTCGACGAGCTGCCCGAGCCCGCGCTCAAGTGGATCACGCCGCGGCAGTCGGCCTTTGGCACCTACAGGCCCGATGGCGGCGGCAACCATGGGGGGCGATATGGCGGCGGATCCGGCCTGCGCTCCGAAGTGTTTGCGAGCCCGGCCGTTCCTCGTCAAAAGGCGGCGCCATCGCACGGCCTGCAGGTCGGCACCCCGGTGTTTCACAACAAGTTCGGCGAGGGCAAGGTGCTGGCCCTGGAGGGCGCGGGTGACGACGCGCGCGCGCAGGTCAACTTCCCGCGCCACGGCACCAAATGGCTGGCGCTGGCCGTCGCCAAGCTGACGATCGTCGAGTAGTCGCAAAGAGGAAAAGCGGGTCTGGCCCGCTTTCCCTCCTTCGCTGCCGCCCAGGCGCAATGCCCGGCGCGATCAGCTCTTCATCGACGGTTGGGCGGGCGTGCCCGTCAGGTAGCCGACCGCCGCGCCGGCCTTGTTCCTGTAGTTGGCCCTGATCAGCGGATCCAGTGTTTCCTTGACCACGTTGTGGATGCCGCCCCAGTCGCCGGCGTGCTGGAAGTTGCTCATCACGTAGGTCCAGCCGTTGATTTCATCCACGGCGTGCAGGCCCGTGGATTCTCCGCCCGCGGGGATCGACATGATGCGCGAGAGCGTCCTGGTGTCGATGTTGTAGGCCCACAGGAAGTTGTTGACGTGCTGGCTGGAGTCTTCGCCGATGAACAGGGTGCGCATCTTTTCCGAGAACTTGAGGTTGTCGGGGTTGGCGATCTTGTTGGGGTTGCCGGTATTGCCCAGCGTGTCGGCCGTGATGTCCTCGCCAGCGAGCAGCGCCCGGGTGTCCACCGGCATCCATTCGCTGTCGATGGCCGCGCCGGATGTGTCCTTCTGGCCGCCGCGCAGGTTCAGCGCCATCACCACGCCCGCGTTGAGCGCCTTGGGAATGGAGATGCCATTGCCTGGAACGTTGGCGGCGTTGCCGTCCACCATCGACGACTGGCAGTTCTGCAGCGCGGAGTAGGCGACCTTGTCCTTGGCGTTGACGGTGGTGCCTTCCATCTTGGTGAAGCCCATGCTGGCGCCCTTGTAGGCGGCGTAGCGGTGGGTTTCGAGGAAGGCGGCGGCCTTGTCCATGCCGGGGTTGATCTTGATCCACTCGGTCTTGCCGTTGGCCACGATCTTGGTGTAGCTGGAGTCGCTGGGGTCGGTCTTGGACACGGTCATGATGTCCGTGGGCTTGAGCGTGTTGGCCAGGTTTTCGATTTCGGCGCTGGTGGCCGAGCCCAGCTTGATCCAGGTCAGCGGCGCGGCGCTCTTGGCGGCGGGGTCGATGGAGAAGCCCGCGCCGACCTTGGCGGCGTACAGCGTGCCTGAGGACAGGTCTTT
Source organism: Diaphorobacter ruginosibacter (assembly GCF_040396215.1). Classification (GTDB taxonomy): domain Bacteria; phylum Pseudomonadota; class Gammaproteobacteria; order Burkholderiales; family Burkholderiaceae_C; genus Diaphorobacter_A; species Diaphorobacter_A ruginosibacter_A. The sequence goes on along the minus strand of NZ_JBEBOW010000087.1, from coordinate 1,261 downwards.
TTCCTTGTCGGCGACGAAGACGAAGTAGCCGCTGTTGGTGGCGTCGTCACCCATGAGCGCGGTGCGCTGGTCGGGCATGACCTGCACCAGCTCGTGCGAGATGCGGCCCATGCAGAAGTGCTTCTTGATGGTGGCCGTGCCGTCGACATTGACGATCACTTCGGGCATGTGGCCGTAGTGGTAGGGGTTGGCCTTGCTGGAGTCGCCGTAGAGGTTCTGGCTATAGGCCTGGAACATGGTGTTGCTGGCGATGCTGAAGGCATCGGGCTCGTACTCTTCCGAGGACAGATGAGTGCCCCAGGGCGACAGGCTGGCGCCGCAGGTGATCCACAGGCCGTGCACCTTGGAGGTGTCCACGTTGTGGTACTTGACCAGGCTGAGCTTGCCGGTGGTCTGATCCTGGTCCAGCGTCAGCACGGCAATGGGCGAGGGCAGCTTGCCGTACATGTCGGTCTTGCCGTCCTGCGCCCAGGTGGTGTATTCGAACTGCACGACAGCGAAAACGGGCTTGCCTTTCACGCCGTCCACCTTGGCGTCGGCCACGGTCAGCAGCGAGGTGCCATCCGGGGAGTCCGAGAAATACTGCCGCTCGCTGCCGGCGACGGTGGCATCCACGATGGGCTGGTTGTTGATGTCCACGTAGCCGCCAGCGAGAATCTTGCCGCCTTTGCCGTCGCTGACCATGTCGCCGGTGATGAAGAACGGCTGGTAGGCCAGGTTGTAGGACTCGGTGGAGTCGTCATCGAAGACGACGTTCATGACCGATCCGACGCTGGTGGTCGCCATGGCGGCGGGCGCCTGCAGCGTGGGGGCGGCCATGCCGGTGAAGCTGACCGACTTGAAGGCGGCGCTGCCGCCGCCGCCGCCGCCGCCGCACGCGGACAGGAGAGTTGTTGCGCAAGCGCTCGCGCCCAGCGGAAGCAGGGGGATGCCGGCGAGCATTTGCAGGGTTTTGCGACGGGTGGGCAGTGGGGTGTTGGACATCGTGCTGTTCGTTGTGGGGATGAAACTCTTGCGCTGCCCGGCAAGGGGCGGCGGCAATGCGAAACGAGAAGCAGGGGATGTCCGCCTGGACGCATGCCATCCCTCGCTCTCTTGCATGCATCCTAGAAAGCGGTGATGACAGTGGATTGACGAAAGCGTGACGTTTTCGTGTCGGGTTTGGCGCGTCAGAACGTGTTCACGATCTCCTCGCGCCGCGACAGCGGCTTTGCGGGATGGGATGCAAGGCGCAATACCGCAGCAATAGCCATGCTATTGC
>NZ_JBEBOW010000086.1:0-16457 GCF_040396215.1 Diaphorobacter ruginosibacter | reverse complement strand
ACGATCTCCTCGCGGCTGCGTAGAGATCGTAAACACGTTCTCAGGGGGCATTTCTTCAGGTCCGTGGATCAGCCGCCGGATTCCAGCAGGTGAGAAGCGTTGCGGTCCTGGGCGAGCAATTGCGCCATCTGCGGCAGCGCCTTCTGCAGGGCCGTCTTGACGGTGAATGGCGGATTGATCAGGAACATGCCGCTTGCGGGCAGGCCGGGGCGCTGGCCTCCCGTGGCCGCCAGGCTGATCTTGCTGGATTTCACGGTGAGCGCGGCGTGTAGCCACGACTTGCCGGCCTTCGTGGCCAGCGCCTTCAGGCGGCGCGGCATGTCGTGCGCCTCGGGACGGGGAATGATCGGATACCAGACGGCATATACGCCGGTGGGAAAGCGCTTGAGGGAATCTCCGATCATGTCGAGCACGCGCCCGTAGTCCGACTTCAGTTCATAGCTCGGATCGCACAGCAGCAGCGCCCGCTTGGACGGCGGCGGCAGGAATTTCTTCACGCCTTCGAAGCCGTCTTCCTGCAGGACGGCGATTTGCCGCCCGGCATCGAGCTGGGCGATGTTGGCCTTGAGCGTGCGCGTGTCGGTTGGATGGAGTTCGAACAGCTTGAGCCGGTCCTGCTCGCGCAGCAGGCGTTGCGAGATGAAAGGCGAGCCAGGATAGACCTTGTGCGAGCCGCCGGTGTTGAAGGACGCCACCAGGTCGAGATATTCCTGCAGCGCGGGCTCCAGCCCCTGGACATCGAACAGGCGCTGCACGCCGTCGGCAGCCTCGCCGCTGGTTTCCGTGAACTCGCTGTCCAGCCGGTACAGCCCCGCGCCTGCGTGCGTGTCGAATACGGTGAGGGCGGTGTCTTTCTGCGTGAGATGCTGCAAGGCGGCGATCAGCACGGTGTGCTTGAGCACATCGGCGTGATTGCCTGCGTGGAATGCGTGTCGGTAACTGAACATGCGCGCAGTGTACGTCTGGCAGTGATGTTGGGCCGCATTCACAAAGAAAATTGGCCGAAATCATTTTCCAGCAGATTTGTTGCAAAATGTGCATTTTCTATGCGGATGCAAAGATGCAAGATGCGCGCACAAGCTTGTACTCCCGCGTTCAGTCCAAGGGGCTGCATGCGCTTTGCCCGGGGCGTCCGCGCTGTTGTTCTTGCATGTCGGGCCGGGTTGCTTGGGGCAGGCGCGGCCAGGCGCTTCCCCAGGCTCTAATATGCTGACGCACCGTTGCCACTGATTGCCTATGTCCGAAGTTTCCAATTTCCGCCGCCCTGGAGATGTCGATCATCTCGACGCACTCCCCGTGGGCGCACGGCTGGGCGAGTTCGAAATCGCCGGGCTGCTGGGGGTGGGCGGGTTTGGCATGGTCTATCAGGCCTTCGACCATTCGCTGCTGCGCTTCGTCGCCATCAAGGAGTACATGCCGGCGGCGCTGGCGGGGCGCGCGCAGCAAGGCCATTCGGTCTGGGTGCGGTCCTCGGCGGATGAACCAGCCTTCCAGGCGGGACTGTCGTCTTTCGTCGAGGAGGCGCGCCTGCTCGCGCAGTTCGATCATCCTTCGCTGGTGAAGGTGTTCCGTTTCTGGGAAGCCCATCAGACCGCCTATATGGTGATGCCGCTGTATGTGGGCATGACGCTCAAGCAGGCGCGCGCGAGCATGCGCACGCCGCCGCCGGAGGCTTGGCTGCGCAGCGTGATCTGGTCAGTCTGCAGCGCGTTGCGCGTCCTGCATGACGGCAAGACGCTGCACCGCGATATCTCGCCCGACAACATCTTCCTGCAGGACAGCGGGCCGCCGGTGTTGCTGGACCTGGGCGCGGCGCGTTTTGCCATTGGCGACCGCGACCGCAAGCATACGGCGGTGCTCAAGGTGAACTACGCACCGATCGAGCAATACGCGGACGTGGGCGGCGAACTCAAGCCGGGCCCGTGGAGCGACATCTATTCGCTGGCGGCGGTGATCTACGGCTGTATCTGCAACGACGCGCCGCTGCCGTCCACGCTGCGCTCGATCCGCGACCGCATGGTGCCGTTCCGGCGTGTGGCGAGAACCGTGCGCAAGCAGTTCGGGGTCGAGTATTCCGCGCCGTTCATCGAAGCCATCGCCAAGGCGCTGGCGCTGCAGCCGGGCGACCGGCATGGGTCGGTCGATGAATTGCTCGCGCAGATGGGCATGACGGTGGCTCCGGCCCCCTTGGACAAGTTTGATTTCAGGCGCGAACTGGGCGATGTCTGGATGGAAAAACCCATGGCGGATGCGGGCGGGGTCGATCTGCTGAATCTCGGTGAACCAGCGGCAAGCACCACGGCGCGCAATACCGATACGGAGCAGACCGTCCTGCACCTGCCGGGCACGCCGCCGCCCCTGGCGGCGAACGGCACGGATCGCGGCTGGGACGATGCCCAGGATTTTCAGGACACTGTCGTGCGCGGCATGGATTTCGAGGATTCGCGCGATGCATCGTTCGAGACTCCGGCGGTGGCTGCGGCGGGCTCGCCGCCGGGTCCGGGCGGCGGCAGGCGGCCATCGTCCTCCAGCACCGCGGGCCAGCGCCCGGGCAAGCCGCCGTCCCGCAAGTCCGGAAGTGGGGTCGGGGTATCCCGCAAATCCACAAGGCGCAGGCCTGACCGCATGCTGCTGGCGTCGGCAGCGACGGCCCTGGTGCTGCTGGCGGGGGCTGCGGCCTGGTTCATGTCGTCCCCTTCGGCGTCGCAGGCCGCAGCGGACCCGGTGCGGGTCGCCATGGCCACGCCGGACGCGGAGATCATCACCGAGATGGCCGAGCCCGAGGCCGCCTCGAGTCCCGACTCCGGTAACGGGGTGCTGATGGCGGACAGCGGCGCTGAAGGCGCCGCGTCGGGTGACGCCGCCGCGCCGCCGGCACCGATGGCCAGGGAGCACAAGCCGCGCGCGGCGCAGCAGCGCAAGGCGGCGGAACCGGTGCCCGCGTCGCGCGAGCCGGTGCCCGCTGCGGAGCCAGCGCCTGCTGCCGCAGTCGCGCCGCAGCCAGCGCCGCAACCACCGCAGCCCAGGCGCCCGAGCCCCGAGGAAGCATGCGCCGACGCGGGCTTTCTGGCCAGGCCCATGTGCATCCACAATGAATGCCAGAAGCCCGGCATGCTCAGCCACCCGACCTGCGTGGACAATGCCCGCCGCCGGGAAGAGGAACGGCGCCAGAAGCAGATGTATACGCAATAGCCGCGCCTCGCTGGCGCATGCCGTCCGCGCCCGTGCTTGCGGGGAGATCCCGAAAGTTTGTATAATCCCAAGTCTTTGCAGCGATTCATTGGTTCCGCGGCAAAGCGCCTTTGGGTACGCGCTGACGCATTCGCGCAAGCGCCCCATCCGAGGTGATACCACCTAAGAGGCTTCCGTCAGAGTTGCACCGACCGTGGAAAAGAACCGCCAAACCATCTCATTGAATAGAGAATCTCATGACTACATTCAGCGCAAAGCCCGCTGAGGTTGTGCACGAGTGGTTTGTGATTGACGCCACCGATAAGGTGCTCGGACGGGTAGCCAGCGAAGTTGCCCTCCGTCTGCGCGGCAAGCACAAGGCCATTTACACGCCTCACGTTGATACCGGCGACTATATCGTCATCATCAACGCATCCAAGCTCAAGGTCACCGGCACCAAGTCGCTCGACAAGGTGTACTACCGTCACTCGGGCTTCCCCGGCGGCATCACTGCCACCAACTTCCGCGATCTGCAAGCCAAGCATCCTGGCCGCGCACTCGAGAAGGCCGTCAAGGGCATGCTGCCCAAGGGTCCCCTCGGCTACGCCATGATCAAGAAGCTCAAAGTGTACGGTGGCGACGAGCATCCGCACACGGCGCAGCAGCCCAAAGTGCTGGAAATCTAAGGAGCCTTGAATGATTGGTGAATGGAACAATGGCACCGGCCGTCGCAAGTCCAGCGTCGCCCGCGTGTTTCTGAAGAAGGGTTCCGGCAAGATCACTGTGAATGGCAAAGACATTCAGCAGTTCTTCGGCCGCCAAACCTCCATCATGATCGCTAAGCAGCCTCTGGTGCTCACCGACAATGTCGAGACCTTCGACATCCAGGTGAACGTGCACGGCGGCGGCGAATCCGGCCAGGCCGGCGCGACCCGTCACGGCATCACCCGTGCGCTGATCGACTACGACGCAAGTCTGAAGCCGGTCCTGAGCCAGGCAGGCTACGTGACCCGCGACGCCCGCGAAGTCGAGCGTAAGAAGGTCGGTCTGCACTCCGCCCGTCGCGCAAAGCAGTTCTCCAAGCGTTGATCCGCTGGTGTGCCGGAGTCGCTCCGGCAACTGCATATGCAAAGAACCGCCCTTGTGGCGGTTTTTTGTCGCCGGGCCGGCCCAAGACAAAAAGCGCCCCCTCGGGGGGGGCGGCGGACCACGCGTGGCGGGGAAGCGTGGGGGGCCTTTTTTGTCGTTGGAGCTCCCCCGCGCCAGCCTGTATCGAATGCCCACAACGGCTCTGACGTCAAACGATATTTCCGATGCATTCACTCGCCCATTGCGGTAGCATCCTGTCCATAAGTCTCTATAGGGGTCTCATTCCATGAGCGCAGTTGCAGAAAACACTACCACGACAGAAATGCCCGAGCCGATCATCTTCACCGACAGCGCCGCTGCCAAGGTGGCAGACCTGATCGCCGAGGAAGGCAATCCGGATCTGAAGCTCCGCGTGTTCGTTCAAGGGGGCGGCTGCTCGGGTTTCCAGTACGGTTTCACTTTTGATGAAATCACCAACGACGACGACACCACCATGACCAAGAATGGCGTGTCCCTCCTGATCGATGCCATGAGCTATCAGTATCTGGTCGGCGCCGAGATCGACTACAAGGAAGACCTTCAAGGCGCGCAGTTCGTGATCAAGAACCCGAACGCGACAACCACTTGTGGTTGTGGCTCGAGCTTCTCTGCCTGAAGCGGCGCCAGGGGCCTTCCTGCTCGTTCATGCGGGCATCCCCGTCAACGCAAAAGCCACCGGATACGGTGGCTTTTGTGCTTTATGCGTGCGCTCTTTGTTGATTCAGGCGGGGTAGATCGCCCCCAGAATGCGCGGGCCGCTCGCTCCCGTGACGGAGGCGAGGTTGCCGGGCTGTCCCAGCAGGCACTGGCGGGCCAGCCACGCAAAGGCTGCTGCCTCGACCTGCTGCGGATCCAGTCCGTGCGCCTGTGACGACAGCACGCTGACGCCGGGCAGATGGGCCGAGAGGCGGCTCATCAGGTGGCGATTGAGCGCGCCGCCGCCGCAGACGATCAGTTCCCTGGCATCGCCCGCAAGGCGTTTGATCTCATCCGCGCAACTGATGGCGGTGAGTTCGGCCAGGGTGGCCTGCACGTCCTGCGCATCGGCTTGCGGATGCATGGCGAGGCCTTGCTCCAGCCATTCGGGATTGAACAGGTCGCGGCCCGTGCTCTTGGGCGGGAGCTGGGCGAAATAGGGTTCCTGCAGCAACGCGGCCAGCAACGGCTCGATCACCCGGCCTTGCGCGGCCCAGGCGCCGTCGGCGTCATACCATTTGCCGGTATGGCGGTGGCACCAGTAGTCCATCAATGCGTTGGCGGGTCCGCAGTCGAAGCCGAGCACGCTGCCGCCCGCGCGCAGCACGCTGAGATTGGCAATGCCGCCCAGGTTGAGCACCGCTACCGCGGCGCCGTCTTTCCCGAACATGCCTTGGTGGAAAGCGGGAACCAGTGGCGCGCCCTGACCTCCGGCGGCCAGGTCGCGCGAGCGGAAATCGGCCACGACCGTCATCTTGCAGAGCTCGGCGAGCAGGGCGGGGTTGTTCAGTTGGAGGGTGTAGCCGGTCGCGTCGAACTCATGCGGGCGGTGCCGCACGGTCTGCCCATGGGCGCCGATGGCGGTGACGTCCGCCGCGGCCATGCCGCTTTGGCCAAGCAGATCATGGACGACCTCGGCGTAGATACGGGCCAGCGAATTGGCGGCCAGTGCCGCGCGGTGCAGTTCATTGCCGCCAGCGGTGTTGAGCGCGAGGAATTCGGCGCGCAGGCTTTCTGGAAACGGACGGCAGGCGTGCCCGAGCAGCAATGCCTTGCCCTCATCCGAAAATGCCGCGAGCACACCGTCCACGCCGTCCAGCGAAGTGCCGGACATCAGGCCGATGAATCGGCCGCCTGCGGCGTTGCCGTGATGCTGGGGCATGGTGTCGCCGCCGCGCGGGCGCAGCGGGTGAAAGGGGTTGACGTGACGGGGGGCTTACTCGGCCTGCGCCGTGGACAGCATGGCTGCCGACGATAGCTGCACGCGCATGTTCTCGGCCAGGCGGTCGAAGGCGGGGCGCGCCGATTTCGAGATCGGGCGGGCCGCATTGCTTGCCAACGCGTTGGCCATGGGATCGCGCTGCTGACCGTTGACCCGCAGCTCGTAATGCAGGTGGGGGCCGGTGGCCCAGCCGGTGGAGCCGACGGCGCCGATCTTCTGGCCTTGCTCGACGGCCTGGCCCTGCTTCACGTCGATGCGGCTCAGGTGGGCGTAGACGGTTTCCTGGTTGCCGGCGTGCTTGATATAAATCACGTTGCCATAGCCATTCTGGACACCGGCGAAGCTTACGACGCCATCGCTGACGGTGCGCACCGTCGTTCCGGCAGGGGCTGCCAGATCGGTGCCGTTGTGGGCGCGCCAGGTTTTCAGGATGGGGTGCAGGCGCATCGAGAATGCGCTGCTGATGCGGGTGAATTCGACCGGCGAGGTGAGGAAGGCCCGCTGCATGCTGTCGCCGGCGAGCGTGTAGTACGAGCCCTTGCTCGCACCGGCTTCCTGGAACCAGATCGCGTCGAACGTCTTGCCGTTGTTGTGGAATTCGGCGCTCAGCAGGCGGCCCGCCCGCAGCGGCTCTCCATCGGCCTCGAGCGTCTCGTAGACCACGGAGAAGCGGTCGTCCTTGCGTAGCGCGCGATGGAAGTCGATGTTGCTGGAGAACACGTCGGCCAGTTGAACGGCGATGGAGTCCGGGATGTTCGATGCGTCGGTGGCGGCGAACAGCGAATTGCGGATGATGCCGCCGGCCAGGCGGCTGCCCACGGTCAGCGGGGCTGATTCGATCACGGCGGAAAATTGGCCGCCGCCGGTGTTCTTCACGACGAGGCGCTTGAAGAGGCCGCTGTCATCGGGAGCCCAGCGTGCCGTCAGCTGAGTGAGGCGATGGTCTTCGGTGGTTTCCGCGGTGACCGAGCGGCCGGTGCGGCCCAGCAGATTCTGGCGCACGAGCTCGTTGGAGCGCAGGAAAGCCGCGGCCGAAGGGTCGGCCACGCCCATGCGCTGCAGCAGGCTCTCGGCGCTGTCGTTGGCGCGCGTGGCGTCGGAGCGGTACAGGGAGAAACTGGGAATATCCACCAGCGAGGACAGGGGCTTGTCCTGGGCCAGCGATACCACGGCCTGGCTGACGGTGCGCGCGGGAATGTCGGCGGGATCGGGTCCCAGATTGGCCACGGCGAAGGCGCCGCCGCCGCCGGTCATAAGAATGGCCGCCACGGCGGCCGCAATACGCTTTGGATGGTTCTGGGCTATCTGGTAGAGGCGCTCAGCCAATACAGAATAGGCAGTGGTTAAACCTTGCTTCAAAAGTCATACCCCTGGGCTATGGCGTATCCGGACTCGGACCAGAACTTGTAACTTCGGACAAGGAGGAGAGGTGAGAGTGGATATCGCAGTATTCTGGTGTGCGGTTGCAGGCACGGGGTGAACTTTCCATTGAGAGCCCACTAGAATCCTGCATCGCATCGAAGCCATGAAGTATAACGATCAAGGCGACGCAGACACCCAGAAAAACCCTTATGAATCATTCAGCTGTTACAACACACCCGGTCACAGACGGTGTAAGACGAGCGCTCGAAATCACATTGCGCGGTGTTGACGAACTTCTCCCCAAGGAGGACTGGACGCTGAAGCTGGCGCGTTCGGAGGCGACGGGCGTGCCGCTGCGCATCAAGCTGGGCCTCGATCCCACGGCTCCCGACATCCATATCGGCCATACCGTGGTGCTCAACAAGATGCGCCAGCTCCAGGATCTGGGGCATACGGTGATTTTCCTGATCGGCGATTTCACGACCCTGATTGGCGATCCATCCGGGCGAAACACCACTCGTCCGCCCCTGACTGCCGAACAGATCAAGATCAATGCAGAAACCTACCGTGATCAGGCCTACAAGGTGCTTGACCCGGCAAAGACCGAGCTGCGCTACAACAGCGAGTGGTGCGATCAATTGGGTGCGCGCGGCATGATTCAGCTGTCCGCCAAGTACACCGTGGCCCGCATGATGGAGCGCAATGACTTCCATCAGCGCTTCACGGACGGCAGCTCGATCAGCCTGCATGAGTTCCTCTACCCGCTGCTGCAGGGCTATGACTCGGTGGCGCTGAAATCGGACCTGGAATTGGGCGGAACCGATCAGAAGTTCAACCTGCTGATGGGCAGGCATCTGCAATCGGAGTATGGCCAGGAGCCCCAGTGCGTGCTGACCATGCCCTTGCTGGTGGGGCTGGACGGCGAAAACAAGATGTCCAAGTCCAAGAACAACTATATCGGCATCACCGAGGACGCCAACACCATGTTCGCCAAGGTGCTGTCGATCTCGGATGATTTGATGTGGGACTGGTACACCCTGCTGTCCTTCAAGAGTCTGGAGGACATCGCCGCGCTCAGGCAGGAAGTGCAGGGCGGCCGCAATCCCAAGGATGCGAAGGTGCTGCTGGCCAAGGAGATCACGGCGCGCTTTCACAGCGCGGCGGCGGCTGAGGCGGCGCAGCAGGATTTCATCAACCGCTCCAAGGGCGGCATTCCGGACGACATTCCCGAGGTGCGGCTGCCGGGCGCGCCGCTGGGTATTGGCGCGCTGCTCAAGCAGGCCAGCCTGGCCCCATCCACCAGCGAGGCCAACCGCCTGATCGACGGCGGCGGCGTGCGTATCGACGGCGCCGTGGTGAGCGACCGGGGGCTGAAGGTCGATGCGGGCACTTTCGTGCTCCAGGTGGGCAAGCGCAAGTTCGCGCGCGTCACCCTGACGGCCTGATCGCGCCAGCCGCGCCGCCAGCGGCGGTGGCGCGTCCTTATGCGAGGTCGTCCCGCATATCGGGATCGGGTATTTCCCCGATGGCCTCGCGCGTGAGCTGCGCCTGCAGCAGCAGCCACGCGCGGAAGGCCTGTACTTCCGGGCGCTGCGCGCTGCGAGGACCGACGAGCAGCCAGTAGGCCAGCGGCGAGTCGAGCCGGTGGCCCGGCAGCACTTCCACGAGATCGCCGGCGGCCAGGCTGTCCGCGATCAGCGGCATGCGGGCCAGCGACAGGCCCTGGCCCGCGAGTGTGGACTGCGCGATCTGCTGGGCATAGTTGAAGTACAGCCAGCGCTGCGGCTGCAGGCGCGAGACGCCGTTCACCTCGAACCAGCGGCGCCAGGTGATCCATTCGAAATAGGGCAGCCGGTGCGCATCCCCGGCTTCGATCAGCGTGAAGCCTGCCACGTCGGCGGGTGTTTTCACCGGTGGCCGGCTCTTGAGAAGCCAGGGGCTGCCGGCCACGCAGAGTTGCTCGCCGAACAGGCGTACCGCTCCCGCCGCCTGCGTGCCGGGAACGGCCGAGCGCAGGGCCAGGTCCACGTCCGAAGTGTCCATGTCGACGAGGTTGTCGCTCGCGTCGATGCGGATGTCGATGTCCGGGTAGCTGCGCTGGAAGTCCTCCAGGCGCGGGATCAGCCACATCGAGGCAAAGCTGGCCCAGGTGGTGAGCGCCACGTTCTTGCGCCCCGCCGACTGGCGCACCATGCGCACGGCCGCGTCCAGCCGCTCGAGCGCGGGCGTGAGCGTCTGGAAAAGCTGGCCGCCCGCGGTGGTCAGCTCCACCGCGCGGGTGTGGCGCAGGAACAGCGGCACGCCCACCTCCTCCTCCAGCGCCTGGATCTGCCGGCTCACGGCCGATTGGGTCAGCGCCATTTCATCCGCGGCGGCGCGGAAATTCAGATGCCGCGCCACGGCAAGAAAGGCGCGCCAGTTGCCGACGGAAACGGGACGGGTGCGCAGGTGCGCAATGGGCGGCGGCGTGGGTGGTGCGGGCGGGCTGGGTTTCATGGCTGCGTGCAGTGGATTGATGCTGTTTTCGCATCTATCGAGGGATTGCATTTCATTGGACGATGGAAAGCGTCTCGCGTCAAATCCTCTCTCATTCAACCGCCTTGTACGGGCACGGGGAGCGAGAGATGACGGCCATTCATGTTCCGGATTCGCAACAAAGCAGCAGTGTCGCGCCGCTGCGGTTCTTCGATCTGCACACGCTGCGCGCGGGCAATGCGGTCAGCCTGCGCAGCCGCGGGCCGATGCGCCTGCAATTGCTGGCGTGCAGCGGCAGCGCGTGGATTACCTTGGGCGATGCGCCAGGGCGCGAAGCAGCGCCCGCCGATCAGGATCTGGTGCTCGCCGCCGGGCAGGTGCTCGAGGTGCGGGCCGGGCGCCACGTGGTGCTGGAGCCGCTTGCCGGTCAGGCGGTGCGCTATCGATGGTCCGCCGCGAAGGCGGGATAATCGGCGCTTTGCATCTTTATTTGCGAGTCCGGCGCCTGGCGGGCCCGCCATCACACTCACATGACAGCGCAACTCGACATCATCATCATGGCCGCGGGCAAGGGAACGCGCATGAAAAGCCGCATCCCCAAGGTTCTGCAGCGACTGGCGGGGCGGCCGCTGCTGCAGCATGTGATGGCCGAGGCCCAGCGCCTGTCTCCGCGCCGGATGGTGGTGGTGACGGGGCACGGCGCGGACGAGGTGGAGGCGGCGGGCCGCGCATTCAGGCTGCCCGGCGATGCGGCGCCCGATCTGCAGTTCGTGCGGCAGGAGCCTCAACTGGGAACCGGCCATGCCGTGCAGCAGGCCGTGCCCAGGCTGTCCGACGAGGATGGGGTGGTGGTCGTTCTCTCCGGCGACGTGCCGCTGACCGAGACGCGAACGGTGGCCGACCTGGTGGCGGCATCGGGCGGCGACAGGCTGGCGCTGCTCACCGTGCGGCTGCCCGATCCGGGGGGTTATGGCCGTATCGTGCGCAACGCCGACGGCGAGGTGCGGCGTATCGTCGAGCACAAGGATGCGAATGATGAACAGCGGGCCATCCGCGAGATCTACAGCGGCATCATGGCGGCGCCGGCGGCCAGGCTCAGGCAATGGCTGGCGCGCCTGGACAACAACAACGCGCAGCAGGAGTACTACCTCACCGATGTGGTTGCGATGGCCGTGGCCGACGGCGTTCCGGTCGTGGGCCATTGCATCGACGATGCCCTGCAGGTGGCGGGGGTGAACAGTCCGGTCCAACTGGCGGAGCTCGAGCGCGCGCACCAGTTGCGCCAGGCAAAGGCGCTGATGGAACAGGGCGTGCGCCTGGCCGATCCGGCGCGCTTCGACCTGCGCGACGACGGGCGCATCGGCGCGTTGGCGCAGCTCAACTGCGGCGCCGATGTGGAGATCGACGTGGGCTGCATCTTCTCGGGAAGGGTCGAGATCGGCGAGGGTGCGCGCATCGGCGCGTACTGCCATATCGGCAACGTGACGATCGCCGCTGGCGCGGTGATCCATCCCTACACGCACATCGACGGCGAGAAGGCGGGAGCCATGGTGGGCGAGGGCGCGCTCGTCGGCCCGTTCGCGCGGCTGCGTCCGGGCGCGCAGTTGGGGCGCGAGGTGCATATCGGCAATTTCGTGGAGGTGAAGAACTCCACGCTGGCCGACGGCGCAAAGGCCAATCACCTGGCGTATCTGGGCGACGCCGCGGTGGGCGAGCGCGTGAACTACGGCGCGGGCAGCATCACCGCCAACTACGATGGCGCGAACAAGCACCGCACCGTGATCGAGGCGGACGTGCACGTGGGCAGCAACTGCGTGCTGGTGGCGCCCGTGACGATCGGCGCGGGCGGAACCGTGGGCGGCGGCTCCACCATCACCAAGGACACCGCGCCCGGCGCCCTGTCCGTGGCGCGCGGCAAGCAGGTCAGCATCGCGAACTGGACGCGTCCACGAAAGAAGTAGCCCGCAGCTTGCCGGGCATTTTCATGAACGGCCCACGGACCCTGGAGACGGTTTTCAGCGGCTGTTGAGCGCCGCCTGCAGCTGCTGCATCTGCCGCTTGAGCTGCGCCACCTCTTCCATCAGGTCCGTGGTGAGAGCGGCCAGTTGCGGGTCGGCGTCGAAAGTGGACTCCAGCCTTGCGAGGCGGCGGGCGCGGATCACCGTGGTGCTGGTGAAGCGCCACGCGCCGGCGCTTTGCTCGGCCTGCAGCAAGCCGTCGCAGACATGGGCCGTGACCCAGCCGGGGGCCATGGCGCATGCCCGCGCCAGGTCTTCCAGGCTCAGCGAACGTTCGTCATCCAGCAGCTCGGCAAGCGCGCGCGTCGCGGGGGTGTGTGTTTGTGTCGGCATGGCAAAAACTCCTCGCAGGCTGATTACTGGCCGCCGCGCGGATTGAACTGCGCGAACGTCCTGGCCATGTTGCTGTATGCGGCGCGCTGCTCGTCGGTGGAGGCAGGGGGCAGGACCACATGCAGCTCCAGATACAGATCGCCCGGCGTCGCCGCCGGAATGCCGCGTTCCTTCAGGCGCAGCTTGCGGCCGCTTTTCCAGTGCGCCGGCACGTTCACCTCGACCGTGGCTCCACCCGGCGTGGTGACCTGGATGGGGCCGCCCAGCTCGGCTTCCCAGGGCGAGACGTTGACGCTCTGATAGACGTCGCGGTCCTGCGCGCGCAGCCGTGGATCGGGCTTGAACTGCACTTCGAGGAACAGGTCGCCGTTGGGCGCTCCGCCGTAGCCGGGACTGCCCTGGCCGGAGAGGCGGATGAGCTGGCCTTCGCGCACGCCCTTGGGGATGGTGACCTGCAGCTGCCTTTCCTGGTTGACGAGGTGCCCGCTCTCATCCAGCCGGGCGCCACGCAGGCTGAGCATGCGCTCGGCGCCCGTGTAGGCGTCGCGCAGATCCAGCTCGATCTTGGCGTGATGATCCTCGCCGCGCTGCGATGGCGGCGGCCCCCCGTGAAATCCGCCGCCGCCCGCACCGCGCTGCGCGCGCGCGGCGCGCCCGAACATCTGCTCGAAGAAATCGCTGAACGCGGCGCTGTCCATGCCCGCGCTGTCGCCATGTTCGGAGAATTCGAACCCTGCATCCCAATTGGGTGGCGCACGGAAGTCCTGGCCGGAGCGGTAGGCGCCTTCCTTGCCCAGATTGTCGTAGGCGGCGCGTTTTTCAGGATCGGACAGCACGGTATTGGCCTCGTTGACTTCGGCCATGCGCTGGGAGGCATCCTTTTCCTTGCTGACGTCGGGATGGTATTTGCGGGCGAGCTTGCGGTACGCCTTCTTGATCTCATCCGCGGAGGCGTTCTTGTCGACGCCCAAAATCTTGTAGTAGTCCTTGAATTCCATGCATCAAGCTCCTGAGCCGCAACCGCCGCCGGACGGGGGCGGGCGGAATGGAAAACACTCTAAAGGGGAGATGGCTGGCAATCCGTAGGCCAATGCCGCAACGACCGGGAAAAGCGTTGCGTCGCAGTGCGGGAACAGTGTATTGCCGATACCGGAAGATGACGGCTATCGCCCGATATTCAAGCGCAATATTCGGCAATGGACCACCGAGACGCATCGTGCGACGCCATTCACGCCAGCGGAATGCGGGTGTCGAATTTGGCGCGATGCGTGGCAAAGAATGCCTTCACGTTGCGCACATTCGCATGCTGCGTGAACAGGCGCTGCGCCAGCGCATGGTAGGCGGGCATGTCGTTCACGCGCACCACCAGGACAAAGTCGGGGCCGGGCGAGACGCGCCAGCATTGCTGCACCTGCTCATCCGCGATGGCCAGAGCCTCGAATGCGTCGAGATGCTCCGCGCCTTGCTGATCCAGCGTGATCTCGACGATGGCGCTCAGTCCGTGCCCTTGCAGCCGCGCCAGCCTGTCAGGCTGCAGCAGCGCCACCTGCCGCTCGATCAGCCCGAGTTCATGCAGGCGGCGCACCCGTCGCAGGCAGGTGGGTGGCGAGACATGCACCCGCTCGGCCAGGGCCTGGTTGCTCAGCGACGCGTCCTGCTGCAGCAGGTCGAGAAGCTGGCGGTCCACGCTGTCGATGGATTCAGGATATTCCATAAATTTCTGATTAATGAAAAAATATTTCTCACGGCACATTTGGAGAAATTTAATTTCACTCATCAATGAAAAACAATCAGAAATTTTAACTCATCGTGCTTAACATGCCACCCATCGTGAGAGCACGGTATTCATCGTTGTCAGCAGGATTCGGTTCCTGCAAAGGAGTTTCGGCATATGTGCGGCATCGTCGGCGCGGTATCCCAGCGCAATATTGTTCCCATCCTGGTCCAGGGCCTGCAGCGGCTCGAATATCGCGGCTATGACTCCTGCGGCGTGGCCGTCCATGAGGCGAGCCTGGGCAACAGGCCCGCAGGCGGCCTTCGCCGGGCGCGCAGCACCGCGCGCGTCGCCGAGCTTCAGGCCCAGGTCGATGCGGAACACATCGAGGGAGCCACCGGCATTGCGCACACCCGCTGGGCGACACACGGCGCGCCGGCGGTGCACAATGCGCACCCGCATTTCAGCCACGGCCCCCATGCGGCGCCCGCCGAGACCGGCCGCGCGGGGCGCGTGGCGCTGGTGCACAACGGCATCATCGAGAACTACCTCGAACTGCGCCACATGCTGCAGGCGCGCGGCTACATGTTCTCCAGCCAGACCGATACCGAAGTGATCGCCCATCTCGTGGACAGCCTCTATGACGGTGATCTGTTCGAAGCGGTCAGGGCCGCGGTCGCGCAACTGCGCGGCGCGTATGCGATTGCGGTCATCCACAAGGACGAGCCGCATCGCGTCGTGGGCGCCCGCGCCGGCTCGCCCCTGGTCCTGGGCGTGGGCGACAACGCCAACTTCCTGGCCAGCGATGCCATGGCGCTGGCTGGAGTGACCGATCAGATCATCTATCTGCAGGAAGGCGATCTCGTCGATCTGCAACCGGGCCGCTACTGGATCATCAACCATGACGGCCAGCGCATGGACGGTCAGCAGCGCCCCGTGCGCACCGTGCGCGCGCACAGCGGAGCCGCGGAGCTCGGGCCGTACCGCCACTACATGCAAAAGGAAATCTTCGAGCAGCCCCGCGCCATCGGCGACACGCTCGAAGGACTGCAGGCCATCGTCCCGGAGCTGTTCGATGGCGCCGACTCCGAAGGCAGGACGCAGACGTCGGCCTGGCGCGTGTTCAAGGAAATCGACTCCGTGCTGATCCTTGCCTGCGGCACCAGCTACTACAGCGGCTGCACGGCGAAGTACTGGCTCGAGGCGATCGCGGGCATTCCGTGCAATGTCGAAGTCGCCAGCGAATACCGCTACCGCACCAGCGTCCCCAACCCCAGGACGCTGGTCGTGACCATCAGCCAGTCCGGTGAAACCGCGGACACGCTCGCCGCGCTGCGCCATGCGCAAAGCCTCGGCATGACGCACACGCTCACCGTCTGCAACGTCGCCACCAGCGCGATGGTGCGCGAGTGCGAGCTGGCCTACATCACCCGCGCCGGGGTGGAGATCGGCGTGGCCTCGACCAAGGCGTTCACCACGCAACTGCTAGGCCTTTTCCTGCTGACGCTGGCGCTCGCGCAATCCAAGGGGCGCCTCTCGCAAGAGCAGGAAACCAGATACCTCCAGTCCATGCGCCACCTGCCCGTCGCGCTGCAATCCGTGCTCGCGCTGGAGCCGCAGATCATCAGCTGGTCGGAGGATTTCGCCACCAAGGAAAACGCGCTGTTCCTGGGACGTGGCATGCACTATCCCGTCGCGCTGGAAGGCGCGCTCAAGCTCAAGGAGATCAGCTACATCCACGCCGAAGCCTATCCGGCGGGCGAACTCAAGCACGGCCCGCTGGCGCTGGTCACCAGCAGCATGCCCGTCGTCACCGTCGCACCGCATGACGAACTGCTCGAGAAACTCAAGAGCAACATGCAGGAAGTGCGCGCGCGCGGCGGCGTGCTATACGTGCTGGCTGATGGAGACTCGCAGATCGAAAGCGAGGAGGGCATGCACGTCATCCGCATGCCGGAACACTACGGCGCGCTCAGCCCGATCCTGCACGTGGTGCCGCTGCAACTGCTCGCCTACCATACGGCCGTGGCACGCGGCACGGACGTGGACAAGCCGCGCAATCTGGCCAAGAGCGTGACGGTGGAGTGACCCTGCATGCGGGCCTGCCAGCCGCGTGCAACCTGTGGCATCGGCATCCGCCGCGAAGAGCGTGGGTAAAACGCTTGTGAGGTTCACACCGGAACGCGATATGCCTCCGGTATGTCGATGAGGCACTCCGCATGCTCCTGCGCAGCGGTTTGATCCCGCAAGCATTCCGATGCTGGTGATGGATTGAAACCGGGGCGGCTCACCACAAATTGGCAATGCTCAGAATATTTAGAGCTGCTAACACAACCCT
>NZ_JBEBOW010000085.1:0-16464 GCF_040396215.1 Diaphorobacter ruginosibacter | reverse complement strand
TTGATGATGCGGCCGGATGTTTTCTTGAGAAGCCCATAGGGTAGTTCTGCCCAGTCGGCTGTCATGAAGTCGCTGGTCTGCACGGCGCGCAGGGCGACGACGTAGTCGTAGGTGCGGCCGTCGCCCATGACGCCTACGCTCTTGACGGGCAGGAAGACGGTGAAGGCCTGGCTGGTGAGGTCGTACCAGCTCTTGCCGGTGGCTTCGTCGATCCAGTTGCGCAGTTCTTCGATGAAGATGGCGTCGGCGCGGCGCAGGAGGTCGGCGTATTCCTTCTTGACCTCGCCGAGGATGCGCACGCCCAGGCCCGGCCCGGGGAACGGGTGGCGGTAGACCATTTCGCGCGGCAGGCCAAGGGCTACGCCGAGTTCGCGGACTTCGTCCTTGAACAGGTCGCGCAGCGGCTCCAGCAGCTGGAGGCCAAGCTGTTCAGGCAGGCCGCCCACGTTGTGGTGGCTCTTGATGGTGACGGCCTTTTTGCTCTTGGCGCCGCCGGATTCGATGACGTCCGGATAGATCGTGCCTTGCGCGAGGAAGGTCGCGCCCTTGTGGCCCGCGCCGCTGGCCTTGAGCTTGGCGGCTTCCGCCTTGAAGACGTCGACGAACAGTCGGCCAATGATCTTGCGCTTTTGCTCGGGCTCGGACACCCCTGCGAGTTCACCAAGGAACAGGCTGGATGCATCGACGCGAACGACCTTGGCGTGGAGCTTGCCTTCGAACATGTCCATGACCATGTCGCCTTCGTTCAGGCGCAAGAGGCCGTGATCGACGAATACGCAGGTCAGCTGATCGCCGATGGCGCGGTGGATCAGCGCCGCGGCGACGGAGGAGTCGACGCCTCCGGAGAGGCCAAGGATCACTTCCTGGTCGCCGACCTGTTCACGGATCCTTGCGACGGCTTCCTCGATGTAGTCGCCCATGATCCAGTCCGCCGCGGCGCCGCAGATGTCGCGCACGAAGCGGTTGAGCATGGCCGCGCCCTGCACGGTGTGCGTGACTTCGGGGTGGAATTGCACGGCGTAGTAGCGGCGCGCCTCATCGGCCATGCCGGCGATCGGGCATGACGGCGTCGATGCCATGATCTTGAACCCTTCGGGCAACTGGGTGACCTTGTCGCCGTGGCTCATCCAGACCTTGAGCATGCCGTGGCCTTGCGCCGTGCTGAAGTCCTCGATGCCTTCGAGCAGCCTGGTGTGGCCGTGCGCGCGCACTTCCGCGTAGCCGAATTCACGGGAGCTGGAGCCCTCGACCTTGCCACCGAGTTGCGCGGCCATGGTCTGCATGCCGTAGCAGATGCCGAGCACGGGGATGCCGAGCTCGAACACGGCGTCGGGCGCGCGGTCGTCCACTTCATAGACGCTGGCGTGGCTGCCCGAGAGGATCACACCCTTGAGCCTGCCGTCCGCCGCGAATTCACGTACCCAGTCGCTGCTCACGTCGCACGGGTGGACTTCGCAATACACATGGGCTTCGCGGATGCGGCGCGCGATGAGCTGCGTGACCTGGGAGCCAAAGTCGAGGATGAGGATCTTGTCGTGTTGCATGGTGTTAAGGGCAAAAAGATTCCGGGTTGAAATTCGGTTCAGAGTCCGTCCAGGTCCAGCAGCGCGATGCCGCTTTGTCTGGCGGCGTCCGCCTGGGCCTGGTCGAAGGTGGCCAGCGGCAGCTTGAGTGAGCGGGCCAGCCACAGATAGGAAGCGTCATAGACCGGCAGTCCGGTCTCGAGCGCCACGTCCAGCACGGCCTTGTGCTGCGCCGGCGCGAGATCGTGCAGTTCCATGCGGTGGCGGATGGCTTCGAGCACGCCCCACAATCCTTCGACGGATGCGTGCGGAATCCGTCCGGCGTTCACGCCGCTGGCAATCAGGTTGCCGCACTCCCATTGCCAGAGATTGGGCGCCTGCGGATCGAGCTCGTCGCGGCGGATGCGCGCATACAGGCGGTGCGTGGCTTCGCTGGCGTTGTCGGGCAACAGCCATGCGGCGGTGACGGATGCATCCAGCACGAAGGCGGTCATGCGGCCTGGCTCCTGCCCGTGCGGCGCAGCCCGGCCGATGTGGCATGCGCGGCGCGGCCGCCGGGCGGCGCAATCGTTGCCTGCAGCGAAGCGATCTGGCCGAGTTCCCGCGCGATCTGCTCATCCGAGATCACCGGGCGGCGGCGCACCGGCAGCATGCGCACGACTTCCTTGCCATGGCGCGTGATACGTACTTCCTCCCCCTGCTCGACAAGCTCGATCAGGGCTGAAAAACGGGTCTTCGCTTCGTAGATGCCAACGGATTGCATGGGCTGAAAATAAAAAAATCTGGTCCGAACATCAGGTTCGGACCAGATTCTATCATTCTGACCAGAATTACAAAGAATTCAGGCCAGATCAGTCGGCGCGGTAGTTGGGCGCTTCCTTGGTGATCTGCACATCGTGCACGTGCGACTCGCGGATGCCCGCGGACGTGATCTCGACGAACTCGGCCTTGTCGTTCATCTCCTGGATGGTGCCGCATCCGCAGTAGCCCATGGCCGCGCGCACACCGCCGGCCATCTGGAAGATAATGGCGATGACCGAGCCCTTGTAGGGCACGCGGCCCTCGATGCCTTCGGGCACGAGCTTGTCGGCGTTGGGGTTGCCGGTGGTGGCTTCCTGGAAGTAGCGGTCGGCCGAACCCTGCTGCATTGCGCCGATGGAGCCCATGCCGCGGTAGCTCTTGTAGGACCGACCCTGATACAGGATGACTTCGCCCGGAGCTTCTTCGGTGCCCGCGAACATGCCACCCATCATGATGGTGGCCGCGCCCGCGGCGAGCGCCTTGGCGATGTCGCCGGAATAGCGGATGCCGCCATCGGCGATCAGGGGAACGCCCGTGCCATGCAGCGCCTTGGCGACGCTGTCGATGGCCATGATCTGCGGAACGCCCACGCCCGCGACGATGCGCGTCGTGCAGATCGAGCCAGGGCCGATGCCGACCTTGACCGCATCGGCGCCCGCCTCCACCAGCGCCAGCGCCGCCGCGCCCGTGGCGATGTTGCCGCCGATCACGTCCACCTGCGGATAATTTGCCTTGACCCAGCGGACGCGCTCGATCACGCCCTTGCTGTGGCCGTGGGCCGTGTCCACGACGATGGCGTCCACGCCCGCCTTGACGAGAGCGGCGACGCGCTCCTCGGTACCGGCGCCCACGCCGACCGCCGCAGCCACGCGCAGGCGGCCCGCCGAATCACGGGCAGCGTTGGGAAAGCTGGTCTGCTTGTTGATGTCCTTGACGGTGATGAGGCCCTTGAGCTCGAACGCGTCGTTCACGACGAGAATGCGCTCGAGCTTGTGCTTGTTCAGCAGCGCCTTGGCCTGCGCGGGCGTGGTGCCGTCCTTTTCGTTCACGGTGACCAGGCGCTCGCGCGGCGTCATGATCTCCTTGACCTTTACGTCGTAGCGCGTCTCGAAGCGCACGTCGCGGCTGGTCACGATGCCCACCACCTTGCCGCCATCGACCACCGGGAATCCGGAGATGCCGCGCTCCTCGGACAGTTGCAGCACCTGCAGCACCGTGTGCTCGGGCGTGATCACCACCGGGTCATGCACCACGCCGGACTCGTGGCGCTTGACCTTGGAGACCTCCGCGGCCTGTTCCTCGGCTGTCATGTTCTTGTGGATCACGCCGATGCCGCCTTCCTGGGCGATGGCGATCGCCAGGCGCGCTTCGGTGACGGTGTCCATGGCCGCGGACACCAGAGGCAGGTTCAGGGTGATGTTGCGCGAAAAGCGCGTGCTAAGAGAAGTGTCCTTGGGCAGGACCTGGGAGAACGCGGGCACCAGCAACACATCGTCGAAGGTGAGCGCTTTACCAAGAAGGCGCATGTGAAAGCTCCAAAAAAACGATTGTACCCGCCGCGTAACATTTCTGCAGCAATCCGGCCAAAAGCGCTTGGATGACGCAACATGGCGCAGCTACACTCGGTCACATGAAACTTCACAAGATTCTTCTATTGGCCGCAGCCTCGACCTGGGCGCTGGCGGCCTCCGCTCAATGGCAGTGGGTAGACAAGGACGGAAGAAAGGTCTTCAGCGACCGGCCGCCACCAATCGAGGTGCCGCAGAAGAACATCCTCAAGCAGCCGGGCGGCAGCAAGGGCCGCGCCACGCCCGTGCCCGCCGCCGACGACACGGCCAGCGCCGCGGCAGCCGGAGCGCCTGCATCAACGGCGTCAGCAGCGCAGGGCTCGAGTCAGGACAAGCGGCTGGCGGAAGCCAAGGCCAAGACCGAGGCGGAAGAAGCCGCCAGGAAAAAGGCCGAGGCCGACCGCATCGACAAGGCCCGCGCCGACAATTGCGCCCGCGCCCAGACGGCGAAAAAGACGTTGAGTTCCGGCGGCCTCATCAGCCACGTCAACGCCAACGGGGAACGCGGCTTCATGGACGATGCCACGCGCGAGGCGGAGCTCCAGCGCGCGGACGGCGTCATCGCATCGGACTGCGCCTCTCAAGCTGCGGGGCAATAGGCCAAGTGGGCTATAGGAGCCAAATAGGCCACAGGGGCCATTGACCGGCTGTGGCCGCAGCGGCGGTGCCCCCGCGCGCGACGGGAAGAACGGTCAGCGCTTCATCAGCCCTTTTTCTTGCCGGAGCCGATCTTCGACTCCTTGCCGGCCATCAGGCGGCCGATATTTTCCTTGTGCCGCCACACCAGCAACCCCGCCATGATGGCGATGGCCACGCCGATGCGCGCATCCATGTACCAGGCCACGCCGCCGCCGAGCACATAAAAGAACGGAGCGAACACCGCCGCCACCAGCGAGGCCAGTGACGAATAGCGAAAGAACACGGCGATGATCAGCCAGGTCGCCAGCGTCGCCAGCCCCAGCCAGCCGCTGATGCCCAGCAGCACGCCCGCAGCCGTCGCAACGCCCTTGCCGCCCTTGAAGCGAAAGAATACGGGCCACAGATGGCCCAGGAACGCAGCCAACGCGACAGCGGCAACCGTACCCTCTTCCAGCCCGTATGCCGAGCCGAACCAGCGCACCAGCATCACCGGCAGCCAGCCCTTGACGGCGTCGAGCAGCAGGGTCAGGACCGCTGCGGGCTTGCTGCCCGAACGCAGCACGTTGGTCGCTCCGGGGTTCTTGCTGCCGTAGGTCCTGGGATCGTTCAGCCCCATCACCCTGCTGACGATGACCGCGAAAGACAGCGAGCCCACGAGGTAGGCGGCGACGATGGCAACGATGGAAAGTACGGTCGAGCTCACAGGATCCGATCAATGGCTGGAATGGGGATGGAAGAAAATTGCCGGAACATCCGCGCGCCGGCCCGCGCAATAAGAGCTGCTAACACGACCCGGCAAACCGAAGGTTTGCGATCGAGACGAGGCGCGAAGCCGCAGGCAGTACAAGCGTACGACAAGGCGAAGCAACGACGTATCGAGGGTTGTGTTAGCGGCTCTAAGAATGTGTTTACGATCTCTACGCAGCCGCGAGGAGATCGTGAACACGTTCTAAGAAAGAGGTTCCGCAAAGCCCCTATTCTGCCAGCGCGCACTGCACCGTCCGGGCCGCCAGCAGATCCACGCACACCTGCGGACTCAATTGCACCAGAAACCCGCGCCGTCCGCCGTTGATGGCGATGCGCGGCAGATCGAGAATCGTCTGCTCGATATAGACCGGCATGCTCTTTCTCGTGCCGAACGGCGAGGTGCCGCCCACCAGATAGCCGCTGTGCCGGCTGGCCACCTCGGGCTTGCACGGCTCCACGCTTTTCGCGCCGATCTGGCGCGCCAGGTTCTTGGTGGACACCTTGCAGTCGCCATGCATCAGAACGATCAGCGGCCTGGCATCCTGGTCCTGCATCACCAGCGTCTTGACGACGGTGTGCTCGTCCAGCCCCAACGACCTGGCGCTGTGCTCCGTGCCGCCGTGCTCGACGTAGTCATAGGGATGCTCGGTGAACTCCACGCCGTGGGCGCGCAGCAGCTGGGTGGCCGGCGTCTCGCTCACATGCGCGGACTTGTCCTTTTTTGCCATGATCGCGCCCCTGTCCTCTCACTGGGCCGGGTCGCGGTGCAGCTTGCGGATGGCGTCTATCGCCTGCAGCACCTGGGGCGTCAATTGCGTTCCCCAGACGTCGATGTCCTCGTCAAGCTGCTCGACCGTGGTCACGCCCAGAATCGTGCTCGCCACCTGCCACTTCGTGTAGCAGAACGCGAGCGCCATCTGCGTCGGCGTCAGGCCGTTGTCACGGGCCAGCTGGTTGTAGAGCTTGCCCACCTCCCACGATTCCTTGCGGCCCCAGCGCTGCTTGCGCATCGACTCGAACATCGTCAGGCGAGCGGCGGCTGGCGCCTGCGCTCCGGTGGTTCCGCCCTCGTCATATTTTCCGCTCAGCAGCCCATAGCCCAGCGGCGAGTAGGCCAGCAGCGACACGCCCAGGCGATGGCAGCTTTCGTCCATCGCATTCTCCCAACTGCGGTTGAGCAGCGAATACGGGTTCTGCACCGAGGCCACCCTCGGCAGGCCGAGCTGCTCCGCCAGCCGCACGAACTCATGCACGCCATAAGGCGTCTCGTTGGAGAGCCCGATATAGCGCACCTTGCCCTCGCGCACCAGCCGGCCAAGGGCCTCGAGCTGCTCCGGGATCGGCGTCGAGCTCGTTTCCTTGGAAGGGCTGTAGTACATCTGCCCGAACGCGGGCACGTGGCGCTCGGGCCAGTGGATCTGGTAGAGATCGATCACATCGGTGCGCAGGCGCCTGAGGCTGCCTTCGCAGGAGGCGATGATGTCCGCCGCCGTCATGCCCGCGCCCTCGCGCACCCAGGGCGTGGCGCGCGAGGGGCCTGCCACCTTGCTTGCCAGCACCACGCGGCGGCGCACGCCCGGATTCGCGGCAAACCAGTTGCCGATGATCGTCTCGGTCGCGCCATAGGTCTCCACGCGCGTCGGCACCGCGTACATCTCCGCGGTGTCGATGAAATTCACGCCCCGCGCCAGCGCCCTGTCCAGGATGGCATGCGAGGCCGGCTCGGAGACCTGCTCGCCGAAAGTCATGGTTCCAAGGCAAATGGGCGTGACCTTCAGGTCACTTTGTCCCAGCGAAATCTGATTCATGTAATTCCAATCCAATGGCCGAAGTGCAAAGCAGCGGAAATGATAGTCAACAATGCGCCTTCGCGTGCGCACCGCCCGCCAGGCATGGCCAGCGGCTGCGCATGGCCGCCGGATGCAGCCGGACGCTGTAGATAATGCGGGCCATGTACTCAGAACGACGCCCATCCCGGCAACTGTCCATTCCCATACGGACCATGCGCTACAACGTGCGCGTCTGGGGCGGCCCGCCATCGCCATCGCATGACGCCGCGCTGCCGCCGCTGGTGATGTTGCACGGCTGGATGGACGTGGGGGCGTCCTACCAGTTCGTGGTGGACGCGTTCAGCGAAGCGCTGTGCGGGCAGCGCACGATCATCGCCCCCGACTGGCGCGGCTTCGGGCGCTCCATGCCCGACGCTCCCGCCGATCACTATGTGTTTGCAGACTATCTCGCGGACCTGGATCATCTGATCGACCATTTCTCGGCCGATGCGCCCGTCGATCTGGTCGGCCACAGCATGGGCGGCAACGTCAGCATGATGTATGCGGGCGCACGGCCGCACCGCATCCGCCGGCTGGTCAACCTGGAGGGCTTCGGACTGGCGGCAACGCAGCCCGGCGAAGCTCCCGCGCGCTATGCCCGCTGGATGGACGAGCTTCGCCAATACGGGCGCGGCGAGATGCGGCTGCGTCCCTACGACAGCATGGAAGGCGTGGCCGAACGGCTGATGAAAACCAATCCGCGCATCGCCCGGGACAAGGCGCTCTGGCTGGCGCAGCACTGGTCCGCGCCCGACGCCGACGGCAAGTGGCACATCCTGGGCGCGCCGGCCCACAAGATCGTCACGCCGATGCTGTTCCGCCTGGACGAGACGCTGGCGCTGTACGAGGCGATCACGGCGCCCGTGCTGTCGGTGCAGGCGCAGGAGAACCACATCGAAAAATGGTCGGACGGAAAATACTCGCTCGACGCTTTCCTCGAGCGGCTGCGCCACGTGCCCAATGCGCGCACGGCGCAGGTGATGGATGCCGGGCATATGCTGCATCACGACCAGCCGCATGCCGTTGCGAAACTGATCGAGGAATTTCTCCTCGCCCCCTGATCACGCCGCGCCCGCCCGCGCGGATTCCGATTCCGATTCCTCGTGCGCGGGGCGAAGCGGCAACTCGATCCGGATCGCCGTCGCGCCCGGGCGCGACGTCACCGTCAGCCGCGCCCCCATGCGCTGCGCCCGCGCCTCCATGCTGCGCAGCCCCACGCTCAGCCCGGCGCGCCGCACGGCATCCACGTCAAAGCCCGCGCCATCATCCTCGATGCTCAGCGCAAGCATGCCGCCTTCCGTCACGCCGCAAGTGACCCTCACCTGCCTGGCGCGGCTGTGCTTGATGATGTTGGACAGCGCCTCCTCCGTCACCCGCGTGAGCGCCAGGCACTGCACCGCCGTCGGCCTGCTCACCCAGCGCCGCGGAATGCTCCACTGCGACCCGATCCCGAGATCGTCCAGAATGTTCGAAAACCGGTGGCGCAGCGGGGCCATCCACGCCACGGGCGTTTCGGGCACCGCCGCGCCCGCGCTGGATCCATGGTCTATCACCTGCCGCAGATCGTCGCGCAGCACCTTGAAGAGCGACATCACGCGATCGGCAGGCAGCGGCTGGGCCGCCTGCTCCACGATGGCCATGGAGCGCACCAGGCTTGCACCCAGGCCATCATGCAGATCGTGCGCGATCTCCAGCCGCTCCTGCACCTTCGCATGTTGCAGCCGCTGCTGGTGTTCGCGCTCCAGCGCATGTGCCAGTTCCAGCCTGGCGTCGTTCACGCGGCTCGTCAGTTCCTGGTTGAACAGCGCGATGCGCCGCATCTGCGAGCCCAGCTGGCTGCCCAGCAGCACCGCCATGAACACGGTGGCAATGGGCCCCGAGATATAGGACCACGATTCATCTCCGTGCCAGCCCCCCAGGACGAGAGCGAGGTCATGCAGGCCCACGACGATGAAGGCCAGCCAGCACGCGGCCAGCAGAACATGCCGCAGCTCGCGCGTGCGCCACGCATGGAACTGGAACTGCAGGCAGTTGAGAAGAAATATGGCGACCGACCCGAACCACGCCAGATCGATGGCCAGCCTGGCGTGCCTGGCAGGAGCCGCCAGCACGGCAATCGCCGCCAGCGGCATGACGGTCCACAGCACGCGGCGAAGACGGGGAAAATCCTGCGCGCCGAAAGTCCAGGTGAACTGGCAGAAACACGCCACGTACGTCACGAAGAGCATGACGCTGGCGCGTGTCATCGACAGCGCGCTGGCGAACGGCCAGCTGTCGGTGGCCAGGAGCGTGCCAAGATATGCCACCCAGATGAGCGACATGAGCGCATACCAGCCGTAGGCTTGCTCGCGGCGGTGGATCAGGAACACCACCAGGAAGATGCATCCCACGGCGGCCGACAGCGCAGCGGTGATCAGATAGGTGGTGCGCTGGCGCCAGCTATGGGTTTCGATTTTCGCCCTCACCTCATCGGGCGGGCCAAGATACAGAGGGCCCGCGCCAATCCCGGCCTGGCTGTATCCCGTCACCCGCAGCCACAAGGTGTTGACCCCTGAATGCAAGGTCGTGCGCGGCAACAGCCACCAGCGCGGCATGTTCCAGCTGGCCGAGAGCGGCTCGACCAGCGAGACATCGCTCCACAGCAGATCGCCGTTGCTGTAGAGCGCTCCCGCCGCGCTGACGTTGGCAAGGCCTACCGCGACCAGTTGCGGATCGCCGCTCGCGCTCACGCATTGGCTGCTCCAATCGATGCGGTACCAGCCCGTGCGCAGGCCGCCATCTCCCTCATACGGCCATACGTGCGGCAGCTCCACCGCGCTCCAGCCGGCAGCAGGCGGATAGGGCTTGGCGCTGGCCTGCGCTCCATCCAGCGATTTCTCCGGCTGCGGGTCCGGCGCCATCATCACGGAAAGAACCGTAGGCTTGCAGGCGGCCTCGGCGGCCGACGCCGGGCGGGCCAGCAGCATTCCGAGCAGCAACGCCGCCCCCATCAGCAGCCAGAACAGATCATGCGGGCCGCCGGACGCCGCGCCGGCTGGCGGCTGCGGCCTCATTCAATCCATCCCCGGGCCTTAGCCTCCTGCACGGCCGAGACGCGCGAGGACACGGCCAGCTTGCGGTAGATGCGCTTGATGTGGGTATCGACCGTGAAACGGGAGAGCGACACATGCTCCGCGATCTCGCGATTCGTCATGCCATTGGCCACCAGCCGCAGGATGGCCGTTTCGCGCTCCGACAGCTCCGGGCCTTCGCCATGCGCCCGGGCCGGATTGCGCGGGCTGGCCGGCAGCAGCTCCAGGATGCGCCTGGCGATGAAGGGATCGATGGGCGCGCCGCCTCGCAGCACGCTGCGGATGGAAAGCAAGACCTCCAGATCATCCCGTTCCTTGAGCACGTACCCGGTCGCCCCGGCCTTGAGCGCGCCCAGGATGGCATCTTCCGAGCTCCATGCCGACACCACCAGAATCCCCAGCCCCGGATCATCCGCGCGCAACTCCAGAATCAGCGACCGCCCGTTGCCGTCGGGCAGTTCCAGATCCACCAGCGCCAGCGCGACCGGCTGCTGCTTGAGGAACTGCCGTGCCTGGGCCAGCGAGCCGACGATCACCAGATCGTCCTGCGCATAGCCCAATTGCCCCAGCACGAGCGAAAGCCGGCGCTGCAGGAGCGGCTCATCCTCCACCACCAGGACAGGAACGGGCAACGCCACATCGGCCGTGGCCGCGGGCGCCCGGCTGCCGGCACTGGGGATAGGGTCGGCAAAGCTGGCTGAGCTGTCTGTGCTGTCTGTGCGGTGCGGCATCGGCGGTCGTGAAATGAAAGGAACGAGAAAAGTCGCCCGCCAATGGTATGACACAAATTAACACATATTCGCCGCAAACCCGCCCGCTCGGCGGCTGTTCCGGAGTCGTTCACGGCCGGCGCGCAACACCATGCCGCCATGACGGAACCTTCATCCATGAGAAAATGGCCGGTTGCTTATAAATGACAAGCCCAAGGAATTACGAAAATGGATTCAGAACGCATCAACCTGATCGGCACCACCCTCGAAGACCTGTCCACGCGGACGCAAGAGCTTCGGAGGTATCTTTGACTACGATGCCAAGTTTGAACGCCTGCGCACGGTAAACGCATCGCTCGAGGATCCTGGCGTCTGGAACGACCCCAAGAAGGCCCAGGAACTGGGCAAGGAAAAGAAATCGCTCGACTCTGTCGTGCTGACGCTGCAAAAGCTCACCAGCGAGCTGGCGGACAACACCGAGCTCTATGAAATGAGCAAGGAAGAAAGCGACGAGGCCGGTCTCGAAACCATCGAGGGCGAAGCCGAGAAGCTGCGCCCGCTGATCGAGGAACTCGAGTTCCGCCGCATGTTCAGCAATGAGGCCGATCCGCTCAACTGCTTCATCGACATCCAGGCGGGCGCGGGCGGCACGGAAGCCTGCGACTGGGCCAGCATGCTGCTGCGCCAATACCTCAAGTACGCCGAACGCAAGGGCTTCAAGACCACGGTGGAAGAAGAAACGCCGGGCGACGTGGCCGGCATCAAGAGCGCGACCATCAAGGTGGAAGGCGAATACGCCTACGGCCTGCTGCGCACGGAAACCGGCGTGCACCGCCTGGTCCGCAAGTCGCCGTTCGACTCGTCGGGCGGACGCCATACATCGTTCGCATCGCTGTTCGTCTATCCGGAAATCGACGATTCGATCGAGATCAACATCAACCCGGCCGATGTGCGCACCGACACCTACCGGGCCTCCGGCGCGGGCGGCCAGCACATCAACAAGACCGACTCGGCCGTGCGCCTGACGCACATTCCGACCGGCATCGTCGTGCAGTGCCAGGATGGCCGCAGCCAGCACAGCAACCGCGACGTGGCATGGCAGCGCCTGCGCTCGCGCCTGTACGACTACGAAATGCGCAAGCGCATGGAAGAGCAGCAAAAGCTCGAGGACACCAAGACCGACGTCGGCTGGGGCCACCAGATCCGCTCGTACGTCCTGGACAACAGCCGCATCAAGGATCTGCGCACCAACGTGGAAGTCTCCGCCACGCAGAAGGTGCTGGACGGCGATCTGGACGTGTTCATCGAAGCCTCGCTCAAGCAAGGCGTCTGATCCACCGACAAGGCAAGGCGGCTGGTTTTTGCGGATGGCCCGGCAGGCCACCCCGCCAAGGCCGGCCGCTTTTGCCTTTTTTCACGGCAATGGATTGATCAGGGCGGGAAACCAGGGGCAGCCGATGCCGCCAACGGCGCCCGCACGGGCTCCGGCGAAGGGCTTACGCAAGGCCAAACACCCGGTTTGCGGCCACGCGCCGGCCAAACAGGCAAAATGCCAGGTTCGCGCCGGTGAACCCGGTAGCCCGCGACCGCTTGCCCCTTTGGAATTGAGTTCCACGACAAGCGCCGCGTTCCGAGATATATAACGGTATTGGCATGTACAGCAGGAAACGGCAAGCCCAACCCGCCGCACATGCCCCAATTAGCATGGAGTAACTCCGATGATGTTAGACGTCAGTGACGCCCGCCCCACGGCAGCCACGATCCGCCGCGAGGACTACACCGCCCCGGCGTTCTGGATCGACACCGTGGACCTCACATTCGATCTCGACCCAGCCAAGACACGCGTACTCAGCAAGCTGCGCATTCGCCGCAACATGGAAGTGCCCACGCAGCCGCTGCGCCTGGACGGAGAGGAACTCAATCTCGCCCGCGTGATGGTCAACGGCGCCAGCACCTCGTTCAAGACGGAGAACTCTCAGCTCGTGCTCGAAAACCTCCCCGAGGGCGACGCGCCCATGGACCTGGAGATCTTCACCACCTGCTGCCCGGCCAAGAACACCCAGCTGTCGGGCCTGTACGTGAGCAACGACACCTTCTTCACGCAATGCGAGGCGGAGGGTTTCCGCCGCATCACGTATTTCCTGGACCGCCCCGACGTGATGGCAAGCTACACCGTCACGCTGCGCGCCAGCAAATCGCAATACCCGGTGCTGCTCTCCAACGGCAACCTGGTGGACAGCGGCGATCTCGAAGATGGCCGCCACTTCGCCAAATGGGTCGATCCGCACAAGAAGCCGTCCTACCTGTTCGCGCTGGTCGCGGGCAAGCTCGTCGCGCGTGAGCAGCAGATCAAGAGCCGCGCCGGCAATCAGCACCTGCTGCAGGTCTTCGTGCGGCCCGGCGACCTGGAAAAGACCGAGCACGCCATGAACTCGCTCATGGCATCCATTGCCTGGGACGAAGCGCGCTTCGGCCTGTCGCTCGACCTCGACCGCTTCATGATCGTCGCCACCAGCGACTTCAACATGGGCGCGATGGAAAACAAGGGCCTGAACATCTTCAACACCAAGTACGTGCTGGCCAGCCAGTCCACTGCCACGGACGTGGACTACGCGAACATCGAATCGGTGGTCGGCCACGAGTACTTCCACAACTGGACGGGTGACCGCGTCACCTGCCGCGACTGGTTCCAGCTCTCGCTCAAGGAAGGCCTGACCGTCTTCCGCGACCAGGAATTCAGCATGGACATGGCCGGCAGCGCCTCGGCCCGCGCCGTCAAGCGCATTGACGATGTGCGCGTGCTGCGCACCGTGCAGTTCCCCGAGGACGCGGGCCCCATGGCCCACCCCGTGCGTCCCGACAGCTATGTGGAAATCAACAATTTCTACACCGTCACCATCTATGAAAAGGGCGCGGAAGTCGTGCGCATGCAGCACAACCTGGTGGGCCGCGAAGGCTTCGCCCAAGGCATGAAGCTGTACTTCGAGCGCCACGACGGCCACGCCGTTACCTGCGACGATTTCGTGCAGGCCATCGCCGATGCGAACCCCCAGAGCCCGCTCGCGCAGAACCTCACGCAATTCAAGCGCTGGTACAGCCAGGCCGGCACACCGCGCGTGACCGCTCGCGGCGAGTATGACGCGCAGGCGCGCAGCTACACGCTGACGCTGTCGCAATCATGCCCGGCGACCCCAGGCCAGGACAGCAAGCAGCCATTCGCCATCCCCGTGACGCTCGGCCTGCTGGGCGCCGACGGCAGCGCCCTCCCCCTGCAGCGCGAAGGCGACGAACAGGCCAGCGGCACCGAGGGCACCATCGTGCTCACCGAGCCGAGCATGTCGATCACCTTCGTCAACGTGGACTCCGCCCCCGTTCCTTCGCTGCTGCGCGGCTTCAGCGCGCCGGTGATCCTGGAGTACGGTTTCAGCGATGCCGAACTGCTGAACCTGCTTGCCCACGACAGCGACCCGTTCAACCGCTGGGAAGCCGGCCAGCGCCTTGGCATGCGCATTGCAATTGCAGCCATCTCCGACCCATCGCTCGCGGCCAATGCCCAGGGGGAAATCGAACAGCCCATCCTGCCGACGAGCTTCATCGCGGCCATGCGCGATGTGCTGCGCAATCCATCGCTCGATGCCGCCTTCAAGGAACTGGTGCTCACGCTGCCATCCGAGAGCTACATCGCCGAACAGCTCCAGGAAGTGGACCCGCAGCGCATTCACGCGGTGCGCGACGCCATGCGCGCCGAGATGGCCACGGCGCTCCTCAGCGACTGGATCCAGGCCTACGAAGAACACCAGACGCCCGGCGCCTACAGCCCCGACGCAGCATCCGCGGGCCGGCGCGCGCTGGCCGGCCACGCGCTGAACATGCTGTGCCTGGCCGCACGCAGGAGCGGCGACACGCTGTGGCCCGGCAAGACCTACCAGCGCTTCAAGGATGCGGGCAACATGACCGACCGCTTCAACGCCCTCGCCGCCCTGGTCAACAGCGGCCACGAACTCGCAAAACCCGCGCTCGAGCGTTTCCACGCGCTCTTCAAGGACGAGGCACTGGTCATCGACAAATGGTTCAGCCTGCAGGCCGGAGCCTCTGACCGCAACGGCAACATCCTGCCCGCCGTGCGCACCCTGATGAAGCACCCCGACTTCCAGATGAAGAACCCCAACCGCGCGCGCAGCGTGATCTTCAGTTACTGCAACGCCAACCCCGGCGCATTCCACCGCGCCGACGGCGAAGGCTATGCCTACTGGGCCGACCGCGTGCTCGAGCTCGACGGCTTCAACCCGCAGGTCGCCTCGCGCCTGGCCCGCGCCATGGACCGCTGGCGCAAGCTCGCCGAGCCGTACCGCGCGCTGGCCCGCGCCGCCATCGAACGCGTGGCGGCCAAGCCCGATCTCAGCAACGACGTGCGCGAAGTCATCACCCGCGCGCTCGCCGACTGAGCCGAAGCGCCCACATCGGCACCCAAAGATTTTTTGTATCCAGGAGATTGAACGACATGACACAACGCATGAGCCTCACGCGCTATCTGGTGGAACAGCAGCGCGTCGACGGTTTGATTCCGCCCCAGCTGCGCCTGCTGCTCGAAGTGGTGGCCCGCGCCTGCAAACGCATCAGCTTCGCCGTGAACAAGGGCGAACTCGGCGAGGTCATGGGCAGCGCCAACACCGAAAACGTGCAGGGCGAAGTCCAGAAGAAACTCGACATCATCGCCAACGAGACACTGATCGAGGCCAATGAATGGGGCGGCCACCTCGCCGCCATGGCGTCGGAGGAAATGGAAGGCATCTACGTGGTGCCCAACCGCTACCCGCAAGGCGAATACCTGCTGCTGTTCGATCCGCTCGACGGCTCCTCCAACATCGACGTCAACGTCAGCATCGGCACCATCTTCAGCGTGCTCAAGAAGCCCGACGGCCACCCCGGCGTGCATGACAACGACTTCCTGCAGCCAGGCACGCAGCAAGTCGCCGCAGGCTACTGCATCTTCGGTCCCCAGACCACGCTGGTGCTCACCGTCGGCGACGGCGTGGCCATGTTCACCCTCGACCGGGAACAAGGCTCCTTCGTCCTCGTGCGCGACAACATCCGCATCCCCGAGGACACCAGGGAATTCGCCATCAACATGAGCAACATGCGCCACTGGGACGCCCCGGTCAGGCGCTACATCGACGAATGCCTCGCCGGCGCGGAAGGCCCGCGCGGCAAGGACTTCAACATGCGCTGGATCGCCAGCATGGTCGCCGACGTCCACCGCATCCTCATGCGCGGCGGCGTCTTCATGTACCCCTGGGACAAGCGCGAACCCCACAAGCCCGGCAAGCTGCGCCTGATGTACGAAGCCAACCCCATGGGCTGGCTCGTCGAGCAAGCCGGCGGCGCGGCCACCAACGGCAAACAACGCATCCTGGACATCCAGCCCACCCAGCTCCACGAACGCGTAAGCGTGATCCTGGGCTCCAGGAACGAAGTGGAACGCGTCACGAGCTACCACACGGCCGAACAGTGATTTTCGGTATATAATCCAAGTCTTCGCCGGTGTAGCTCAGTCGGTAGAGCAGCTCATTCGTAAT
>NZ_JBEBOW010000084.1:0-16569 GCF_040396215.1 Diaphorobacter ruginosibacter | reverse complement strand
GTGGACGCCGTGGCCTGACATCACGGCAGCGAAGGTCCGCAGTGGCCTTCATGCAAAAAAAAGGCCCCCACGCTTCCCCGCCATGCGTGGTCCGCTGCCCCCCCCCGAGGGGGCGCTTTTTGCCTTGGGGCGGCCCGGCGACAAAAAACCGCCAGATCCCCGGGATGCTGGCGGTTCTTTATTTTGTGCCTCCCCAAACCCAAACGCCCCCTCGAAGGGCAGCGGGCCGCATATTCAACCCGCTGCCAGCCCCATCAGGCTCATCTGCAAATGCCCGAGAACGATCATCACGATCTGCAGCAGCACCAGCGCAACCAGCGACGAAAAATCGATACCGCCCATCAACGGCACATAGCGGCGGATCGGGCGCAGGATCGGCTCACACAGCCTGGAGATCACACCGCTGATCGGCGAGCGCGTCTGCACCCACGACAGCACTGCGTGGACGATCACCAGCCCCATCATGCCCGTGACCGCCACGCGCAAGGCGCCAAACACCGCCAGCAGCAGCACGAACACAATGGGAACGCCCTGCGACGCCAGCAGCGCGAGAACCACGAACTGCACCAACTGCGCGAGCAACGCGCCCAGCACGCAGGACAGGTCCACCCGTCCGGCCGCCGGCAGCACCTTTCGCAGCGGCACGATCAGCCAATCGCTCAACGCGAACACCAGTTGCCCCACCGGGTTGGAGAAGGGAACGCGCTGCATCTGCATATACAGTCGCAGCAGGCAGGCAGCCGTCACCAGGCCGCAACCGATATTCAGCAACAGGGAGATGATTTGAAAAAGCATGGTGTGGAGACTCAAAATATGTCGGCAAACAATCAACGGCTCGCGCCACGTGGGATGATAGCGACGGCCACCGCGAACGATCTCCCATGCCCCAACAACTGACCCTGTCTTCCCTGCCGCTGTTCCCGCTGAATACCGTTCTCTTTCCGGACGGTGAACTGGCCCTGCATGTATTTGAAGTGCGCTACCTCGACATGGTGCGCAAGTGCCACCAGGCGGGCGCGCCGTTCGGCGTGGTGGCGCTGTCCAGCGGTTCGGAGGTGCGCAAGGCGGGCGCGCCCCAGGAGCAACTCTACGCCACGGGAACGCTGGCCTCCATCACCGAACTGCAGTCGCCGCAGCCCGGACTCATCAACCTGCGCTGCAAGGGCGGCGACCGGTTCCAGATCACACAGCAGAGGCTGCTCAACCACGGATTGTGGATCGCCGACGTACTGATCCTGCCTGCCGACCAGCAGGTCAGCGTGCCGCCGGAGCTTCTGGTCTGCTCCGAACTGCTGGCCAACGCGCTGCAATCGCTGCGCGAGCGCACGCCCGAGAACGCCGTGCACATCACGCCCACGGCCGGGCAGCTCAATGATTGCGCCTGGGTTTCCAACCGCTGGTGCGAGCTGCTTCCCATGCCCGTGGAGCTCAAGCAGCGCCTGATGACGCTGGACAACCCCATCGCGCGGCTGGAACTGGTGAGCGACGTGCTCGAGAAAACCGGCATCTCGCGCTGACGCGCCGAGGCACGGCCGCGCGTCAAGCGCCGCGCGCACGGTACTCCGGCACGTAGGCATGCAGCCCGTCGCGCAGTTCACCGGACGCCGGCGCCGCGCCCAGCCTCGCAATCCATTGCTGCAACTGCGGCAGATCCAGCGCCAGCACGGTACCGGCATCCTGGCGCACCACGCGAAGCTGCGGGTGGCTGGTCGCCGACGTGGTCTCGTCATTCGCCAGCCATTCCTCGAACAGTTTTTCTCCCGGGCGCAGGCCGGTGAACACGATCGGCACCTCGGCCTCGGTGCGGCCGGACAGGCGGATCAGCAGACGCGCCAGTTCCACGATCTTCACGGGCTCACCCATGTCCAGCACATAGATCTGGCCGGACTGCCCCAGGCGCCCTGCCTGCACCACCAGTTGCGCCGCCTCGGGAATGGTCATGAAATAGCGCACGATCTCCGGGTGCGTGACCGTCACCGGGCCGCCGCGCGCGATCTGCGAAGTGAACAACGGCACGACGGAACCGCTCGACCCCAGCACATTGCCGAAGCGCACCGCCACATACTCGGTGGATGGATATTGCCGCGCCATGGTCTGCGCCACGCGCTCGGCCAGCCGCTTGCTCGCACCCATGATGCTGGTGGGATTCACCGCCTTGTCCGTCGATACCAGCACGAAGCGCCGGGCACCGCACTCGCCCGCCACGCGCGCCACGTTGAGCGTGCCCAGCACGTTGGTGCGCAGCGCCTCCACCTCGTTGCACTCCTCCATCAGCGGCACGTGCTTGTAGGCCGCCGCATGGAAGATCACGACCGGGCGGAACTGGCTGGCAATCGCAAGAATGCGGTCATGCTCCCGCACGTTGGCGGTGAAATAGTGGCCCTGCATCTCGGGATGGGCCATGTGCAGCTCTTGCTCGAGCGTGTAGATGGCAGCTTCGGATACGTCCGCGCATACCAGGTGCGAGACGCCAAAGCGCGCGACCTGGCGGCACAGTTCCGCGCCGATCGATCCGCCCGCGCCGGTGATCATGACCGTCTGTCCCGACAGCCATTCGGCCAGATCGCCTGCATCCAGCACCACCGGGGAGCGCCCCAGCAGGTCTTCCAGTTCCACGCGGCGCAGATCGGTCGCCGGCACGCTGAGCCAGTGCTCCGCCGCCGGCATGGACAGCAGATTCAGCTGCGAGCCCGACCAGCGCAGCAGCACCTCGCGCCGCAACTGCGAACCCGGCGGGCTGGCCAGCAGGACCGAGCGCACGTTGTAGTCCTTGGCGATACGATCCAGCTCCCGGGTCGTTCCCACCACGCTCACGTTCTGCAGGCTCTGGCTCACGTCCTGCTCGCGCGGCGAGACGATGCCCGCCACGTGCCAGCCCTGCGTGCCCTTGATGGTGCGCATGGCCTGATCGGCTTCCTCCAGGGTGCCGACGATCAGCAGGGCCGTCTGCCCTGATTCACTGCGCGCATGACGCCGTTCGGCAAGAGAGCGCCAGGTCGCACGCGCGCCGGCCAGCATGGCCAGCACGAGCAGGCCGAAAATGGGGAACACCGAGCGAGCAAATCCCGGATAGCGCAGCACCATCACGCACGCCACAGTTCCCAGCACGCCGAGCAGCACACCCCACGCCAGTTGGCGCAGGTCGGCCAGGCTCACGTAGCGCCATGCCTGCCGCTGCACGCGCGCCAGCGACAGGCCCACCACCATGCATGCCACGGCCCACGGCAGGGTGTCCACGGCCATCGCGCGATACTCCTGCGGCCATTCGAAGTTGAAGCGCAGCCAGAACGCGAGCGCCCATGCGAGCGCAACCATCAGCACGTCAGCGAGTGCAAAAAACAGGGCGCCGCGGCTCCAATGCAATCCGTTCACAGTCATTTATTTCCATCGATCCTGCCGGCTCGCCATGGCCTTGAAGGTACGAGCCAGAATCAACACGTCCCCCGCAAGGCTGTGCTCTTTCACATAGTCCAGGTAGTACCGCGCCTTGAGCGGCATGATCTGCTCCACGTATGTACGCTCCACGTCCTGCGACCCCGCCAGCATGCGCTCCTCGTCGCGGAATGCAATGGCGGCGTTGTCCGTGATGCCCGGGCGCACCGACAGGATCCGCGCCCGCACATCGTCCGGGTACTTCGCCATGTAGCGCGGCACTTCGGGCCTCGGGCCGACCAGGCTCATATTACCCGCAAGCACATCCAGGAACTGAGGCAACTCGTCGAGCTTGTAGCGGCGCAGCGTCCGCCCGAGCGGCGTGATGCGGCTGTCGTGCGCAGCCGTGACCTGCGGCCCCTCGCCATCATGCACGCGCATGGTCCTGAACTTGTGGATGCGGAACTCCCTCCCATGCAGGCCAACGCGCACCTGCCGGTAGAATACCGGCCCCGGCGAGCCCAGCTTCACTGCCACTGCCACGGCCACGAGCAAGGGCGACAGCAGCACCAACCCCAGCAGAGCTCCCGCCACGTCGAACAGGCGCTTGGGCGTCACCGCGCCTCCATGGCACTGCGCACGGCGCTGGCCACGCGCAACACGTCTGCATCGCTCATGCGCGTATAGATCGGCAGCGATGCGGTGCTGCGGTACAGCGCCTCGCTCACGGGGAAATCCTTCTCGTGCAGTCCGCACGACTCCCTCCAGTAGCTCTGCCGATGCAGCGGTACGTAATGCACGCTCATGCCGATGCCCTGTCCGAACATGGCATCAACGAAGCGGTCCCGGTCGACGCCCGCGGGCAGCGCCACCGGATAGAGATGCCAGGCATGCAGGTCACCTTCGCTCGCATGCGGCGGCAGCGTGATGCCGGTGTCCTTGAGCAGCCGGTCATATTGCGCGGCAATTTCCGCGCGGCGGCCGCGCATGTCCATGGCCCGGCCCAGTTGCACCAGCCCCATCGCCGCCGCGATATCCGTCATGTTGTACTTGTAGCCCGGCGCGACGATGTCGTATCGCCATGCCGGCACCCTGGAGTTGAAGCGGGCGAAAGCGTCACGGTCGATGCCGTGCAGCCGCATCACGCGCGCGCGCCTGGCAAGCGCCTCGTCGCGCGTCACCAGCATGCCGCCCTCGCCCGTCGTCATGGTCTTGTTCGCATAGAAACTGAACACGGTGGCATCGCTTGCCAGCGTGCCGATCATGGCCCCGCGATGGGTGCACGGCAATGCATGCGCGGCATCCTCGATCACCTTCAGGCCATGGCGTTGAGCCATGCCGAGAATCGCGGACATGTCGGCGCTTCTCCCGCCGAAATGCACGGGAATGATGGCCCGCGTGCGCGCGGTGAGGCGCTTTTCGATGGCGCGCGGATCGATGCACCAGCTGTCCGGTTCGATATCCACGATCACCGGGTCGGCGCCCAGATAACGAATCACCTCGGCGCTCGCCGTGAAGGTGTGCGTTGTCGTGACGACCTCGTCTCCCGGCCCGACCCCCGCCGCCTCCAGCGCCAGATGCAGCCCCGCCGTGGCGGAGTTCACGGCGACGCACTGCAGGCTCGCGTCTCCAAGGAACCCGGCGAAGGCCTGTTCGAACCGCCGCGCCTTGGGGCCGGTGGTCAGCCAGCCCGAACGCA
This sequence comes from Diaphorobacter ruginosibacter, assembly GCF_040396215.1. Lineage (GTDB taxonomy): Bacteria > Pseudomonadota > Gammaproteobacteria > Burkholderiales > Burkholderiaceae_C > Diaphorobacter_A > Diaphorobacter_A ruginosibacter_A. The sequence goes on along the minus strand of NZ_JBEBOW010000084.1, from coordinate 11,498 downwards.
GCGTATCAACGACCTCCGCGATCTCCGCCTCCCCGATGTCGGGCAGCGCGAACGGCAGGGGTGGCAGCGCGTGGGATTTTTCCGGTTCAGTCATGGTGGGCTTTGGCAAGGGCTTTGTCGGACTATGAATTCTTTCGGAGGCAGGCGCATGCAGGCCGCGGCTCATCGCGTCAATGCGCCCCATTGCGGCCGAGGTCCACGGCCCAACAGGATATCGCGCCAGCCACAGAGCGATCCCCAGCCGTAGCCTACGTGATAGGCGGCAACCACCGCCACCACCCGCAGCGCCTTGCCAAGCGAATTGGCCTGCTCACGCATGCCGACCAGCGCCAGCGCGAGCAGCACGGCGTACGCGTCGACAAGCGCCACCAGCGGCCACGCCCGACCGGACAGCGCCAGCAGCGCCGCCGCCGCCAGGGCCACCACGAATGCCGCAGGCACGAGGTGGCGCAATGCGGCGGGCTGGCCATGCTTTCTGATCACGAACGGCTTCCAGTATCCATATTGCGCATATTGCCTGAATACCTGCGACAGCTTGCCGCGCGGAAAGTACGTGGACCGGATCCGGCTGCTCTGCCAGATGCACCCCCCGGCGCGGCGTATGCGCAGGTTGTGCTCGTCGTCCTGGTTGCGGACCAGCTCCTCGTCGAAGCCGCCCACCTTCGCCAGAGTCGCGCGCGGCCAGCAGCCAAGATAGACGGTATCCACCTCACCATCGAAATCCACATCGCGCGAACGCGCCCCGCCCGCGACCCACGGCGACTGGAACGCCGCCGCCACCGCCTTCTGCATGCCGCCGCTGCCCTGCGCGCGCCACGCGCCGCCCACATTGTCCGCGCCGGTCTGCTCCAGCACCTGCACGCATTGCAGCAGGTAGTCGTCGGCATACTGGCTGTGGATGTCCAGCCGCGCGATCACTGCGCCGCGCGAGGCCTCGATACAGCGGTTCAAGCCGGTGGACACGATGCGCTGCGGGTTCTCCACCCAGCGAAAGCGCGCGTCGGAAATACACCACTGGCTGAGCAGCTCGCGCGTGCCGTCGTCGCTCTGGCCGTCGGCGATCAGCACCTCGAGCGACCATCCCGGGGGCAGCAGCATCTCCGAGACGTTCCGGCAGAAGTCGGTGATGTAGCCCGCTTCATTGCGGCACGGGGCGATCACCGACAGCAGCATGGGCGTGGCATCCTCCACGCCGACGCCCGGCCACGGCGCGCTCGCCAACGGTTCTCCGGGATGGCTCACCGCGCCTCCTTGTCCGAGCAGCGGAAATAGAAGTGGTAGCGGTTCATCGGGAACACGCCGCTGTCCACGCGCGCAAAGCGCTCGCGCATCCGCGCGACCAGGGCGCCGCGGCGGGTCTGCCATTCGGAGGCGATCTCCCAGAAATGGCCATCGGTCAGTCGCCGCCTGCATGGAATCCGGATGCCGAGCGACACATCCACGAAACGGTTGTGAATGCCCAGCCGCCCCATGACGCCGGCCCACGGGAAATGTCCGGGCAACGAGATGAACGCCTCGGGCGCCAGGCCGCGGATGATGTCCAGGTTGCGGCCGAACTCGCTGAACGGCATGTGCTCCAGCACCTCGCAGCAGGAGACCACGTCGAACTGCTCGCCCTCCAGGTGCCGGGGCAGCTCATGCAGCGGCGCGCATACGTCCGGGCGCAGCGCCGGGTTGATGTCCGCAGTCACCACATCCACCCCCGCCTGCCGGAGAAATGTCGAGACAAAGCCGTTGCCGATGCCGATCTCCAGCACCCTCCGGGGACGGAAGCTGTGCAGTTGCCTGATCTGATACGACATCGAGAAAAGATGCTCCGGCGAGAAATTGCTCTCATCGGTGTAGTAGGAACGCGCGAGCCCTGCCTCGCGCCGGGAGCCCACTTTGCCTTGTCTGCTCATAAATCTGGTGATGCTGGTCGAAGCGCCGCGCAATGCTGGCAGCCGATGCCGGCGGCGCAAAACCTCAAGTATCGTCCCGAACTGCCTTCAGCGCCGCGTAAACGTAACCCAAATACACAAAGGATGCGCTCACGGCATACACGGTTGCAACTCCATCGAGCCCCGCCAGGGGGAAACCTGCCAGCACCGACAGCAGAGCGCATGCGAAAAGCAGGCACTGCCCCAGCAGGCTGAGCCCCAGCCAGCCACGCCACGGCAGCAGAAAAGCCAGGGGGCTGGCCACGAACCGGACCATGCCCAGCGGCAGCAGCCACAGGACCACCGTCACCAGCGCCGGCCCCTGCGCCGGAAATACCCATGGCAGCAACGCCAGCGCGCCCAGCGCCGCCACGGCATGCGTTGCCAGCGACAGGCCCGCCATGCGCCGGATCGACTGGCGCATCATCGGCAAAAGCATCGCGCCACGCCCCACGGCCACCACGCGCGCGCGCAGGCGGTCCGCCATGGCCAGGCCGAACACGCTGGTCGGCAGCATGGCGATGCGCAGCGCCAGCGCCGCCGTACCGGCCATCGCATCGCCCGCGAGCAGTCCGATCAGCAGAACCTGCCCATGGTTGGCGCTGGTATTGAGCATAAAGGCCGGAAGCTCCGCGCGCACGAACGGCCAATGCTTCGCCGCCACCAGCCGGGCGCGTGCAGCGCGCGCTTTCCGGGGCGCCCCCGCGCACCGCGCATTGAGCCACGCGCACGCCGGCAGCCAGCACAGCCAGGCCGACAGCGGAATCGACCATTCGATGGCCTCATCCAGGCGCAGCAGCCAGGCCAGCGCCAGGACCGCCGCCATCACGATGGCGGGCGCGCCGCGCAGCGCCGCCGCCAGCACCGTCGAGCCACTGCGCGCCTCGCGCGAAGCCAGCACCAGCATGCCGGCCTGGGGCAGCACGGCCAGGCTGGCCGCCCACAACCACGCAGGCACGTCCTCCCGCAGGCTGGCGAGCGAGAGCAGCGCAACCAGCAGCACGCTGCAAGTCAGCGCGCCGGTTTCCGCCAGGCCAAACAGGGACTGCGCGCGGCGCGGTCTGCGTTCCAGCTGCCCGGCATATTCGAGCCGCAGCGTGACGGCCGCAGGCAGCATCGCAGCAAGCGCCAGTCCTTGCCCGAACGCGCCAAAGCGTTGCGCACCAGCCCACCATGACACGCCCCAGGCGCAGGCAAAGAACGCGGCATGCTGCGCCAAGGTCCACAACGCCGCACCGCCGAGTCCCGGCAGCCAGCCGCGCGCCGGGCCGGATGCCACGGCCGTCGGAAGAGCTTGGCGTTCGGCCATCGTGATTCAGCCCATCACGGGGCCGAGCGGCGACCGACGCCCTGGTAGAAGAAACCGAGCCGCTTCATGTCCGCCGGATCGAAGAGATTGCGCCCGTCGAAGATCACCGGCTGCCTGAGCAGCCTGCGCAGCGCCGGGAAATCAGGGCTGCGGTACACCTTCCATTCCGTTGCGATCACCAGCGCATCCGCGCCGCACGCCGCCTGCATGGGATCGGCGGCAAAGTCCACGTGCCTGCCCAGGCGGGCCACGTTCTCTGCCGGCATCAATTGTTCGAGCGAGCGCACCTGCGGATCATGCGCCTGGATGCGCGCGCCCAGCGCAACCAGCCGGCGCACGATGTAGCGGCTGGGGGCTTCGCGCACGTCGTCGGTCGCGGGCTTGAAGGCCAGGCCCCACAGCGCAATGACCTTTCCCTGCAGCGAGCCGCCGAAATAATCCTCGATGCGTTCCACGAAGCGCCGCTTCTGCGCATCGTTGACCGCGCGCACCGCCTCGACGACACGCATGCGCTCACCATGCTCGCGCGCCGTGTGGCACAGCGCGGCCACATCCTTGGGAAAGCATGAGCCGCCATAGCCCAGCCCCGCATAGATGAAGTCATAGCCGATGCGGCGATCCGAGCCTATGCCCTGGCGCACTTTCTCGATGTCCGCGCCCAGCGCATCCGCCAGATTGGCCATGTCGTTCATGAAGCTGATCTTGGTGGCCAGCAGCGCATTGGCCGCGTATTTCGTCAGCTCGGCGCTCCTGACGTCCATGACGATCAGGCGCTCCCGGTTGCGGTTGAACGGCGCGTAGACCTGGCGCATCAGCGCCTCGGCCTTGCGGCCAGCGGCATCGTCGCTCACGCCGATGACGACGCGGTCGGGCCGCATGAAATCCTCCACCGCGGCGCCTTCCTTCAGGAACTCCGGGTTGGACACGACGGTGAATTCCGGCGGCCTGCGCCCAGGCTTCTCGCGCCGCGCGCGCCTTTTCATCGCGCGGGAGATGGTCTCGCGCACCTTGTCCGCCGTTCCCACCGGGACGGTCGATTTATCCACCACGACAAGAAACCTCGACAGCGATTCACCGATGGCGTCCGCCACGGCCAGCACCTGGCCGATATCGGCGCTCGAATCACCGGCAGGCGGTGTTCCCACGGCGATGAACAGGATGTCCGCATGGGCAACGCCCGCCTTCATGTCCGTCGTGAACACCAGACGGCCCGCCCCATTGTTCTTCGCCACCAACTCCGGCAGCCCGGGCTCGAAAATGGGAACCTGGGCCTGCTTGAGCCGCTCCACGCGCCCGGCATCCCGATCCACGCACAGGACGTGGTTGCCCAGTTCCGCAAAACACGCGGCGGACACCAGTCCCACATATCCCGCGCCAACAATGGTGATTTTCATGATTTAGCCTGGCCGCCGATGGATCAAAAAGCCCTTGTATGCCCGAGTTACATGTAAGGATTTAAAATCGAGGGTTTTCCGACGCACGAAGCCGCCAAGAAAAGCCCCTGGCTCAGGGTTGGCGGCGCCTTGAACGTCGCTATTGTCACCCCTTCGGGCAAGAACCCACTCTTTATGTCATCCGAACAGCCAACGACCACCCCTGCCGTCACCATGGACGAAAACAAGCTCGTCGCCGAGCGCCGCGAGAAACTCAAGGCGCTGCGTGAAGCGCAGGCTCAGGGCAAGGGCGTGGCGTTCCCCAATGACTTCAAGCCGGCCGATCATGCGGGCGATCTGGCCGCGGCCCACGGCGCAGCCGACGCCGAAACCCTCGAGGCGCAGCAGGTGGGCGTGAGCATCGCCGGACGCATGATGCTCAAGCGCGTGATGGGCAAGGCCAGCTTCGCCACCGTGCAGGACGCATCCGGCCGCATCCAGCTCTACGTGACGCGCGACGCCATCGGCGAAGACGTCTATGCCGATTTCAAGAAGTGGGATCTGGGCGACATCATCGGCGCGGAGGGCACGCTGATGAAGACCAAGGCAGGCGAGCTTTCGGTGAAGGTCACCCGGCTGCGCATGCTCACCAAGAGCCTGCGCCCCATGCCCGACAAATTCCACGGCGTGGCCGACCAGGAAGTGAAATACCGCCAGCGCTACATCGACCTGATGACCGACGAGGACGCGCGCAAGCGCTTCATCGCGCGCAGCAAGGCGGTTGCGGGTATCCGCAGCTTCATGGTGGAGAACGGCTTCCTCGAAGTGGAAACCCCCATGCTGCACCCGATTCCCGGGGGCGCCAACGCCAAGCCGTTCGTCACGCACCACAACGCGCTCGATCAGGAAATGTACCTGCGCATCGCGCCCGAGCTGTACCTCAAGCGCCTGATCGTCGGCGGCTTCGAGCGCGTGTTCGAGATCAACCGCAACTTCCGCAACGAAGGCATCTCGGTGCGCCACAACCCCGAATTCACCATGATGGAGTTCTACGCCGCGTACTGGAACTACCAGGACCTCATGGACTACACCGAAGCCATCGTGCGCGACGCCGCCAGGAACGCGCGCGGCTCGCTGGTGTTCGAATACGGCGGCAGGGAGGTCGATCTCTCCAAGCCGTTCGAGCGCCTGACGATTCCCGAATCCATCGTGAAATTCACCGACGCGGGCGAGAACGTCAACAGCCGCGACTGGCTGATCAACGCGCTCAGGAAGCTGGGCATGACCGAGGAGAAAGACAAGCTCTCGGCGCGTTCCCTGGCAAGCCTGCAGGTGCTCTATTTCGAGGAAGTGGTCGAAGAAAAGCTCTGGCAGCCCACCTTCATCATGGAGCACCCCACCGAGATCTCGCCGCTGGCCCGCGCCAACGACCAGCGCCCCGAAGTGACCGAGCGCTTCGAGCTCTACATCACCGGCCGCGAATTCGGCAACGGTTTCTCCGAATTGAACGATGCGGAAGACCAGGCCGCGCGCTTCAACGCGCAGGTCGAGGCCAAGGACGGCGGGGACGACGAGGCCATGTATTTCGACCACGACTTCGTTCGCGCGCTCGAATACGGCATGCCCCCCACGGGCGGCTGCGGCATCGGCATCGACCGCCTGATGATGCTGTTGACCGACAGCCCCAGCATCCGCGACATCATCCTGTTCCCCGCCCTGCGCAGAGAACAGTAACAAATCGCTTCAAAAGGGCGTTACACTCGGCTCCTGAGATTCTTAAACATTCGCAAACTCGATAGTAATTTTTGACTATCGAAACGATACTGCGAATCGTGCGAGCACCCATGAGCCGATCATTCAACGCCCTCCCCAGGGAGACCGCGCAGGATTCCCCGGACGAGCATCCCTTCACGGTATTGCTGGTCGATGATCTCGCGTCCATGCGCGCCGCTCTCTCGGACGAACTGCGCCACGCGGGCGTTTCCTCGGTGCTGCAGGCATCCGATGCCGAGCTGGCCTTGCAGCTCTTCAGGCATCACCGCCCGGACATGGTGCTGCTCGACATCCGCCTGGCGGGCATGCACGACGGCTACTGGGTCGCGCAGCGCATGCGCGAGATGGAACCCGGCGGCTGGACCCCCATCATCTTTCTCTCCGGGCTCGACGGAGACCTGGACGTATGGCGCGGCATCGAGGCCGGCGGCGACGACTACCTGGTCAAGCCCGTCAAGCCGATCGTGCTCGCGGCCAAGCTGCGCGCCATGCGGCGGCTCCATGAGATGCGCCGCAGGCTGGTCCAGCTCTCGGACGAGCTGCATGCCGCCAACCAGCAGCTCAATGAAATGGTCGAGCTGGACCCGGTCACGGGCCTGGTCAACCGGCGCGGCTTCGACCGCATCCTGCACACCGAGATCGAGGCCGCCCGGTGCGACCGCACTCCGCTGACGCTCATGCTGTGCGACCTCGACCATTTCAAGCGCCTGAACGACGCCGCCGGCCACGTACGAGGCGACCATTGCCTGCGCGAGGTGGCCCGCGTGCTGCGCGAGGTCTGCGTACGCCCGCGCGACGTGGCCTCGCGCTACGGCGGGGAAGAGTTCGCGCTCATTCTTCCCAACACGCCGCGCGCCGGCGCGATGACTTTCGCGCGCGCGCTCGGCGGTCTGCTCAAGGCCCGCAACATCCAGCATCCCGACTCTCCCGTCGGCCCCGTGCTCACGCTCTCTGGCGGCATCACCACCTGCGTGCCGGATGGCGCCACGAGCGCCGTCTCCATGGTGCTGCGCGCCGACGAGGCGCTCTACGCGGCCAAGACGCAGGGGCGGGACCGCTTCTTCAGCTTCGAGATGCAGATGGACACCATTGCACAGCGCAAACTCTGAACCGCGAGGCTGACGGGCAGCCATTCCCGCCTTATAGTCCTGTCTGACCCGGGCGATGCATTGACGGCGCGTGCGCATCATGGCCGCGCATGCAAGGCGCAATCATCGCCGCGCCCCGTTCACGCCAGCGGGCTCCGCTCCTCCCGCCTGCTTCACCATTTCTCCTGCCAACGCTCCGTGCATGATGATTAGATGGAAAACCTACCTCCCCCCCTGGATCCAGGACTGGCTGGAGCTGCTCGTTCCCGGCTTCCAGATCGCGCTGATCCTGGTCGGTGCCGTGCTGCTGCACAACACGTTCAAACGCATCCTGCACCGGGCGGGTGACCACTATCAGTTCCCGCACGAGCTGACGATGCCGGTCACTGCGGTGGTGCGCTGGCTCATCATCCTGAGCGCCACGCTGATGGTGCTCGAGCGCCTGGGCGTTTCCGCATCGGTGCTGTGGACCGCGTTCACCGGTTTTGCCACAGTGGGCGCCGTCGCCTTCTTCGCTGCGTGGAGCGTGCTCTCCAACCTTTTCTGCGCATTCCTGATCTTCACCGTGGGTCCGTTCCGCGTGGGCGACCACATCGAAGTGCTGGACACGGCGGAAAAACAGGGCGCCGTGGGCAGGGTCGTGGACATCAACCTGCTCTACACCACGCTTGAAGATTCGACGGCGGCCACGCCGGGCACGCTTTTGCAGATACCCAACGCGCTGATCTTCCAGCGCATGGTGCGCCGCTGGCGCGCCGGCACGCCCCTGCCCGAAAGCAAGACCCGCTCGCCCGCGGATGCGGCGGTCTCGCCGGCCCCCGAAGCGCCTCCCGCGCCCAAGCCCGCGTCCTTTCCTTGAGAAGCGGCGGCAGCAGCCGCCGGGCTACCGCTCGCCAAAACAGATACCGATATCGCGCCCCGTGACGACGAGGTCATGATCCACCGGCACCGTGCGCTGCACATTCGCCACATCCGACATGGCCACGCTGCCGATGGCGCCGCACTGCAGCGTCACCATCCGCCCGGATGCGCCGGCGATCACCAGCTCTGCGGCATGATGGCCGAAACGCGTTGCCAGCACGCGGTCAAAAGGCGTGGGGTCGCCGCCGCGCTGCAAGTGGCCAAGCACCGTGGCGCGCACCTCGCTCTTCAGATGCGGCTGCAAGCGCTCACGCAATACATTCGCCACGCCGCCCAGCCGCATGGGCTCGGGACTGCCCGCGACGTGCTCGCGCACCGTGAGGCTGGCGCCGGTTTCCTTCGCCCCTTCGCCGATGCAGATGATGGTGTAGCGCTGGCGCCGCTCGCGCTCCCTGCAGCGCTCGATGATGGAGCCGAGGTCGAAGTCGATCTCAGGCAAAAGAATAATGTCCGCTCCCGCAGCCATGCCCGACTCCAGCGCCAGCCAACCCGCGTGGCGTCCCATGGTTTCGACGATCATCACGCGATGGTGACTGTAAGCCGTGCTCTCGATGCGGCGCAGGCCCTCGGTCGCCGTGGCGACGGCGGTGTCAAAGCCAAAACTGCGCTCGCAGTTGGCGATGTCGTTGTCGATGGTCTTGGGCACGCCGATGCATTCGAGGCCGATGCGCCGCTGCAGGCCATGCGCGAGCGACATGGTGCCGTCGCCGCCGATCACCACCAGCATATCGAGACCCAGCTCGCGCGCGTTGCGAGCCACCTGCCGGGTTGTCGCCTCGTCGCGCAGCGGGTTGGCGCTGTTGCTGGTTCCCAGGATCGTTCCGCCCGTATGCAGGATGCCCGAGACGCCATCCCAGTCCAGCGGACGCACACGCGGCGGATCGCTCATCAGCCCATCGAATCCGTCCTCGATGCCGATCACCTCGCAGCGCCCGTGATGGATCAGCGATTTGGTCACGGCGCGGATCACCGCGTTCAAGCCCGGGCAGTCGCCGCCACCCGTCAAAACTCCCACACGCATTCAGTCACGCTCCCATCGGTCAATGCTTCAAACCGGAAACCGGCAGGCGGCATCATCCCATGCGCCAGCGCCCTTGGGAATGGCTGTCATGCGCCGCATCCGGCGCCGCCCTTGCCCGGTCCGCCTTCGTCGATGCGATGCCGCCGTGCATCCAGGCGCCAGCGGCGGTTGTGGAATGCCAGCACGCTGTCGCGGTGCGCAATCGATACCAGGGCGCCGTTGCCTTGCCCGACCAGTTCCACCAGGCGCTGGTAGACGGCGGCCTCCGTATCGTTGTCCAGGGCGCTGGTGGATTCGTCGGCGAACACCCATGCGGGCCGCTTGAGCAAAACACGCGCTATCGCAAGCCGTTGCTGCTCGCCGCCAGACAGCACCGCGTTCCAGACGGCCTGCTCATCCAGCCGCGCGGCCAGGCCGGGCAGTTGCGCATCATCGAGCGCCCTCGCCAGCGCCGCGTCGGCATAGCGCGAGGCGGGCTCCGGATAGGCCAGCGCATCGCGCAGGCTTCCTTCCGGGAAATAAGGGCGCTGCGGGATGAACATGGCATCGTCCGGGCGCTTCACCAGTCCCCTGGCGAAAGGCCAGATGCCCGCGAACACGCGCATCAGCGTGGACTTGCCGCTACCCGATGCGCCGCTGATCAGCACACGGTCGCCGCCGCGCACGTCAAGCGCCGCGTGGGCAAGTATGGGTTCGCCACGCGGCAGATCCACCTCCAGCCCGGCCGTCTCCAGATGCCCGCCCGGCTCCAGCCGCGCGCCATCCCGTGCGTGCATGCCCTGTTCCTCCAGACTCTCGTCGAAGCCCGAGAGACGCTGCGTGGTCGCGCGCCATGCCGCGATGTCCTGGTAGTTGTTCACCACCCAGCTGAGCGAATCGGACACCTGGCCGAACGCGGAGCTGATCTGCATGAGCTGGCCCAGCTGGATCGCACCGCTGAAAAAACGCGGCGCGGCGATGATGAACGGGAACACCACCGCGGCCTGCCCGAAGAACGTCGTGAACCAGATGAGGTTCTTCTGCTTGCGGATCAACGCCAGGTAGTTGTCCAGTACGTCGCCGAAACGCAGCGACAGCCGCTCACCTTCCACGCGCTCACCGCCATCGAGCGCAATCGCCTCGGCATGCTCGCGCACGCGGATCATGTAGTGACGGAAATTCGCTTCGAACCGTTGCTGGCGATTGTTGAGCAGCACCTGCGGAGCGCCCACCCGGAAAGTGATGGCCGTGCCGACAATGCAGTAAAGCACCGCCATCCACACCATGAAGCCCGCAATCTCCCAGGTGCCCGCGCCCAGCGCCTGCGGCGCGTGTATTTCCATGACGCCGCTGAGCCCCCAGAGAATGCCCACGAAGCTCACGAACGTGACCACCGCGTTGAGCAGGCCCATCGCCAGCGAAACGGTGTACGTGGTGAACAGGTTCAGGTCTTCCTGGATGCGCTGGTCCGGGTTGTCGGGCACCTGCGCCTCGGAGGACCGCGCCAGCTCCAGCCGGTAGAAAGCCTTGGCATCGAGCCAGCGCGAGAGCATCCGCTGCGTGAGCCAGCGCCGCCAGTTCAATTGCAGCAACTGGGTCAGGTAGAACTTGTAGACGGCGATGAGAATGTAGATCGCCGCCAGCCAGCAGAATTTGCCGAGCTGCCGCCAGAACACGTCCGCCTGCTTGTTTTGCAGCGCATCGTAGAACACGCGATTCCACTCGTTGAGCTGCACCAGCATGAAGACCACGCCGAGATTGAGCGCCACGATCGCGGCGAGCAGCCCCCAGGCGCGCCCCTTTTCCTCCGACACGAAATAGGGCCGCGCCAGCGCGCTTGCCTGCCGGGTGATGCGCGCCGCATTGCACAGCTTTTGTTTCAGACTCATCGCGTTCCTTGTTGTTGTGAATCTGCGGAACCTGCCCGCACGTCCTTGCGTGCAATGTAGGGCCGAAGGCTGAGGCGGAGCTTAAGAGCTGCTAACACGACCCAGCAAACCGAAGGTTTGCGATCGAGACGAGGCGCGAAGCCGCAGGCAGTACAAGCGTACGACAAGGCAAAGCAACGACGTATCGAGGGTTGTGTTAGCGGCTCTAAAAACCGCGCATGCCTGC